>JBMFXG010000168.1:0-5752 GCA_049964535.1 Acidimicrobiales bacterium | reverse complement strand
GGTCGGAGCCGTGGCAGTTCTCTTCAACGCATGGTGGCAACGAGACGAGCTCGAATTCGCAGTCGCTGACTGTAAACCTGCTCTGGTGATCGTCGACGAAGAGCGCTGTACGCGCCTGGCCCCAATCGTCGATGACAGCGCAATCCCGATTATCACTGTTCGGTCGAACGAGGGGCTTCCCTACGCTCGTTTTGACGAGATCGTGGCGCTACCAGGGGTAAGAGTTGATCGTCCGATCGATCTCGACGATGACGCAACGATCCTCTACACCTCTGGAACGACCGGTAGACCGAAGGGGGCCGTCTCTACACACCGCGCAGTTCTCTCGGCCATCATGGCCTTCGGAGCGCGCAACGAAGTCCAAAAGCTGATTCAGCCCACAACAGTACCGCCAAAGTTTCCGCCATGCTTTATCCTGGCGATTCCGCTCTTCCATGTGACAGGCTCCGTCGCCGTGCTACTCGGAGCCATCGCTACAACCTCAAAACTCATACTCCTGCACCGGTGGGACCCGGAGAAGGCGCTCACGATCATCGAGCGTTACCGAGTCACTAACTTCATCGGCGTACCAACAATGTCGTGGGACCTCATGGAAGCACCATCGTTTACGAAGACTGACACCTCAAGTCTGGTCTCTATCGGCGGAGGTGGTTCACCGGTGCCACCGCAACTCGTTTCTCGCCTCGACCAACGCGTTCGCAGTGCAGCACCAAGCTTCGGGTACGGCATGACAGAGACGAACGCGTATGGTCCAGGAATCGGTGGCTCGGATCTACTTGAACATCCGACGTCCGCCGGCAAGACCATCCCAATCATGGACGTAAAAATCGTGTCACCGCTAGGCGAAGATCTTCCTCCGGGGTCGTCCGGGGAGATCTGTTTCGCAGGCGTCAACCTGATCCGCGGCTATTGGCAACGACCGGACGCTAACGAGCAAGCCTTTATGCAAGGATGGCTCAAAACCGGCGACCTTGGACATATTGACATGGACGGCTATCTCTACATCGAGGATCGTATTAAAGACATGATCATCCGAGGGGGAGAGAACGTCTACAGCGTTGAGGTTGAGGCGGTGCTCTACGAACATCCTGCGATCAACGAGGCCGCAGTTTTCGGCATACCAAACGAACGACTCGGCGAAGAGGTCGTCGCTGCCGTACAGCTCGCTGCAGGTCATCACTGCACCGAGCAAGAGCTTCGTGACTTTGTCGGACAACATCTAGCTGGGTTCAAAGTACCAGCACGAATCATCATCACGAACGAGCCACTTCCACGAGGCGCAACTGGAAAGATCGTCAAACGAGAACTCAAGGTGAAGTACGCCTGACGAAACTCTCCGATCAACCAATGCACGGTTTGATTGCTTTGAACGCCCAACCACTTGGAGGGGAAACGAGACCTTCGCAAACTGCAGAATCCGCAGGAGAGGGAAGACTGCATGGTTGAGGTGCGAAAGTAAGCGGAGACTTGATCACCCACAACACATTGTTCGATCGCTCGACGGCGAGCAATCACCCTTAGAGCTAACCCACCCACGAGAGAAACTCCCCTCGGCGAAGGTCGGGGCAGAGAACAGTTCACCTGAGGCAAGTTACTTCGGAGCGTGTGATCAGAGTGCTCGTTAAGGGAGACGCAATTTTGTTCGAGGGTAGTTCTCTCTGCCAAGGTCAACAGCAGTCCCGTTGCGATTGAGTCCACCAGACACCGAGAAGAGGGCACCCGCGCTGAGTCAGCGGCAGCGGATTCTGAGAAGCTCCAAGAGGACGAGCTGGAGAGAGTTCTCTACCACGACATCGTTTCCGGTCAAGCTCTCAACCTCGTGATGGACGGCGCAAGAGCTTGAAAGTGGATATCGCTCACCTCACATCGCCTTCTATCTGCCCCAGGGTTCTGAAGGCGGTACTAGCCCAAAGACAGATTTCACAGAGATGATGGGACTGCTATCGGGGACCTCTGGTATCCAGCGCACATCGAACACCAGGGGAAGGGGAAGTCAGGAAACCCAACCACCGCTGCGACCCCACTGGAGTAAAGTTTGTGCGTCGACGCAGAGTTTACTTGCCGATTCTTCCCAGCGACAACACGCACCTACTGTCACATCGATACTCAAACCGAAATCTTGAGCTCACAATCTGAAGTCGTGAAGCAAGATTCAAAGGTCACAAGCTTCAGAGAAGCTCCTAACCTTAGAAACTATGCCTGGTTCAATTCTTGGAACATCCGTACGTCGCGTCGAAGATCCGGCCCTTTTGCGTGGAGACGGTACCTTCATCGACAACATGCACTTCGAGGACTTGGGTCATCTCGTGTTCGTACGCTCTCCGTTTGCCCATGCGAAGATACTCTCGATCAACTCTGACCTCGCTGCCGCCGCTCCGGGGGTACTCGGTGTTTTCTGCGCAGACGATCTCAATATCCCCGACCACCACGCATTCTTTGCACTCAACGAGGCGGTCAAGCGTCCACCACTTGCACGAGGAACCGTGCGCTTCGTCGGTGACGCAGTTGTCGCCATCGTCGCATCGTCAAAGGCTGCAGCGCTCGACGCTGCAGAGCTGGTCGAGGTCGAATACGAAGAGCTTCCACCGGTAATCTCGATGGAAGATGCCCTGGATCCACGCCTCGAGCCGCACACTCCCTCGGCAGATTCGAATATCGCTGCTGGCTATCGAGATCCTCAAGGAGATAGTGTCCTTGAAGACGCCGAGGTTGTCATTCGAGCCCGCATTGAAAACCAACGCATCGCAGTCGTCCCAATGGAGGGAAATGCCATCCTGGTCGTTCCGCCTCGAGGGGATGATCACTACCGCGCGACGGTCTACGTTTCAACCCAGATGCCGCACGCGGTAGCCGGACTACTCGGGGGAATCTTCTCAGTCGAACCGAGCTCCATTCACGTCATCGCCCCTCACGTGGGAGGTGCATTCGGTGGTAAGGCCGGAGTTACCGCAGAACACTCAGTTGTCTATGCAGCTGCACTCAAACTTGATCGACCAGTCAAGTGGGTAGAGACAAGATCAGAGAATCTCATCGCCATGCCGCACGGTCGCGGACAAATTCAATATGTTGAGCTCGGACTTCGACGAGACGGCACCTTCACCGGGCTGCGCTGCCGTATGATCGGTGATGCTGGAGCGTACGGTGGGTTCGGAGGCGGACTCGTCCTCGGATCTACCCGGAGCATGTCCCAAGGGGTCTACCATATACCACGCATCTCCTACGACGGTGTGGCCGTGTTCACGAATACGACACCGATGGGTGCATTCCGCGGTGCTGGGCGCCCAGAAGCTGCGGCATTCTTAGAGAGAATCATCGACATCGCAGCCGACGAGTTGGACCTCGATCCAATTGAGATTCGGAGGAAGAATCTCCTCAACGACGTGAGCTTCCCTTTCACCACCGTTGTCGGAACGGTCTACGACATCGGAGATTATGCCAAAGCGCTCGATCGGCTCATCGAACTGAGCTCCTATGAGGATCTCCGCAAGGAGCAACAAGAGCGCCGGCAGCGCAATGATCGCTATCAACTCGGAATTGGCGTCTCTGTCTACGTCGAGGTAACCGCCGGCGGTGGAGCAACTGAGTACTCCTCAGTCGAAGTTACTCCTGAAGGCGGTGCCATCATCAAGGTTGGTACATCAGGACACGGACAGGGCCACGCTACCTCGTTCTCAATGATCGTCTCAGAACTGCTGGGCATTCCGATCGAGAAGATTCAGTTCGTTCAATCTGATACCGCCGCAGTTCCAAGGGGTGGCGGAACGGGTGGTTCTCGTTCGCTCCAGATCGGTGGCTCCGCTGTAAAGGGTGCAACTGAAGCCGTCCTAGAGAAGGCGAAACTCTTGGCAAGCAACCTACTCGAAGCGGCAGAGGAGGACATTGTAGTTACCGAGTCCGGCGACGGACTCTCCGTTGCAGGTGTACCGAGCTCCACCGTCACGTGGGCTCAGCTCGCAACGGAAGAGCACAAGCGGGGGAACCTTCTCGAGGCGACCTTCGACTTCTCTCAGGCATCGGCTACTTTTCCCTTTGGTGCACACCTCTCAACGGTTCTCGTCGATCTCGAAACAGGTAGAGTGACGCCTCGTAGTCATATCGCCGTCGACGACTGTGGTCGAGTCCTCAATCCTATGATCGTTCAAGGTCAACAGCACGGTGGCATCGCTCAAGGCGTAGCACAAGCGCTGTGGGAGCAGTACGTATATGACGAGTTCGGCAACCCTCTTACCTCAACGCTTGCAGAGTACGCCATGCCTTCAGCGGCGGAACTACCCTCCTTCAACGCTACTAACGTCGAGACCCCGACTCCACTCAATGCGCTCGGCGCCAAGGGAATTGGAGAATCGGGAACCATCGGCTCAATGCCTGCCGTGCACAACGCCGTTGTCGACGCATTGAGCTATCTCGGTGTACGTCATATCGAGATGCCATGCACCCCTCAGAGGGTGTGGGAGGCTATTGGCAAGGCGGAGAGAGGCGAGACGACGATACCGTGGAGTGACCCACCCAAGGCATTCGAGATGCTTCCTCTCCGTGGCCAGACAACCGAGTCTGACGCTGCCAGCGTCGACGTCTAGCAGATTCGAGCGACCAGTCAGTCCCTCCTGACGTTCCCAGGCGGGTCGCCTGGAGGCGCTCTTCATCTCGGAAGAGACGTTGTTATAGACGCCATCCTTCGCTCGGGGCGAGGTTACCCCCAACGATAAATGGCGTCTCCGCGAAACAACAGTCAGGTCAATGCGTACGCCACTACCTGTGCGGAGCGAATCAAAAAATCGAGTAACCCCCGTCGACCACAACCGTATCGCCGGTGTGGAAGTTCAGGTCAGGATCGGCCAGATACGCGCCGACCTCCTCGAAATCACTCGGGCTACCCCATCTCCGCACTGGAGTTCTCTGAGTAGTCACCTCAATGAAACGTTCGTTCTCCTGCAATGGTTCCGTCATCTCGGTTTCGACCCAGCCCGGAAGCAGCGCATTGACCCGAATCTTGTATCGAGCGAGTTCAACAGCGAGACCACGGACCACTCCGAGTAAGGCCGTCTTCGAAGCCGCATACGGAAGAACTCCCGGAGCTCCATCGATCGCCGAAACAGAGGAAACAACTACGAGCGCACCGCTCGTACCACCATCCACAATTGCTTGAGCGCCGGCACGAAGTGTCGCCACGGTCCCGAAAAGGTCTACCTCAAGGATTCGGCGCCACTCCTCGAGGGAGGACTCGAGAAAGCTCTGGCGCTGCGCGGGAAGCGCTGCATTCGCAATGAGACCGTGAACATGGCCGAAGCTCTTAAGCGTTTCAGCCATCGCCCACGCTACCGACCCCTCATTGGCGATATCGCAGCGCAACCCTAGAGCACGACCGCCAAGATCTGTGAGCTCCGCTACTGCGCGCTCCGTCTTCTCCTCGTTCCTTCCCCAGAGAGCTACGGCGCCACCGTGGCGAACGATCCCACGCGCGATACCCAGACCAATACCACCGTTACCACCCGTAACGACTACGACACGATCCTTTAGGGTCACTAACAAACGCCTTCCATCTTCGAACCGCTACCGAAGGACACGGAAAACCTAGGTCGCCGTTTCAGAGCCGTCATCTTCCAACGTGAGGATAGCACCATCCTCCATGCCGCGTAGGTCACACGCTTGTACTGGGAACCAGCTTCTACTAACTCTGAGATTACCCAGATTCAGTAGACACTGACTTAAGCCGCTTGAGCGACTGTTGCTAAGGCTAGCTCGTAGTTGACCG
>JBMFXG010000167.1:0-5763 GCA_049964535.1 Acidimicrobiales bacterium | reverse complement strand
AGACGCTCGATAAGGTTACGCTCGAAGTAAGGTCGAAGGCGTGCCCTCCTGACCTTCGCTACACAACTTTGCCGCAGCAAGGGTAGTGCCTGATCCAGGGAGTTGAGCAAGAGGTGACTTCGCCAGTGCGACATCTTGGGGTGGGTCGAGATGGTGGTGAAGCGGGTGATGACTCGGACAGAGCTTCGCTGAGCGAGGTCCGCGGTCTCGGTTGCGGGGCCGACGGTCCCCGGCGGGAACGGCCCGACGCACGCGTACACGTTAGCTGCACCGGGTTGCTGGGAGCGGTACTGCTCGCTCGAGGACTGGAAGAACAGGCCTTACGGGTCCAGCGTCGATCGCAATCGTCCAAGACCTCGTGGATGGCTTTACGGTCCAGCACGCCACAAGCACCGATCGCCGTACCACCCGGTCGGTAGCGGTGCATCTCATGAACCTGCGTGCCGGACTGGAGCGCAGCGTCACGAGACGTAACCGTCGCCGACTGATCGGACGGTGGGTGGAACGTTCCTATCCGATGCTCGATCCGGTCCCAGGCGCATTTTGCGTCACGATCTCCGATGTCGCAACTGCCCCAGTGACCAAGCGCCCATCGGTGGTTGGCCGGTTAGCTGCGGCGTCATAGTCAGCGTGGTCGACACACCACGACACGGTGCGCTCCTGACGCATTTCCCTCTTCGACGACGTCGGGTGATCTCTACGCAGGAGCGAACAACCGGATCGGCCCTGTACGCTCGAACGACCGACATTCTCACCTGCTGCAGAGCGTGACGAAGTGAGTCAGGTAGAGGAGGAGCCGAAGAGTGGAGGTCGCCCCAGCGTCGACCTCCAATGACTATGCCGAGGAGCCCGCTCAGCCTAGGTGTGACCACCATGCAGACGTCGACGCCGATGAGAGGACATCGATCACCTGTTTGTTGCCGAAGTGAATGCCAACGTCAGCGGGCACTACTCCGAGGAACAACAATTCCTTTCACCGGACCAGGGCAATAGGTCAAAACAGCCACAGTCGAGGTTTGGACTCTCGCTGCTCCAGACGTAGCAACTACCGACTCAGGCAGAGGTCTGATAGACCGTGGTGAACCTTCAGGCGGTGTCCATCACGAGATCTGGGTTCGCTCCGACCTAGAACTAAATGAGGTCGAAAACCCCGGCAACGTAGGTCTGGGTACGACAGACGGTAGCCCCCGCCCTCAATCTCAAGGACTTAGTCACCGCCGTGAGTCCACAGGTCGCTCGTCACAACTTCAATGACGTAGACCTGCCACCTCCAGAAGTACAAGCAGGATGGCAAAGACCTCCTGGCTTCCCCGATAGTGGTGAATACCACTACCCTCTCAGAGTACGACGCAAGTATCGGTTTCTCCGAACGAGTCACCTCGGATTTCCAAGCCGCACAAGCGCGACTTCTGCAGCGCGAGGTTCGCTCATTCACCAGGCCCAACTTCAAACTTCGAGATGGGTCTCGACTCGCATGCCATACACTTGACGGCAGCCGTCTCGCAGTCCACCGTTGATAGCCTTGGACCATGGCTAACAACACTGAGATCAAGTGGAGTTCAGATGTCAAACAGGCGGACTGGATCAAAGGCCGCCTAGCTCCTTTCGGCTCCGGGCTCCTTACGTCAGTCATACCGTCGGGATTCGAGTCCTACGTGCGTCTTCTCCATCCTGCTAGTAAGGTCAATGCCGACGGCGATCCACTTACCTGGCGGGCAGTGGCCGCATGGAGCGGCATCAGGCTTGAGGCAACTACGCAATTTCATGAGATCGCTATCCCTGAGCGATCTTCTGAGGGTACGCCACCGCTACCTCTCAACGCTCCCCGAGAAGGAACGCTTCACTCCAGTCATGCTCAGGCACTCGTAGAGATTCTTGCGCGCCACACCTCGGCAACGGACCGTTGCTGGTTCTGTCTGTGGGACGGGTACGGATGGGAGGAGACTACCGCACTGAGCTCAAACAGTAGTGCACCCCGTTTGCTCCAACGAGTTCCTGACCCAATCCCTCCCACCGTCCGCTCAGGAGAGCGCGTCGCTCTTCCTTCTCGAAACTATTTTCTCTACGAAGGACCAATCAGCGCAGCGTTGAACTTCGTCGACTCAAAAGGTCAGACTCCAAACCTTTGGTGGCCAGAGGACCATTCATGGTGTGTCGCAAGTGAGATCGACTTACCCTGGACCTACGTCGGAGGTAGCACTACCCTCGTGAGCGATCTCAAAGCTGACCATCGGGTTGAAGCTCAGCTCACCTCCAAAGACGCAACATTTTTCGGGACAACCACCGATTGGCTCTCCGGAGTCTTCGAGACCGCCGTCGACCACCTTCTCGACTCAGGGAACGCCGTGATCGAGACCTCGCAAGGGACCATCCACGCCTCATTGGAGCGAGACCAACACGACCGCCCTATCCGCTTGCACACCTCAATGGTTGCTCAGAACGGAAAAACCGGCAGCTCAAGAACGACACTTCGCGCTCTCCGTCTCCGAGAGCAACTCGACTCTTACCTGACTGTTGCGGTCATCGATCTCCTACGCTGACCGCTCCGACCACAGCAACGTAGAGCTGGCATCCTCCTTGAAGTTTCCACACGACACCTGCCTAACTAACCTCTCCACTAGGGAAGCTTTCTCCACTAGGGTGCACGAGGGCTCTCTTCCTCGTAGCGCTTATCGGCGCAAGCACAGTCGTACACCGCCTTGCCCGAAGAAGGAGGCCGTCTACCACAGATCTCAGCACGCCCCGCCGATACCTCTTCAGCCTCTCGAGCTACGCTCGAACTTGAGAGCTTCATGGGCTGTCCAATCAAGAGACCTGCGTGGCGATAGTTAGTAAGGTGAATCTCCGATGGCACCGGCATCACCCACCGAAGCCACTGTGCACTGCAACGGTACCGATCTTCTGAGCACGTATGCATCACGCTGGTACGCCCTCGACAAGGTTCTCATCTCGTAGAACGATCCCGCCACGTTGACCCAGACCACGCAATGCGAGCTACCGAACGCTACTGATTCAACACCCTACAGGGGGCGCCAATCTCTCGCCTCTACGAAGAGCAGCCGCTTCCGAGCAGGCCAATGAACACCCTACGTCGCTCCCGAGGAATCATGGAGCCCCTGAGATCACGTGCGGGGAGTTTACAAGACCAGAACCAGATGCCACCGTTCCTAGTTCTTCGCACGGACAGCGATACCATGGCATCGCTCCGGCCTTCCTCGGTCACAATCAGCAAGACCAAGCAGAGACCTCATCGTGAGGTACACTGCTCTCACGCGCAGGTTCCGAAAGAGAGCCTTAACCACGCCCGTCCACCCCCGACCATCATGGAGCGTTGAAATGACCAAGCGAAGCGACGACCCGGAGTTTATCGAGGCGATCGCTCGAGGTATCGATGTCTTGTGCTCGTTCACCCCCTATGACCCACCGCTGACGCTCTCGCAGATTGCTCAGCGAACCGGACTCGCTCGACCAACGGTGCGGCGAATACTCCTCACGCTCGAGGAGCTCGGATACCTGTCGATTCAAGAAGGACGATTTGCGCTGACCGCTCGCGTCTTGGATCTCGGATATGCCTACGTGCACTCCAAGGGCTCCTGGGAGATGGTTCGTCCCCACCTAGAACGCCTCGCCGCCACCACTCATCAGTCTTGCTCAATAGCCCAGCTTGACGGTTCCGACATCATTTACGTCGCACGAGCAGCTGTACAAAAACTCGTTAGCCTCTCGGTTCACATCGGTACGCGCTTCCCCGCATACGCCACTTCACTCGGAAAAGTACTGCTTGCAGATCTACCATCGAACGTTCTCCGATCCGTGCTCCAGACCCCATCGAGATCACACGTCACCGCGCTCTGGCATCTCAACTACACAGAGCTTGAGACAGAACTCGCAGCGGTGCGTCACCAAGGATGGGCATTGACCGACCAGCAGCTCGCCCTCGGGATCCGATCAATTGCCCTGCCGCTGCGCTCGAGCAACGGGAGGGCAATCGCCTCGATCAACGTCAACGCAGCCGCATCTGAGATCGAGCCAGAGACAATGATCCTACGCTATCTTCCGCCCCTCCTTGAGGCGCAGCGCCTCATCGAAGCGGATCTCCGCAGGCTCAATACCATCCCAGTTATCGACATCGTCGATCTCTGAGATTGGGTCGATCTCTGAGATTGGGTCGATCTCTGAGATTGGTACGCATACCGATCCTTCGCTACAGTACTCTATGCGGACATCTGTCCGGATAGAGTACTGTGAATCGTAGTAGGCCGAACCCACTCTCCGCGGTAGCTCCCGAGCAACGCTAAGGTGACTTTGGCCCAACTGTGAGAATATTCATGTTCCAAGCATCGCCAAGGAAGAAGAGGAGTGATGAGCCCCGAAGATGAATTGATGACCGACCGTGCTCTTCAAGGTCCACTCACTGGACTCGTCGTAGCGGACTTCTCACGAATTCTGGCGGGACCTTACGCGACAATGTTGCTTGCAGACATGGGAGCCACTGTCATCAAGGTGGAGAGTCCCGCTGGCGACGATACGAGAACCTGGATGCCACCGGTTCACCGAGGCGAGGCGACCTACTACCTCTCCATCAACCGAAACAAGAAGTCAATCGTCCTTGATCTCAAGGATCCAACGGACCTTCGTCGTGCACACTCTCTCGTACAACGAGCCGATATCATGATTGAGAACTTCAAGCCGGGACAGCTTGTCCAGTTCAATCTCGACTACGACGCAGTTCGACAGCTCAACCCAAGACTCATCGTCGCCTCTATCTCAGGCTTCGGCTCCCAAGAGCCTGGAGCAAAGATGATGGGATACGATCTTATGATTCAGGCGATGTCTGGGCTCATGTCGCTGACCGGCGAGGCAGATGGCCCTCCGTTGCGTTCAGGCATCTCCGTCTTCGATATTCTCGCCGGGATGCACTGCACTACCGGAATCCTCGCCGCTCTCTATGAGCGGGCGTCCTCTAGACAAGGCCAACACGTCGAGGTGAGCCTCATGGCCTCGGCTCTCTCGGGACTGGCGAACCATAGCAACTCTTACGCTATGGAAGGTGTCGTTCCATACCGCATGGGAAACGCACACCCAAGCCTCTTTCCCTATGAACCCTTTCCCACGGGCGACGGCGAGCTCGTGGTCATAGCGGGCAACGACGGACAGTTCAAAGCGTTAGTCACCGCTCTTGGTAGGCCCGATCTCGCCTTCGACCCTGACTTCGTCACCAACAAAGATCGAACGAGCAATCGCGACAAGCTCCGACCGATCCTCGTCGAGTTACTCGCCACAAAGTCCGCCACAGCGTGGTTCGAGACCTTAACCGCTGCCAGGGTCCCCTGCGCCCCGATCGTGACGGTCGACGCAGGAGTAACGCTCGCCGACCAACTCGGACTGGCCCCGATCATCACGCTTCCTTACCGAGGGGAGGAGTTGAGGATGATCCGTCACCCAATTACATTCTCAGAGACACCGGTCACCTATCGAATGGCGCCCCCAGCTATCGGGGAGCATACCGACGAGTTGCGGGCGTGGCTCGACTCTAAGCAACCAGAATCTCATCCATCTATAACAAAGGAGAGCGAGTAACCGACGACCGCTATCCCACTGGGCTTGGGCTCTCAACATCCACAGAGATCTCTCTCATGGGATTAGACCTTGCCAACGATCTCATCGGCAAGGTATCTTTCAGTGAACTTGCCCTATGGATGATTCACCAGCGACGTCCGACCCCTGGAGAGACCCGGATCTTCGAAGCCGTTCTCGTCGCTC
>JBMFXG010000166.1:0-5783 GCA_049964535.1 Acidimicrobiales bacterium | reverse complement strand
GACACCATCGGCCGCTCGATAGAGTTCAACCCTATCGACCCACCAAATCTTTGCAACTCCTGCTTCCAAAGACTCAGCGTCACTGAAGCGGACTTGTCCTCTACGACGGAGATCGAAACAGCCTGTCGCGTCCTGCAAGCAACCGGCAGTGCCGAACCGTTTGACCACGGAGCACAACACATCATTGCACACTCTTTCGCAGGAGCAGGGACACGTTATGCCTTAGTGAGCTCTGGGAGAGCTGACCAATGACCTCTGAGACCACTCGGCCTGATGGACTAACAAAGACCGTCGTTGGAAGGCCGACTAGTTCGAAGGTCGATCGCAATGACTGCGAACTGTCGAAGGCTACTGGATACGTGACACCTTTTGCCTGGAGAAACTTGATCTCTGAGGACCGCACGCTACCCTCATCGACACCCAAGAACTTGACCTTGGAACCCTCTGCAGCAGCCTCTTTGGCGAGCATGGGCGTCTCTTTTTGACATGGGATACACCACGAAGCAAAGAAGTTGACGATTGCAGGATGACCTTGGAGAGCACTCGAGTTCACAGTGACGCTCGAATTTGCCACGGATCCGAGCGAAAAGTTTGGTAACCGCTTACCCACCAGTGGTCCCGAACCGGTCGAATATAAGGTGGAGAGATTCCCAGCACTCGCAGCCTTCGTTACGCCAATGGACGCGTAGACCGCATAACCAATGAGTACAACTGCGGCCGTCAACAACAACAGCACTGCTACTCGGCGGCCTCCACCGCTTGTTCGAGGTCTCCCCGCTACGGGCTGACCATCTCGATTGAGCTTCTGCTCAGCCATGACGGACAAGGACGTCCACCCCCATGAAAACGAAGAGCAACGTTAGGTAGGTAATCGAGTAGGAGAACACCCTCATCGCTACCTTGGGACTCTGAGTACGGTAGAGCCGAACCCCGTACCAAAGAAAAACAATCCCTAGAAGAGACGCAGCACCGTCGTAGACAAGCCCCAGATGAGCGATCGGGCCTAACGCTAAGGTCGCCACTACCAAAACAACGGTGTAGACAATGATCTGCTGAGCGGTATGGCGGAGCGTCGCCACAGAGGGCAGCATTGGAACGTTTGCCGATGAATAGTCATCTCGGTAGCGGTACGCGAGCGCCCAGAAGTGCGGAGGCGTCCAGAGAAAAATTATTGCGAACATTAAGATTGCGGCGGCCGAAACATGGTCTTGCACCGCAGCCCATCCAACGAGCACAGGCACGGCACCGGCCGCACCCCCAATGACGATATTTTGCGACGTCGAACGCTTCAACCAGATCGTATAAATGAAGATGTAGAAGGCAGCAGCCGAAAGTGCAAGAACAGCTGAGAGAAGATTGTCGCCTAGATCGAGAATTGCGAATGCAACGACCTCGAGTGCTACTGCGAAGATCAAGGCAGCTTGCGGAGTCACATCCCCGGTAACGAGCGGCCGACCTTGCGTTCTCTTCATCATCGCATCGATATCGCGATCAAACCACATATTGACGGCGTTCGCTCCGCCGGCGGCAAGGGTTCCACCGACGACGGTGAGAACGATCTTGGGGATCGAGGGAAGACCACCCTTCGCTACGACCATGGCAGGGACCGTTGCGATGAGCAGGAGCTCAATAATGCGCGGTTTAGTTAGGGCAACATAACCCCGAACCTGTCTCATCATCGGAACAGAACGCACCGGTGCTACGTAGGACTCCATACAACCAGCTCTTTCTTAACTCACCATCGATACATCACGAAACTCTGTTGAACTGTATGAACTAACCTTACCCTGTCCGAAAAGTTAAGGAAGGGTTAAGACGTAATAGCGTGGAAAATTTCTCAGGCAATTCCAATCTTGATAGCTCGGTTACAGGCAACGGTGCATCCACACCAACCACGGGATCCCTGATCACAGCTCTGATCGCAAGCCTCGATCGAGCAACTCTTGGCGGCCTCTACCTCTCAAACCTGGTAAGCATCCGCTATCTCACCGGATTCACAGGTTCCTATGCCCGCCTCTTCGTACCAAGCTCAAAAGACTCTGATCCCATCCTCTTCACCGATGGTCGCTACCGAGACCAAGCAACTACCCAGCTCAGAGAGTATGGAGCGGACAGAGTACGTATCGATCCGGAAGGCTCGCTCGACGAGCTACCCGAACGACTAAGTAGCCTCGCTGCTGCGCTTTCTCAGCCAACTCTCGGGGTAGAGGAGAGATCGATTACTTGGTCGGAGCTCGAGATGGTCCGCCAGGCTGTCGGGGCGAAGATCGAGGTCAAATCTGCTTCTCACTCGGTTGAGGAACTACGAAAGCGCAAGAAGCCAGAGGAGATCGCCCAGCTAAGACGTGCAGCATCGATCGGCGACCTTGCTCTCGCTGCCATTACCGAGCAGTTGCCTCAAGGACACTCAGAACGAACCATCGCTCGCCTCCTCGACAACGCCATGCTTGACCTGGGAGCTGACGCTCCCTCCTTCGAGACCATCGTCGCATCAGGCCCACGAGCTGCTATGCCCCACGCGAGACCGTCAGATCGCATCATCACCCGGGGCGATCTCGTCGTCATAGATTTCGGAGCGACAGTCAACGGTTACCACTCTGACTGCACCCGAACCTTTGCAATCGGTACGCCAAGCGAGTCTCGTGCAGCTGTGCTCAAAGCCGTTGTGGAGGCACAACGGCTTGGGGTATCGCTCCTCGCTCCGACCATTGCTTGCGCGACGATCGACAGAGCAGTACGAGAAAGCCTAAACGAAAACGGCTTGGGATCGTACTTTACTCACGGTCTCGGCCACGGTATCGGCCTCGAAATTCACGAGGCACCGTGGCTTCACGGGCGGTCCGGCGATCTCCTCGAGGCTTCAATGGTTGTCACCATCGAGCCCGGAGTCTATCTACCTGGCGACTGTGGGGTACGAATCGAAGACTCTCTTGTTGTGACCGAAACTGGATATGAAGTACTCACGAAGGCGCCAAAAGATTGGATCATCGATTGATATGAATCCCGTGATGGTCGCAGAAGGCAACTATGCTCTTCATAGTTCAATCGGGGCATCGCTGCAGCTCCGCATCGCAACCTTGTTAGCCACATCGAATCCGGAGACTTCAATGGCCACCACGACATCATCAAACGACTTCAAAAACGGCATGACCTTAGTCCTCCCTGATGGGCTGTACACCATCGTCGAGTTCCAACATGTCAAGCCAGGTAAAGGTGGAGCGTTTGTTCGAACAAAGATCAAAAGCGTCCGAACCGGCCAAGTACTAGAACGTACCTATCGAGCGGACGAGAAAGTAGAACAGGCCATCGTCGAAAAAAGAGAGATGCAGTTTCTCTATCGAGATGGCGAACAATATGTTTTTATGGACATGACCTCCTACGACCAACTCAATGTCGGCCCAGCCGCACTCGGAAGCGCCACGAACTTCATGAAGGAAGGCGACTCCATCACACTCTCGACCTACGAGGGTGAGGTAGTCGCCTCAGAACTCCCTGCCGCGGTGGAACTCACTGTAACGGAGACTGAACCCGGACTCCAAGGTGATCGAGTTTCAGGAGCCCGGAAGCCTGCGACGGTCGAAACCGGCCTCGTCTTACAAGTCCCACTCTTCGTAAATGTAGGGGAAAAGATCAAAGTGGATACACGAACTGGCGAGTACCTTACTCGTGCATGATTCACAAAAATGACCAGCCAAGAAGTTCGCAGAATCGAACGCGAGAGAGTCCTGGCGCTTCTCTATCAAGCAAACGTTTTCGACCGATCAGGAACCGAGATTCTCGAGTCCCTTGACAGCCCGGAGAGCACGTACGTCAAGACGCGAATCGAGGGCATCTATGCTCACATTGCCGAGATCGATCGAGTCCTGACCGACAACAGCTATGGATGGGAGCTCTCTCGCATGCCCCTCCTCGACTTGCTCGTCATGCGTTTTGCCGTCTACGAGCTCCTCTATGCTCAAGATCTATCAGCGGCAGTAGCTATCTCGGAGGCCGTAGAGCTAGCCAAACAGTATTGCTCAGAACAATCACCCTCATTCATCAATGGCGTCCTCGGAGGCGTCCTTACGAGCCTCGCACCACGTATCCAGAGATCAGGTTCGACCACCACCCAACTCTCATAGAGTTCCAACACACCGAACTTTCGATTAAGCCAAGCGACCACGGTCGAACGAGCTCCCATTCCTCCCCGCTGCGAGACTGCAGCAGAGCGAATAGAGGCTGCGAACTTCCCTCGGCCTCTCTGAGATAAAGAAGAACCTCAAAGAACTACAGACCAAAGACGAAAAAGAATGAGAGATTATGCCAGCTTGCTAACTCACTTGCGGTCCCAACCGCTCGCAGTAGGGCAGCTACATAGAGATGCACCGATCCAAAAGCACGTACCGAAAGATCCGCTCACCATCTCCGGAAGACCGCAGCAGAGGGTCCTGGAGCATCTGTTGAGTTCGTGCATCAGAATTTGATCTCACCACATGGACCACCTTGCTCTGTTGCGCTCAGCCGCTGCAACTGTCCAAAGGTAGCTCAATCACTTGACAGGAGTTAAAGCGGCACCAGGCTCTCGAGTACTCCAAGGAATTCGGTTTGACACCACCCTAAAGGTCGCCGCTCCCCGTCCGACTCGTCGCCGCTCACGGACTCAAACGTGCTACGAAGCACCGGCCGATCTCCTTGTCCAAGGACAGGCCGACCGATCTCCACCTCGGCCCATCGGTCAACATCATCCTGAGATCTTAAGCAGCCTCCACCCATGAGGACGTGACCCCGAAGGGGATGCCACTCTGTGAAACGAGACTGTCGCCAAGGCTAGAGAGTCAAAACATCCTCGGCATCTCTATCTCGTGGTTCTCGAGTGGCGTTGCGAATTCGTACGCATGCAACTTCGAGCAGACGGGCAAAGACCCTCTCCGTCTCGGAAAAACAACGACCATAACCTTAACGCCTCGGCATCGAGCAACACTCAAAGTCCCCAACGATACAGGAACAACCAACGACTCGCGCCGCACTACAACGGTTCTTGCCTACCGTCACTTTGAACGACCGCCCGGCACCTCAGTCCAGACCCTCAACTCGCATCTTAGGAATACCTCTCAACTACAATCAACCTCGATCAGTAGTCCGACCTGCGCCGATGGCAGCTCACGGTGCTCAATACCCTAGCGCCGGTATCGAGGACGAGGGTCTCAACCCTCAAGTTGGACAACTTCCAAACTGAGCGTTGTGTCTCTGCTCAATCTCGATTTCAGTTACCGAAACAGATGAATGACGGATACTTGAGAGCGATGAAAACTCCGGCCCATGAACCGTAAACGCCTCTACTCGTTCTGCAACGACCGACAGAGGCTACTTCTTAATAGTAAGAATCCCTTTCGGAACATTCGAGAGGTTGTAATAGTGGAGCGGAGCGACGTTCATGCCAATCGATTTTGCGATCTTCTCAATTCCTGCATTTCCAAGGTTTAAGTTCTTTTGCATCGAAGCAAATCGACCCAGGATATCATTTCTCAATTTGACGCTCGTTCGATCTTTCGCGAAAGAGGTCACATATGCGATCAGAGCGTCTGCATTTGGAAACGCCCACCGATAGTAGTCATTGATTACCGACGAGATATTCAGCTTGATCATTGCATTCGGTGGAGTTGTCTCTACGAGAGACAAAATATCTGAGTTCACTACGGTACACTCTGCCTGATCTTGGGATAGTAAGGTGGCTCCAATCTTCGCGTTCTTAACCGGGTTACGTTCAATGGCTTGAAGAGCATCGAAAGCGTCCCGAATCGCCG
>JBMFXG010000165.1:0-5819 GCA_049964535.1 Acidimicrobiales bacterium | reverse complement strand
TGGACTTTGGTAGCCTGCTCAGCAACCTGGGCTCGCAGTTGCTCTTCCGTCGATCGAAGGACAGCGTTCTGCCCAAGCAGCTGACAGCGAGCTCCCAGCGCCGCTGCGAGACCGGTCACGCTCGCTGGATCTTTCTGATAAGCCTCGATCATGAGACGCACCCTTGAAGGAATCTCCTCACCAACCCCGAGAAGACCCAGTCCGTTAGAGTGCGTGAAGGTCAC
Source organism: Acidimicrobiales bacterium (assembly GCA_049964535.1). Classification (GTDB taxonomy): domain Bacteria; phylum Actinomycetota; class Acidimicrobiia; order Acidimicrobiales; family Acidimicrobiaceae; genus JAJYZP01. The sequence continues at coordinate 5,595 of JBMFXG010000165.1, read as the reverse complement.
ACTCGGGTACTGCTCCGAGATCTCGTGCCAAAACCGCCAGACACCAAATCCACGTTCGCGCACCGCTACGTCGTGAAAGAGCACGATGCCTCTTCCCGAGAGCTTGGGAAGCCACTTCGCAAAATCGTCGCGCATCGCTTCGTAGGTGTGGTAGCCATCGATGTGGAGGAGATCGATCGTTCCATCATCGAAGTAGTTGAGCGCGTCCTCGAACATCATCCGCAAGAGCGTCGAGAACGTTCCAAAGCGACGCTGGTTGTACACGAAGAGCTCTTGGTAGACGTCCTCTCCGTAAAGACCAGAGTGCTCGTCTCCCATCCACGAGTCAACGGCGTAACAGCTACTGGCAAGTCCGTGCTCTTGCACGCTCTGACAAAATGCAGCGTACGAATCGCCCTTATGGGTTCCGAGTTCAACGAAGATCGACGGTTCCGCTGCCTCCATGATCCACAGTGCAAGGGGTAAGTGGCCATGCCAAGGGCTCACGTCAGTCAATCTCTCAGGAACCTTCAACAAACTCGGCGTCAACCACGAATCTTGATCAAATGGCCCGGCACTCACTTCGGTAATCTCCCTTGATCAGGCGGTCTATCGACAGATCCATTCAGGACGACCTGCCTCGAGACCAACAAAGACCTTCTCACCCTATCCGAACGATGCTCTCACGTCGACGAGAGTCTGCAGAACTACATAGGCTTCTTAGTGGCCAGTCTCAGAGAGCGGACAGATAGCTCTCGCGCTATTCAACCAGCACAGGTAGCGTCGTCAGATACTCAAGCGTACCTCCGCCATCACGTCTCAACTCATCGCAGCGACGAGCAGCGACGTAGTGAACGGAGCTTACGCTCAATCCACCGTTCCTCCACAGAGAGAGGTCACGAGTTCACCTACCCTCGCACGCAGACACCAAATCGTCCGACTCGTACCTTGGAGCCCGCAGTGTCTTGAACGCTGTGCAGTGCGTACCGTCCGCACAGGACGGGAGATGAGAGACGTTTGCGACAGGTCTCATGACCTCTAATGGCTCCGCCCATGGAGCTCTGCTCTCTTTGGACTCGCGACTGCTTCTCTCGACTCTGGCCTCTTCATTGCCGCTGGTATCGTCCCCGACCACGCCCGAAAGCCCGTCTCTGGCGCAAGGCACCGAACCTCAAAGAACACACAGCGGCGTATACGCACCGTGTGCTAGTCACCGCTACAGAACTCACCAGAGCGTCCCCGACCTTGAGATCTCACAGAAAGACTTATCGGTAGTCAGGGCCGCTCCGAGACACATTGCATAGAGCCCCACATGGATGATCGTCTGGGCAACGGTACACTTCGATCGAGGTAGAGATCATTACAGATCATAAATACCAGCGCTATCGCGAGCCATCCGAATCACACGAAAGCACATGCGCTCTGAACGTATGGAGGAAGCCAGCGCACGAGGGCTATTAAATCTAAATCAATCCGCACCCCACACGCCTACTAGGGCGCCCGCCAGGTACGTAGGAATCTGCCATGGGAGATATCGAGCACCATGCGCTGTACAACACCACATACCGAGCATTGTCGCTCAACAGCCCCTCCTGCTACCTCACTCCGCTCGGCCCAAAGACTCTCCGTGCTCGCGCGGACCTATCCCTCATCGGAGGGCACTCGCCCGAACCCTCTGGTAAGGTGGCGAACGTCGATTTCCGTGGTACTTCCGCTCACTCCAACGCCAACTGTTATGCGCTCTCTTCACGCGTATGGATCAGGAGGTCCACCGTTCGCAAGGCCCTTATCCAGCTAACGGTGATAGTCGGCTCACCATAAGAGAACTCTCCCAAAACGACGTGTTGCACAAAGAGAGAGAAGAGCAAAATCCATGACCAGCGCCACAACGAGAGTCCCTTCACTCACCTCTGACGACCAGACCGCCGCAACGCTACTTCCAAGCCATGCAGTCAGAGGCCATACCTATTCAGATCAACGACACACCGGGCAAAGGAGCTCTCGGCGTCACCCACTACTGCTGACGCTTGCCGTATCGGTTTGAGAGACGAGTGGCAACCCACCGAACTCTCAGAGGCGCACTGTCGGACCGAACGGCTTCCGCTTTTACTTCCGGTCGCTCTCCTCACGAGTGATCCCCGAGGAAGTCTCAGCGAATCTCTCCAACACGAATTAACCTTCAACACATCACTGCAACCTTCGTCCTCCACTCTCGCTACGAACTAGCGGGTCACCTGAATGGCGAGTCACCTGACTAGCTCCACACGATCGCTGTGGCGCGTGCTTGCACTGGTACCACACTTCAACAGCAGAGAGCGACGGAGCGATCACAAGGCGCTCACCCGCTGCGATCAGCATCAGAGACCTCCTGCAACGCCACCGCACAACAGTCCCCTCAACATCGACCGACGGTGATCGAAGCGTTGCCCTGAACCAAGCGATCTCCACAACAGAGATCCCATCAGGCACAGAGCAGCGCGCCACAGCACTCACCGCTTCGTCCTCACGCGCTCACTCAAGCCCGCAGCGGGACCTTCAGTTCCCGAGAGCGGCTACGGCCCCACGTTATTCCCGGGCCTCACAAACCTGAGCCTCGAAGAGGTCTATCTCGGTCCGAGGAGCCAACCAATCATCCCTTGTGCGCTCAGATAAAGACCCAATAGCTAACAGAAATCGATCAAGTGCTCCAGCGAATACGTCGACAAGAGAGAACCAGAGTCTCCTTCTGACCTTGGGACCACACCACTATCGCTGTTTACTCGATGAGATGAGAGGCCAATGCGACGCATCATTTACTGCAGTCAAGCCACCTACGACTTCACAGGGGAGGAGCTCATACGCCTTCTTGAGCAATCTCGGAAGAATAACGACGACGCAGGACTCAGCGGCATGTTGCTCTACTCAAGCCAGAGCTTCCTTCAGATGCTCGAGGGACCAGAGGAGGCATTGACCGCAACCTATGAGCGCATTGGACGAGACGCACGGCATACGAATCTGCGCCTTCTCTCCGATGTTGAGGTAGGACGACCGATGTTCCCCGAGTGGACGATGGGCTTCGATCACATCGACGATGAGGAGCTGGCAGAAGAGCTCGAAGGTTTCACCCCAGCAACGACCTATCCACTCGTCAATCCGGACCTCATCACCAATGGCGTTGTCGCTGAAACTCTACTCAGCCTCTACGCAAAGAACAAAGTCCAATGACCGTAGCGGCCGAGCCTAGCCCCCAGGCGCAGATGGCGGTGGCCCATACCACGGAGATCGAGCTCTTCTCGCTCGCTGGGAACGATGGCCAGCTTCGAGAGGTCAATGGTTCGTTCGCTCAACTTCTCGGGCTCACTCCACAAGAAGTCAATGGACGCTCTCTTTTAGAGCTCGTACATCCAGAAGACATAGCGGAGGTCGTCTCCGGTCTGTGCGCTCTGGATTCTGGCGAGCCAGAGGTGATGATGGAGAGCCGGTTTCTCCAAAAGAACGGGCGATGGGTCTACCTCCAATGGGTCGCTCGTCCTCTGCCGGGAACGTCGCTCTGGTGGGCCGCAGGCCGTGACACCACAGAGTTTCATCGCGTCCTCAACGACAGCATCAATCTCAAGGCTCGCCTCGACCTTGCTCTCGGTCGTACGTCGGCAGCGATGTGGGAGCTCGCCTTCCCATCACTGGAATTGACGTGGGAGCCCATAGCGATGCAGATCCTTGGCGTCAGCGACAGCGCCCTCCCGACGACGATCACCCAGTTCGCCGCTCTCCTTCACGACGAAGACTCAGGCGTTCTCAACTCCGCAATTGAAGACCTACGGGCCAACGGAAACACCGAGGCGGCTCTCAGGGTTGGGAGCGGATGGGAGTTACGCCACCTCTCCTTTCGAGGGAAGGTCATTGACCTCGATCGACGAGGACGTCCCGCTCGTGCGGTCGGGCTCGTCGTCGATGTGACCGCAGAGAAAGCCATGGAGGAGCAGATGCTTCGCATGGTGATGAGCGATGGATTGACCGGTATCCCCAACCGTCGAGCCTTTGACCAGACCATTCGAACTGAGTGGCGTCGCTCAAAACGAGAGCTCACAGCCCTCACCGTCATGATGGTCGACATCGATAACTTCAAGACCTTCAACGACACCTATGGCCACCTCATCGGTGACGAAGCCCTCTGCGCTGTTGCCCGGGCACTCAGTGGTCAAATGCAACGAGCCGGTGACGTGGTCGCTCGATTCGGCGGCGAGGAGTTTGCCGTCGTCCTACCGGGAACAGCGCTTGAAGGAGCGCGAGCTATGGGAGATCGTCTCGTCGAGGCGGTACGCAACATCGACCTACGACAGGCTCCAGACTGGAACCTCAGTGTCTCCATCGGTTCGGCAACTCTGAGCCCTACTGCAGATCCGATTAAGTCTACGGAGCTCTTAGGACAAGCCGACGAGGCTCTCTACACAGCAAAGGCGGCCGGCAAAAACCGTGCTGTTCTGTACGAGGACTCACTGTCGGAACCCAAGATGGAACCTACGTCGATCTCCGCGCCGTGAGGCTGCGCAACTACACGATACTGGTTAGTCCAGCCGCCCAAGGGTCCATGGACCATTCCAAGCCGCCCTTCCACGAGCCCAACGAGCGGATGCTCTTTATCAGACCGAGGCAACATGATGAACAGTGCTTGGGGTCGATTGCGACCTAAACCCCACAAGAGGTCGCCCTCTAGCACAAGCGCAGAGCCTCACTCGCAAGCGAACCACCTCTTGGGAGCTAGAGCTCAGTGTTAGACCTCAATCGAGACCACAAACGGCACGGCACACGAAAGATGCGGAGACACACTCCCTCCACATTGAGCGGAAGTATCGCGCTCAAGTGGCTCTAAACTAACAGGGCACTTCGAGCGCTCGTAGCTCAACGGATAGAGCATCTGACTACGGATCAGAAGGTTGGGAGTTCGAGTCTCTCCGAGCGCACGGTATTCCCCCTTCTAGCGACCATATTCTTTTGCCAAGGTTATAAAGGCGATAGCATTAACTCAACTTTCGCTAGTGACGGTCGTTATCGATGGTTCGATGAGGCTACGGAAGGAACCAGATACCTGGGAGCTCCGGATTTATCTCAGACGAGCTGACCAGGGAAAAGTTCGTCAAAAGTACGGGACCTTCACAGGGACGCCTTACGAGAGTTAGGACGGCACAGCTTGAAGACAGAACAAGGACCGGCCGAGAAATTGACTCCTCCGATCGTTAGGGAAAGTCCATCACCTTCAAGGATCTAATCGACGCATGGAAGCTCAGTGGCTCGCTGGACCTATCGCCCAAGACCGTCAGCAACTACGAAAGTATCTGTCGCCGGTATATCTCTGACTCAATTGGGAAGAAGAAGGTCGCAAGGAGCGAGGCTTATGACCTAGAGACCTATTTTCGTACCTTTGCCGACAAAGGACTTGGTGTCTCAGGAGTTCGACAGGTTCGAGCGATTCTACAGAAGGCTGCCAAGTTGGGTAGGAGATGGTCGAATGGCACGTTCCCTTATCCGGTAGCAGACTCCGATCTTCCACTAAGTCTGGCTAGACCGTAGTTCCCCCTCCCCGAAGTAAGCCCAGCTCCGTCACCTGCTCTTTTGGTGCTGTAGGGGTAGAATCTTATG
>JBMFXG010000164.1:0-5825 GCA_049964535.1 Acidimicrobiales bacterium | reverse complement strand
ACACAAGTCTACCGAATCAACACAGGTGGAATCTTGGAATCTAAGGTTGTAGAGGAATTATTTTACGAACAGCTTCTCAGCAGAAGAGAAGGTAAGCCGTATCGAAGCATGCCAACTAGCTGGGGAACGAAGTGAGATCACTGCAAGCACTCTCGCCACGTTCCCTCTTCAGTCATACCGGAGACCTGCTAGCAGAGCTCGACGATACCAGGAGGCAAGATCACTGCTCCGCGAGGGAACCTTGCACATAAGACCGTCATGGGCGATGCCTGCGGAGCACTCTACATCAGCTTTGAGATCTGAGACCTTCACCTCTGCTACAGGGCCGTTGATGACTACCGGAGACGACAGGGAATCCAAACGTCCATCAGTGGCTACTCCAATCGACTACAACGCCGAACACCGCACCAAGCAGGCTCAGCTTTCAGGTCGACCGGTCACCTAAAGCTCTCGCTCTGGCTCGCTGCAGAGCCGGCGGCAGGTCATCCAATGTCCGTCGATACATTCGGTGTTGAGAGCTTCCAGTGGCCCATCGCGATGGATCTTGCATGGACCAACGGAGAGGAGAAGCCCCAGTACCCTCTCTCACGAAGGTTCTGAGCGTGTCGATCGACCCCGGGGACCGAACACGGGAGCTCGAGTCACGGCGACTCGCACACACCGAGTTCTTGGAGAGCCCCACGCACAATCGCCGCGGTCGGTACCGACACAGCGGCAGCGTGCGAAGCAAATCGGTCCAAAATTCAGAACGGATTTAGACTCCGCCGCTGAGTCGGCTAGATTTCTAATACAGCTATGTCCCAACACCAATCGCAAACTCGCAACACACCGGTGACACCGCAGACCGAGTCGACTATCTACGACGTTGCCATCATTGGCGGAGGTGCGACCGGAGCCGGCTGTCTCCTCGACGCAGCCTCTCGTGGTCTCTCTGCAGTCCTCATCGAGGCGGACGATCTCGCCGCGGGGACCTCGTCCGCATCGTCCAAACTGATTCACGGAGGACTTCGATACCTCGAAAGCTACGAGTTCACTCTCGTCGCCGAGGCGCTTGCGGAGCGGGCCCGTCTCATGCACAACGCCCCGGGTCTCGTACAACCACTCGAGTTTGCGATCCCCGTTTTTTCCTCGTCCAAACTTTACGGTACATCGAAACTCCTTGGCTACTCTGCAACACTGTGGGGATACGACCTCGTGGGCTCCATGCGATCAGCAAAAGTGCACCAGCGAGTGCCAGCACAAGCGATCATCGACCGTATCCCTGACATCGATAGCACTCAACTTCGTGGCGGCCTCATCTATCCCGATGCCTTCACTGACGACGCACGACTCGTGCTGGCGCTTGCTCTTACGGCGGAGCGTTTCTATAACGCATCGATCCTGACCCATCACCACGCAATCGGCATTCAACGCATGGGAACGCTCGGTTGGGAGATCACACTCCGGGCGAGTGAAGAGCTTACGAGCTCGCCGACCTCGCTCGTTCGGGCACGATCGATCGTCGCCTCAGCTGGAGTAGCGTCCAATCTTGTCGCCTCTCTGAGCGGGACGCGCGCTCACACCGACATCTCGCCTGCCAAAGGCGTGCACCTCGTCGTCGAGCGATCCAAGCTCCCTATCCACCAGGCTGCAGCGATCGATGTGGCACTTGACAAGCGCAGAATCTTCGTCGTTCCGTGGGGTCGCTACACCTATTTCGGTACGACCGACACCCCGTACTACGGCGATCTCGATCGCCCAGCAATCGAGACGGAAGACGTCACCTATCTCCTCGATGCTCTCAACTCGGCGCTCTCTAAAGAGATCACCCCGCAGGACATAACCGGAGGTTGGGTCGGGCTTCGCCCTCTGATCACCCAGGCTCAGGATGCTCCTACGACCAAGATCTCTCGCAAACATCACCTCGAGCGAGTGGCGCCCGGACTCGTTCTGATCTCCGGTGGGAAACTCACAACCTATCGACACATGGCCGAGGACGCTATCGACACCATCTGCTCCGATCTCGGCACAACAACGAAATCGAAGACGAAGCGCATCGCTCTCTGGGGCTCGATAACCCAACAGCAGCGTGAGAAACTCACCAGCATCGTAGAGCGAGCACTCAACGCTAAGTACTCCGCTGATGACGAGCAGCGGCACCACGTCGTCAACTCTCTCCTCGATCGCTACGGAGCACAAGCGATCACTGTGGCCAAGTCCTTAGGCGATCCGCAAGCTTACGAAGAGCTCTCGCCCGGAGTAGATATTCGACGGGGCGAGCTCGAGTACATGTGCACTGTGGAGCACGCCGCAACCATCTCTGACATTCTCCTGCGACGGTCACGAATCGGGATCTTGGACTTCAAGGCAACCGCAGGGGCGATCGAAGCAGTAGCTGAGGTGCTCAAGGAGAACCACGGTGCTTCAGATGCAGCACTCACCTACCAAAAGACCGCTATCGCTCGACATCTCCGACTCCCCGAGCAGTAACATGGTGCAGCGAAGCCCTCAACAGTCCTTCGTGAGCACGGCATGACGATAGCGGTCATCGATATTGGATCCTCGTCGATTCGACTCAGCGAGGTCGACGCAGAGGGAGAGATCCTCCACACTCTGCGCAGTCCCCTGACGGTAACGTCGAACGCTTTTACCGAGACGGCCTACGACGCCGCCGAGATAGCCGCTACGGTCACTGCGCTCTTAGACCGAACTATCGAGCGCTCGGGGGGAGCGATCGAAGCTATCGCTCTAGCGAACCAGCGCGCCACGTCGGTCGTCTGGAATCAGGACTCGCTTCGACCCATCGGACCGGCCCTATCGTGGCAGGATCTTCGTACCGCTCCCATGTGTCTCGGACTCGGCCAACGCGGACTCCACCTCGCGCCGAACGAGAGCGCTACCAAGTTCGCCTGGATCATAGCGAACCACGGACAACACGTTCCACGGAGCTCCCTGCGATGTGGGACCCTCAATACCTGGGTGCTCCAGAGCCTCACACGCGGAGAGGTCTTTACCTGCGACGCATCCAACGCTGCAATGACCGGTATCACCGATACACTCGTCACCCGCTACGACTCAGACGTACTGGCCATGCTCGAGCTCGATGAGCATATGCTCCCCGCAATCGTCGCTACACACGGTAACTTAGGCTCGTACGCCTCTGGCGGTCGCTCACTACCGATCACGGCTTCACTCGGGGATCAGCAGGCCTCGATGATCGGACAGGGAATCCTACAAGAAAGGGCGGCCAAGGTCACCCTTGGAACCGGTGCGATGGTCGACCTCTACCTCGGAGACCAACGACCTGGCTTTCCTCGGCGTGGTACACACGGGTCGTATCCAATCGTTGGATGGCGAGAGGATACAGAGACCTCCTGGGCGCTTGAGGCAGCGATCCTCTCAGCTGGATCCAGTGTGGATTGGTTCTGTCGCACGCTAACGCGCTTCTGCACCCCGGAGGAGATTGAAGTACTAGCGCTCTCAGCACATCCCTCTTCGAACGCCATCTTCGTGCCGGCCTTGAGCGGGCTCGCTACTCCGACCTGGGACTTCGGAGCACGCGGCTCATTCGTCAATCTCACCTCCGAAACCAGATCTGCCGAGATGGCTCGAGCCGTACTCCTCGGGATAGCTCATGCCGTTGCCGATGGGGTAGAAGCGCTCGAGCGCGAAGCAAGCCTCGAGATCACCGAGCTCTCCGCAGACGGTCAAATGGCCCGCAACGATCTCTTTCTCCAGATCCTCGCCGATGCTACCGGCCTCATCGTACGGAGGAGCAGGCATCTCGAGGGCACCACGATCGGAGCTGGGCTACTCGGTCTCCACGGCGGTCTCTATCACGAAGAGCTACCATCGCTCTCACGCTTCCACCGCGTTGACCGTAGCTTCGAACCTCAGTGGGTGCGCGGTAGCGATCACCACGGCTCTGCTCGCGAGACGTGGAATCGAGCCAGGACGGTGGCACTAGGACAGATCCCGGCCCTCTCGATGGTAAGTTTTTAGCCTCACAAGCTCATCGTGGATACGTCTTCTAGCTGATTCGTATCCTCGAACAAGAACGATCGAGGCCCAACTCCGAGATGAACACTCACACGTCCAAGCCGAGACCGGTCATCGGCATTATCGGTGGTGGCCAGCTTGCGCAGATGCTCTTTAGCTCTGCCATACCTCTTGGAATCGAACTTTACTTCCTTGCACTTGAAAAAGATGAGTCTCTCGTTGGACTTGCTACCAACTACGAGTGCTGCAAGGAGTACACGATCGATGATGTTGACTCCTTCGCCCAGCGATGCGACGTCATTACCTTCGAACACGAGCTCGTCGCTCCAACCGTACTGCATGAACTGGAGGCCCGAGGTCATTCTCTAGCACCAAGGGCCTCCGCTATGGTGCTCGGCTCGGACAAGTCTCTCCAACGAGCACTCCTCAGCCAGCTCGACCTACCGGTGCCAAACTTCTCCGTAGCATCCTCCCCAGAAGAGCTATCGTCACGTGCACAAGAGCTCTCCCTACCACTGGTCTTGAAATCGACGACCGGCGGTTACGACGGCCGGGGAGTCATCTTCATCGACGATCTCAATGCGCTCGAGGACGAGGTTCGTCGGGGACAGACCTCCGGTTCATGGGTCATTGAAGAGCGCCTCGAACTCGACTACGAGCTAGCCGTGATTGTGAATCGAAACCTCCTCGGCGAGATCGTCCACTACGAACCGGTGGAGACGGTCCAAGACCACGGAATCTGCGTCTCCGTCACCGCCCCGGCCCAACGAGATCGCAACACGCTCCGCCAAGCAGGCGAGATAGCAGAGCGCATCGCACAGGAGATAGACCTCGTGGGAACCTTGGCGGTGGAGTTCTTCGTCTCGAACGGACAACTTTTCGTCAACGAACTCGCCCCTCGCGTCCATAACTCCGGCCACCTCACCATTGAAGCGGCAAAAACATCTCAGTTCGAGAATCACCTCCGAGCGGTCGGGGGTCTACCTCTCGGAGATCCAAGCCTCATCTCTCCGGCTGCGATGGTCAATCTGATCGCACCTACCTCGAGCGGCGGAAAGGGTTTCGATCTTCAGGCGACCCTCTCGGACCCTTCCGTCAAGCTCCACGACTATCGTAAGTCTCATCGCGTAGGGCGCAAGGTCGGCCACATCACGGCCCTAGCCTCTTCCTCGGCGCTGGCCCTCCAGAGCGCCACGCTCGCCGCTTTGGAAGCGTTCAGAGACAGAGACCACAAGGAGCCCACCAATGTCCGTTAGCGTTGCACTCGTCATGGGATCCGACTCCGACTACCAAGTCATGAGCAAAGCGCACGAGGTTCTCACCACTCTCGAGGTGCCATCTGAGGCTAAGGTACTCTCTGCGCACCGCACCCCATACGATATGTTGGCCTTCGGTGAGAGCGCCTATCGATGTGGGTATCGTGTGATCATCGCAGGGGCCGGAGGTGCCGCACACCTCCCCGGGATGTTGGCATCGGTAACGTCTCTTCCAGTGATCGGCGTTCCGGTTCAGCTCGCAACGCTCGATGGACTCGATTCACTCCTATCGATCGTCCAAATGCCTGCCGGTGTTCCAGTTGCAACCGTTGGGATCAATAACGCTACCAACGCCGGACTCCTCGCGGCCCGCATACTTGGACTCACAGATCCCGCCCTCATGGAACGACTCGATCGCTACCGCGCCGACCTCGAACAGACGTCAAGAGCCAAGCGACTACCACCGACATAGTCCCAGAGACCGAACATTCAAACGACACAGCACCTCGATCGCTTCCACCACTACCGCAACAAAGGTTCGTTCAAAGTACCGCTCAACCTGAGGAGCTCCCCAAAAACTAACCCACCCGA
>JBMFXG010000163.1:0-5832 GCA_049964535.1 Acidimicrobiales bacterium | reverse complement strand
ACGGTTCACGTGATAGTCGTGACTATACCCTTCGATCTGCTCACCCTGCAGGCGCTCACGCTGAATACGAGTTGTGTAGATCACGTCTACCTCCATCGTTTCGTCAGGTAATCGTGTAATCGGATAGACCCTGTGACCGCGGCTCTCGGCGAGCCCTACGACGTCGTCGGGCATGGAGAGCATCTCGGGAGCGAGCAGCGTAAAGGTCATATTCCGGTATAAAGTCAATAGCTTCATCAACGAGTGCACCGTCCGACCATATTTGAGGTCTCCCACAAAAAGCACGTGAGCACCGTCGACCGGCCTGCTGCGCTGCGCAAACTCCTCCTCGATCGTGAAAATATCTAAGAGAGCCTGCGTTGGGTGCTCCGCCGCTCCATCTCCCGCATTGATTACCGGAACTAGCGACGTTTGCGAAAACTGGGCCACCGATCCGGCCTCTGGATGTCGCACCGCCAGGATATCTGCGTACCCACTGATTACCCGTGCAGTGTCTGCTATCGACTCGCCCTTCGCCATTGACGAGAAGGTCAGCCCTACGGTCTCGAGAACCGAACCACCGAGACGGGAAAATGCCGCCCCAAAGCTCAGACGCGTCCGAGTACTCGCCTCCAAAAACAAACTGGCGAGCACGGCCCCTTCGAGGACCCGTGTCATCTTCTCGCGGCGAGCAACGGGTTGCAATTTTCGCGCTACTTCCGAGAGATGAGCAAGATCATCTCTCGAGAGTTGATCGACTGAAAGTAGATGGCTTCCCAGAAAATTCACCGCTTGTCCTCTCATCGGTCACGTCTGATCTCGTCTCTGGTCACTGTAGTTACCGCCGAGATACAGCGTTGCTACCGTCAGGCCATGTCCGCTATATCCATCAGAATCGACCACCGGTACCTCGCGTACGAGCCGAGATCAGCTCGCGTCAACTGTGCCCAGATCGCCTTCACCGTGAGGCTACAGCATCCATACGAATCCGAGGGGCGCGAAGTTCAGCAGAACGTTCCGTCGCTCCGAGACCGATGAGATCACGAGAATGCTGGATAGTTCGGAGAGTTGAGATCGGCAGCAATACGTTCGAGCCCCCTCAGTGACTGTGGGAAGGAGAGCGACGTGACCGGCATCAAGGTGAGCCGGCCGAGATCGAATCGTTGCAACCCGATGTTCATCTTTAGTATCCCGAGGCCAGAGGGAGCAACCAGCGAGACCTCGCTGCCCAACAAGTTCACTGGCTCAAACTTGACCATCTGTCCCATGATCGAGCCGGTGATAAAGACCGGCTGGAGGACGCGAAGCGAATAGTGAGCTCGTGCTCTTGCAGGAACCGAACGCACGGGCTCACCCCCTCGACCGGCCAAATACGCCACGCTCAATCTTCCCTTCAGCTGGGGTCCAACTTGACTCAGCGTCAGATAGAGCTCGGCACGAGTTGACTGAGCAAGGTATACCTTCGAGACCCCAAGAGAAGATTGAGCCCCCACATCCCTTACGGAATGCGACGACTTCGTTGCGATTCGAGCAACGACCAGAGCACTAACGAGAACGATCGCGATCACGATCCGTCGAGTCATCTCTTTTCCAATCTGTCGTCTTCATCGTGCACGTTCCGAAAGACTCCGTCCTTCACGGGCAATAAGCGAACATTAAGGCAGACCATCTGTTTCGCTCACTGCTCAACTATCGCAGAGCACCGTGTTTCGGTCCCCAGGCAAGCAGATCTCACTCTTGTTCACTACCGCTACAGCACGAGAGGACGAATCGGCGAAGCGATAAGAGTCTCGTCCGATCTCCAGTCGACCCCAGGTACGTCGATAAAGAGTTCAATCTCATTCCCGTCAGGATCTTCGATGTAGAGGGAGTGAGTAACGGTATGGTCCGATGCTCCTCGTATCGGAACGTGATTAGCAATCAAGGTATCGCGAACCTCGCGTAGCTCAGCATCACTGTCCCCTACCTTGAGGCCAAAGTGATAGAGACCGACACGTCGACCTTGAGGTAGAGATGAGGCGGTCTCTCCGACCTCAATGAGCAGAAGTTCGTGATGTGTTCTCTGCGATGGAGAGGAGAACGCTGCGACCGGTGCTGGTAGTGGAGAGTCGCTCTCCATAATCTCTCGCCAGCCCAGTACATTTTTGTAGAAGTGTCGCGACCGATCCAGATTGCGCACGTACAGGACAAGATGTCCAAGCTCTTTAATCTCCATCGTTCCTCCTCATGATCGCCCACTGTGCTGCGATCGCACGACCTTGTCCTCTCTATAACAACGACGACGTGATTGTATTCAGAACAGAACTCCCCAGCTCCTCTACCAGTCAGACACGACAGACCTACCATGAGGTAGGTCTGTCGCCTTAGGGGAGACCGTACACGCCTCGCTCGCAGAACGGCTCTCGCTACCGAGAAATCTAGAGGAAACGCCGCTCACCACTCCTCAAGGAGTTCGGCCGTCCGCACAACCGTCGCTGCTCCATGACGTAGATCGACGGCCTTCAGAGAGGCCACAGAGCCTCCTCTGACGAGACCAATATCGCTACACCAAGCGGAACGCTCCAGGTCAAATTCTCTCGGCTAACCCCCAAGAACGGCTACATTACTGAAGGGGTCGAGCCGCTCCGAGCAGCAGTCTCTCCCCATCGGCCGAAAAACTGCACAGCTCGGTCGCCTCGACCCCTTCTGAACACGAGCAACTGCGACCCGCCGATCACAAGATTCCCCTACAGCTCCAAGCCAACTGCGCCAACTCGGCTCACCAGGCTCCACCCTGATCACAGGCGAACAACACGGAGCTCTCGTATAGACCCAGCCCAGCGCGTGACAGGCACGTAGAACCAGAACCCCGAGCTCACGGAGCGAGCTGCAGCCCATCCTCCGTCTCGATCACAAATCCCTCCGCAACGAGATCGCGTAGAGCTTCTCCAAACAACTCCCTCGTCGTACGGAGAGAAACGCTTGGTCCAAGACTACGAGATGAACCACCTCTCGAGTCGCGCTCGTTCAACAAGGCCGCTACGTTCTCAAAGAGCACCTCACGGTCTAAGCGGCCACGACTCTGCAGCAGACTTCGAAGGACCAAGGCCCGAAGATGCCGCCGAGACCCTCGATAGGGTGGAACCCGGGGTCTCCCCGAGCCAGGGTTCGCCGGATCCAATGCGGGGTCGACCGTCGATGAAGGCTCCTGATCACAACGCCCTCCGACCGACCTACGTCTCAGTCCTCGTTGCCATACGCAGTAACGATCTGACAAGGGACACTGCGAGCAACGCGGTGCCTGTGCGGTGCAGTATTGCGAGCCAAGATCAAAAAGTGCCTCAGCGAAGGCAGCTGGCCGATCTGGGGGAACCAAACGATCGAGCAACTGTTGAGTCTCAGCACGCGTCAATGCAGATCCAGCGATTGCCCTGCGAGCTATCCGTAACGCATTCACATCCACGGGCACCACCGCTTCGCCGAAGCCCAGCGCCAGAACCGCGCAGGCCGTATATCGTCCGACACCAGGAAGCTGGAGGAGCTCCGCTAAGGTCGCCGGGAACGAGTTGGGGTAGTTCGAGACCACAGCCCGAGAGCTCTCCCACAACCGCACCGCCCGCCGGTAGTAGCCGAGACCGATCCAGCGCTCTAGGACCTCTGACTTGGTAGATTGCGCCATCGCGAGCGCCGTGGGAAACCGCTCTAAGAACGATGGGTAGACCTGAGCGACTCGAGTCGCTTGCGTCTGCGCAAGCATCGTCTCAGCAACGAGCACGCTCCATGGATCTCGTCGCTCCCGAGCTCCAGCGACCCTCCACGGTAAGGATCGAGGATTCGAATCGCTCCAGGTCAGAACGGCAGAGACAAAATCACGGTCGAACACGGTCGAACTTTCCGTTCGGGCGGTCTTCATTAAATCTCAGCCATCTCTACGAGGTAGCCCGAGGCTCAACGAGGAGTTGACCTGCAACGAGAGAGGCCCACAGATACGACTCTCCGAGGAAGTATGCCAGTTCGGAGGGATCACCAAGATCCCAGATTGCGATATCCGCTCGCCAGGAAGGTCGTAACGCTCCACGATCTCTGAGACCGAGCGCCCGGGCCGCATTGAGGGTAACCCCGCAGAGCGCTTCATCGGTCGTTAGCCCGAAGAGCGTACAGGCCATGTTCATAGCTAGAGGAAGAGAGAGCAGTGGAGAGGTCCCAGGATTAGCGTCCGTCGCAAGCGCAATTGGGACACCGTAGCGTCGCAAGAGCTCTATCGGCGGAAGTTGACGTTCCCTCAGGAAGTAGAACGCTCCCGGTAACAGAACCGCAACGGTACCTGCCCGAGCGAGGGCAGCGATACCCTCCTCATCGCTGTACTCGAGGTGATCTGCACAGAGTCCACCGAAGCGCGCAAGCAGCTGAGCTCCACCGCCGCTGCTCAGTTGGTCAACGTGCCCGCGCACACCGAGTCCTAAACGTTGCGCAGTCTCGTAGTACTCCTGCACCTCACCAAGGCTGAACGCTATTGACTCACAGAATGCGTCGACCGACGGAGCGAGTTGTCGACTCGCAACCTCCGGCAAGAGGAGCTCGTTAACTTCGCGCAGGAAGTTCGCCCGATCAACGCTATCGCTCGGCGATGAGTGCAATGCTAGACAGGTAGGAACTACCGAGATTGAAGCGAGCCGCTGTACCTCACTGAGCAGCTCAAGAAGGCGCAGTTCACTCGTGATATCGAACCCATAACCAGATTTGATCTCAACGGTCGTGGTGCCGTGATGGCTCATTCGCCTCAGCCTGTCGAGTACGCCGAAGAACAGCTGCTCGTCGCTTGCGAGTCTTGTCGCCTCGACCGTCGATCGAATGCCACCTCCCTCTCGGGCGATCTCTTCGTATGACAGCCCACGCAAGCGCAACGCAAACTCTTGGGACCGATTACCACTGTAGAGGAGATGAGTGTGACAATCGATCAAGCCCGCAGTAACGAGACGACCATCACAGTCGATCTCGAGCTCATCGAGCCCGCCTCTCGGCAGGGCATCATCACGACCAACCCAACGAATGGTCTCCCCCACTATGGAGATCGCGCAGTCGTCTTCGACCCAAACACGCGAGTCCTCACCAATCTCTACAATTGAGCAGTTTCGAAGAATCACTCGGACACCCCTTGATGAAGCGCTGTACTCGTGGCGCAACGTGCACCCATGAGATTCACAGCGGTCCCAAGCTCGGTCCGAGAACCACTCATCTCGATCGCAGCGATGGTAAGTTCAACCCAACTCGCTCGGCGGTACGTTGCGCAAGCTCATACCCTGCGTCTGCATGGCGCATCACTCCGGTGGCGGGATCGTTGAAGAGAACCCGTCTGATCCGACGAGCTGCCTCGTCAGATCCGTCGCAAACGATCACCACGCCGCTGTGTTGAGAGTATCCCATACCGACGCCTCCGCCATGGTGTAGAGAGACCCAGGTAGCCCCACCAGCAACATTCAGCATCGCATTGAGCAACGGCCAATCAGAGACTGCGTCAGAACCATCTTTCATCGACTCAGTCTCACGATTCGGGCTCGCCACTGAACCGGTATCGAGGTGATCTCGGCCAATCACGATCGGAGCTGAGAGTTCGCCCGAGGCCACCATCTCGTTGAACGCAACTCCGAGGCGATATCGATCTTCAACCCCTACCCAACAGATGCGAGCCGGGAGGCCCTGAAACCGAATCCGCTCACGAGCGAGATCCAGCCAGTGGTGCAAGTGCGCATCGTCTGGGATGAGCTCCTTGACTCGCTGATCGGTGGCGTAGATATGGTTCGGATCTCCCGAGAGCGCCACCCACCGAAAAGGACCATACCCCTGACAGAAAAGAGGTCGGATATACGCTGGCAC
>JBMFXG010000162.1:0-5868 GCA_049964535.1 Acidimicrobiales bacterium | reverse complement strand
CATGGTCGTTTTCCTCCATATCTATTCTGGAGGCAAAACTCACATATCGGGTGGGTTAGTTTTTGGGGAGCTCCTCAGGGTGGCTTGTATGGGTTTCCGTGAATTAACGTTACGTTACGCGACGAATTGGGAAGATAACTCGCTGTCAAGCGTCTGATGGTGACTGAAATTAGGTCACCGAACTCGCTTGGGTGTACGATACACCGGTTCTCATAGTAGGAGGGTCCCTTTGCAAGCTTTGACTGTGCATCCGCTCCAAGCAAAAAGTGCGGAGGTCTCCTCTGTTCCAGATCCCAATCCTGGCGAAGGCTCCATCCTCGTTCGAGGTCGATTACTAGGAGTCTGTGGAACAGATATCGATATCGTCGGCGGTAATTACGGTTGGAGCCCAGAGGGAACCGACCGTTTGATCCTCGGACATGAGTCCTTCGGTGAAGTGCTTGAAGCTCCTACTGATTCGGGATTTTCCCCTGGTGATCTCGTGGTTGGAATCGTTCGACGTCCCGACCCGGTTCCGTGTTCTGCCTGCGCTGTCAATGCCTGGGACTTTTGCGATAACGGTCAGTACACAGAACGGGGTATCAAGAGCCGTCATGGTTATGGTTCCCAACATTGGCGAGTCGAACCAGAGTTCGCTATCAGGGTTGACGCATCGTTAGGCGATGCAGCGGTGCTGGTTGAACCGACCTCGGTAGTCGCAAAGGCTTGGGAACAGACCGAGATCCTCGAGAGACGGACACCGAGGCCTGCGCGAACGGTTCTGGTGACCGGTGCGGGACCAATTGGATTGCTCGCTGCACTTCTGGGTCATCAGCGAGGTCTGGACGTGCACGTCTTTGATCAGATGACCAGTGGTACGAAACCTGAGCTTGTGAAACAGCTCGGAGCAACCTATCACTATGGCACTATCGCTCAGTTGAAGGTTCGTCCTGACATCGTCATTGAGTGCACGGGGTACGGACCCTTAGTGTTTGACCTTCCGAACATCGTTGCGCCGGATGGAATCATCTGTCTGACGGGTATCTCCTCGGGTTCGCACTCGCTCAGTCAAGATCCGTCGGCTATCAATAAAGAGCTTGTCTTGCAGAATACGGTGGTGTTTGGGAGCGTGAATGCCTCTCGTGACAACTATCTTCAAGCGGCATCAGCGCTCGCCAAGGCCGATATCCACTGGCTCTCGAAGTTGATCTCTCGTCGTGTTCCCTTGAGTCGGGCTCTCGATGCCTTGGATCGTCAGGCAGATGATGTAAAGGTTGTAATCGACCTCACTACATAGATATAGAAGTTCGTAAACCTGAGACAATCTTCGATGTTGTGAGGTCCGCGAAAGGTCAGTGTTAACGGTGGCACTGGACCGCTACCAGACCGTTCTCGATGGGGGATTGTGGTGGAATACGTTGGTCGGTTCTCTCGGTCTATCGAGTAGCTTGCCCCTTCGGTTCTCATCAAGTTTCGTATAAAGATGCTGCGATGTGTGCGATCGATGTACGAGGACGAGTTGGAATGTGGTTGCGCGTCGCCAAGGCGCTGGTGCGACGCTTTGTAGCTCTAGGCTAAGTCGGGTTCCTAATCGCTGAGGTGACACGTTGTGACCGCTTTAATCTTGAAAGAGTGGACGTTCTCACAACGAGTTCAGTCGGATCGAAGGTGGCAACGCGAATGCCGGTTCGCACGAAGGTCGACTTGTCGGTCGTTGATCTTACGGGATAACGAGGCGATGCTCTTGGTGCCTGGCGGGCCTGACCGTACTCCTCTGGGAAGACAACACGATGCCTGGGCTATGGTTGAACTGTGAGGCATTGAGGAACCACGATATTGAAAACTTTAGGGGTAGGTCATTTCGCGATCTCTCCCGATCAAGCTATCTCTCGCGAACGAAGTTCTAGAATTCGATGATGTCGGAAGTGGCGGTATGAGACCTAGGTGTCGTGAGGGGCTGCTGCATGCATCGTTTGGAATTCTCCCTTGCCTCGGTCGATCAGTGGTGAGTTCGACGTCGGCTAGCCGTAGCGCCCTACGAACCCGAGCATTTCGTGCTCGCAGTACCGAGAACGCATGATACGAAGAACGATCGCCTTGGGCGGTGAGTTGTCTTGCGGTAGTCGTATACGCCAAAGTCTGCGACACGTCATGAGGCTCTTGCTCGGTGGTGCTTCGGTGCTTCTACTGGCGAGTTGTGTCCGAACTGGTCACCCGACGTCAACGCCACCAGGCCAAGAGCGGGTTCCAAGCTCTGTTATCGCGCAGGCATTAAAGAGAACCTTAGCTCAGCAGTCGTTCCACGTTGTCAGTACAGAGAAGGCTCGCATTGGAGGTTCGACGATCTCTGCACTGTCGGTCGATGGGGTTGAGGCCCACGCGAGTTCGAACCCCAGTGCCGCATTCTCGCTAACGCTTCCAGCTCCGGTTGGGAAGGTCCAAGCGCTTGTGCTCAATCACCACGAGTACCTCTCGCTTCCCAGATCGTTGATTGGTGAGGTGCCTTCTTCCGTGTCGTGGTTTGTGCTAGATCCCGGAGCAATCGCAGATGCCACTCTTGGCTCGGGTGCATCGGTCTTGTTCTCGGCATTCGAGAGTAACCCGAGCGCATTACTCGATGATTTATACGGCCTCGTAGGCTCAACCGTTTCGGTGATCGGGAGAGGAGTCGAGGTGAATGGTGTAAAGACGGTCGAATATAGTGCTGCCGTGAGTCTCTTACGGGCGCTTCGTCGATCCGGAGCTCGAACCTCCGAGGCCGGGCTGAGACGTGTAGCGCAGACTTTAGGTTCAGGACCTGCGGCCTGTCAGGTGTGGATTGATGACGCCGGTCGTATTCGAGAGCTGCGTCTTGAAGTCAACGCGGCACGGTTAAGTCATCAGCGTGCTCGTATCGTTGAGTTCCTGCAGTTAGGTGATTTTGGGACTCCAGTCCACGTCGTCCGGCCCTCGAGTTCAACGGTCGAGCAGCTTCCTGGACTCTCAGGGATTGGGAGTGGCTAGGTCTTTCGTATCGGTGTCACGGTAGAACCTAGTGAGGTATTCGTTGTGGTGTTAGAGCCTGGCGGCGTGCCGACATCGACGATGAGCGGTTGAGACGGGAGCAGGAAGATCGGTCGCAGGGCAGCGCGTGCAGGTGTCACTTCCTTGTCACAACGATGTTCGCACGCGATCCTGGTTGGTGATCAGGGTGATCAGGAAGTGGAGGAGGAGGCGCGTGTTTGCCGGTGGAGAGATTGAAGGGCTCGAGATCTACGAAGTGCGAGCTGGAGATGAACTCGAGGTCATTCGAGGATTAGCCTTGAAGACGTGGGGCGAGGGTGCTGCCGACTCGGTTGCTACGTTGATGATTCACGCCCGTTATGGCGGCGTGGTCTTGCTCGCACGTCTTCACGGTGTGCCAGTTGGCTTCAGTTATGCATTTCCGGCCTACTATCGTGAGGAGTTCGTCCTCTGGTCTCACGAAACTGCGGTACTTGAACCAGATCGTCACATCGGACGAACTCTGAAGCTTCGTCAGTTCGAGGTCGCTAGTCGTCTAGGGTACGAAACGATTGCCTGGACGTTCGACCCCCTTATTGCTCGGAACGCATACTTTAATCTTGTGGTTCTCGGGGCTACTGTGACCGATTTCGTACCAGATGCCTATTCGGGTCCTGTCGATTCACCGGCGGAGTCGATACCTACGACCGACCGGTTTATCGTAACGTACCGTCTCGGTAACGCTCGGTCCGATCGTGAGGCCTCCGTAGGGATGCATGCGGAGCGAACGGTACCACGATGGTGGGATGGTGACGACCCGCGTACCGTGTGGCTTCTGCAATGGGACGGCGAGGCTCCTGTCTTGAAGAGGCTCCGGGATGAAGAGGGAGCTGGGAAGAATGGGCTCGAACTCTGCGTTGCGATTCCAGATTTTTCAGAGTTGGGTAGGTCAGCGCCAGCTGCGGTGCGTGCACAGTGGTCTTTGCCGTTTCGAACGGCAATGCTTGATGCTTTTACGAGAGGTCTGCGACCTGTGGGAGTTGTGCGACGTAGTGACGGGAGCGTCCACGGTTACCATATGAGTTATGGCCACAGCAGTTGACGCGATGCATTTCCCTCGGACTCTTGAGTTGCGTTCATGATGCGAATAGACGCGATCGAAGTGCGACGACTCTCTTTGGAGATGGTCGAGCCTTTTACGACGAGTTTTGGAACCGAGGCTACGAAGAATGTGACCGTGGTCTTTGTGACGAGTGGCGACCTGGTTGGTGTGGGAGAGTGCGGCGCTTCTGATGCACCGTTCTACAGCGAGGAAACAAACGCCTCAGTCCGTGACATTTTGGAGCGGTTTATTATTCCTGCAACGATAGGTCGTACCTTTTCGGATCCACGGGAATTTACCGAGCTGTTCCGGGGTATTCGACTCAATGAGATGGCGAAATCGACGGTCGAAACTGCTCTCTGGGACCTCTTTGCTCAGGAAGACGGTAAGAGTCTTGCAAGCTATCTTGGTGGGACCAAGACTGAGATTCCTGTTGGGATTAGTGTCGGAATTCAGTCATCGCTCGATGTTCTTGTTGAACGCGTTGCTCACTATCGCAACGCTGGATACCGTCGAATCAAAATTAAGATCAAACCTGGCTACGACCTTGAGCCGGTACGAGCACTGCGCGAGGCCTTTCCCGACCTCGATCTCATGGTCGACGCCAATAGCGCTTATCGCCTCGATGATGTAGAGACTTTGAAGCGGCTCGATCCTTACGACTTGATGATGATAGAACAGCCGTTAGAGGCTGGAGATATCCTCAACCATTCGGAGTTAGCCCGAGAGCTCAGTACTCCGATCTGTCTTGATGAGAGCATTCGCAATCTGACCAACCTCCAACAGGCTCACCGTATTGGTGCGTGTTCAATCGTCAACCTCAAAATAGCGAGAGTCGGTGGTCTGGCAGAAGCGTTACGGATCGAACAATACTGCCGAGACTGGGGGATCGGTCTGTGGTGTGGTGGCCTTTTAGAGACCGGAATCGGCCGCCTTTACAATATTGCTCTCACTGCGCTTGAGGGCTTCTCGCTACCGGGCGATACGGCGCCGTCGGCTCGTTATTTTGATCGAGATGTGCTGGTAAATCCGGTTGTATTTTCGAGACCGGGCTATCTGGGCGTTCCGCAAGGAGTGGGACTCGGCGTTGACGTCGACCGTGACAGAATTGAAGAGATCACGGTATCTGCAAAGATGTTCCGATAGCAATCTTGGTTTATCTCCCCCAAGGAAGGCGGCACGCACACCATCTTTCGGTGTCGACCGAGGCCGTGGTAGAGTGCGGTCGGCGTTTGCGACGATCGATCACACATGCGATCTTCGGCCGCCCGAGCCTAGGAACCTTATGGAGATGACCGATAGGTCGCCTTGAATGCGACACTTGAGGTTCGGTGAGCCATGAGAACGCCTGGAGTCGGTGGCTATGAAGAGATGAGAGGCTAGAGCTGGTTCTGGCTATGCATCACGAAGTGATGGTCTCCTCAGTACAATTGAGAGACCTTGACACATCGCTAGGAAGCGAGATGCCTGCGGTGGTCCAATCAAACCACCGCCCAAGCGGTACCACCCCGATGACACTTTGGTGCAGTAGCGTAATCCTCCACTCCCTGAGACCTCGATCGGTCGACTAGAGACCGCTCGGCTCTGGCCTTAAAAACTGAGGACCGTGTATCCGAGACGGGCAAACTCCTCTACCTCAGCACCTGCCGCAAGAAGCTCCAACGGACGGGAGCCGATCTCCTCGGCGAGGCCATACTGTTCAACGTTTGCTGAGCAAGCCTTGAGAGTGATGCCTGCTGTCGTCAGCGCTTGTAGCTGCTCGTCAGCGACTCCACTGGCGGCGAGTCGCACGCCTGGACCAAAGA
>JBMFXG010000161.1:0-5877 GCA_049964535.1 Acidimicrobiales bacterium | reverse complement strand
GGCACGAATCCCGGAAAGTCAAACGCTCGCTTGACACCGAGATCAAAAGCAACCTGACGAATGTTGTTGCCGTAGTCGACCGTTGGTATCCCGCGATCGTAGAACTGGAGCATAAAACCCACTTGTTTCGCCATCGATCTGGTCGCGGCTGCCACCACCCCCTTAGGATCGCTCGTCCGACGTTCTCTCCACTCTTCGAGGCTCCATCCAGCGGGAAGATAGCCATTGAGAGGATCATGGGCGCTCGTCTGATCGGTCACGACATCGGGGAGAAGGTCGCCCGCGAGCACATCGCCAAAGATCTCTGAAGCGTTACCTAACAGACCGATCGATGTCGGGTGATTCTGTGCCCGAGCCTCCCGTAGACGCGCAAAGGCCTCTTCCAAGGTAAAAGCCTTATGATCGAGATATCCAGACGCAATACGGAGATCGATACGAGATTCGTCGCACTCGACTGCGACCATAGAGAATCCGGCCATAGTTGCCGCAAGTGGCTGCGCTCCACCCATACCGCCGAGACCTGCAGTGAGAATCCAGCGACCGCTTGCATCACCTTCAAAATGCTGAGCGGCGATTGCGGTAAAGGTCTCATAGGTTCCCTGCACGATGCCTTGACTACCAATGTAGATCCAGCTACCTGCCGTCATCTGTCCGAACATCATGAGGCCGGCTCGGTCCAGCTCGTGAAAGTGCTCCCAGGTCGCCCAGTGGGGAACCAAGTTCGAGTTTGCTATCAATACTCTTGGAGCGTCGCGTTGAGTCGTAAAGACCCCGACAGGTTTTCCGCTTTGAACGAGGAGCGTCTCATCATCTTCGAGAGACCGCAGAGCTCGAAGAATCGCATCGAAACACTCCCAGTTTCGAGCGGCTCGCCCTATACCTCCATAGACCACGAGGTCTTCTGGATGTTCGGCAACTTCGGGATCCAGATTGTTTTGGATCATACGATAGGCGGCCTCGGTCAGCCAGCTCTTACACGAAAGGACCGAACCACGCGGGGCCCGAATCACCCTCGACGGATCGTGACGAAGAGAGGCGATACCACTCTCTCGGTTGCCTCCAGCGCTCATTGCACCCTCCTCCTATCGAGGTTTCGGACCTCTCCACTTCTCGATCTCGGCAAACATTCAATCATGGGTCAGGAACCAAGCTCGTCCGATGGTAACGAGAGACCGCAGAACTTACCAATGACGCCGGTTGTGATCAGATCATGAGCGCTATGAATATCCGGAGCCAAAAAGTGATCGATGTCATAGTGCGGCACGATCTCTCGCACCTGTCCTCGAACTTGCTCGAGTATCGAGCTCGAGGTCAGAGGCGACCGAAGGTCCACTCCTTGACAGGCAGCAAGCAGTTCAATTCCCACGATCGAGGCAACGTTGTCAGCTATATCTCCGAGTCGACGCGCCGCGAAGGTCGCCATAGAGACGTGATCCTCTTGATTGGCTGAGGTCGGAAGCGAATCGACCGAGGCAGGATGGGCGAGCGACTTATTTTCAGAGGCCAAGGCCGCTGCAGTTACGTGAGCGATCATAAAGCCTGAGTTCACACCGCCATCACGAATCAGAAATGGAGGTAGTCCCGAGAGTGAGGCGTCGATCAGAAGAGCGATTCTACGCTCCGAGAGAGCTCCAATCTCCGATGCTGCGATCGCCAGCGCATCGGCTGCGATCGCCACAGGCTCTCCGTGAAAGTTCCCGCCAGAGAGCACCTCTCCAGTCTCTGGAAAGACGAGCGGATTATCGGATACCGCATTCGCCTCTATCTCTAGGGTCCCCGCACAGTACCGAATAGTGTCCAAGATGGCACCCATCACCTGTGGCTGACAACGAAGGCTGTAAGGGTCTTGCACCTTATCGCAGTCCTGATGTGAGATCGTGATCGTCGATCCCCGCAGAAGCGACCGAAGTGACGCAGCCACGTCGATCTGTCCCCGATGACCACGAAGCTGATGAATTCGTTCGTCAAATGGGACTACCGACCCGGCTGCAGCATCGACAGAGAGGGCCCCTGCAACAACTGCCGCCTTGAAGACCTCCTCAATTCGAAAGAGGTTAGCCAAGGCTAGCGCAGTCGAGATCTGCGTCCCATTGAGCAGGGCCAGACCCTCCTTTGGAGCCAGCGTCATTGGGGAGAGACCCGCTGCACGAAGTCCGTCGATCGCACTCGCTGGGGTTCCTTGGATCGTCACCTCACCCACTCCGAGCAGAGGAGCGGCGAGGTGCGCGAGTGGGGCGAGATCGCCAGATGCCCCGACCGAGCCCTTTGACGGTATGACGGGTAAGACCTGGGAATTGAACATCTGGATGAGAGCCTCAATGAGCTCCATTCTCACTCCCGAACTCCCACGCGCTAGGCTCGCAACCTTCAAGATCATGCTGAGCCGTACGACCTCGATCGGTAGAGGTGCACCAACTCCGACTGCATGGGATAGCACCAAGTTCCGTTGGAGAAGTTCGAGTTGATCCTGAGCGATTCGTGTCGAGGCCAACCGGCCGAAGCCAGTATTGATACCGTACGCCGCAACACCCGAATGGGCGATATCAGAGACGGTCTGAAAGGAGCCAAGAACCTGAGTACGACACGACTCATGCAACGTGATCGTCTCAGAGGAGTCGTACACGTTCTCTCGAAGCGCGCGTAACCGGAGCTTCCCTGGTTCTATCTGCACGTACAGCCCCTCCGCCTCGTCGTTAACTCGAGATTCTAGAACGAGGTACTCCTTGACGCAAGGCCACCGTAGCACGCACAGATGAGCTCCGAGGCAT
Source organism: Acidimicrobiales bacterium (assembly GCA_049964535.1). Lineage (GTDB taxonomy): Bacteria > Actinomycetota > Acidimicrobiia > Acidimicrobiales > Acidimicrobiaceae > JAJYZP01. The sequence goes on along the minus strand of JBMFXG010000161.1, from coordinate 3,109 downwards.
GACACCTTATCTGAGACCAGCGCCGCAAGAGACTTTTGATCCAAGGCTCAACGCTCAACGGTCTCTGTCACGCGCAGGCATTGCTCGGAGACAACCGTGCGAAAACTGCTCCGGGCCGCAGAGTTCACTACAGTTGCAAGCCTCGTCACGTCACCGACGCAACGAGGCTCGTCAACCTTGGCAACTAATCGACTCGATCCACGCTTGCGTCCTCGACCACAACGATCACTGCCATCAGCCGAGCTCTGCAGTCAACCGTCGTTGACCGGCAGTTCCCTTGGATTCTCCACCGATAGCCGCTGCAGCACTGTCCGTGCTTCCAGTACGCACAATCATTGGGCGGTAGATCCTGCTCATCTCAGTGCTGTTCCGATCCCATGAGGCGTCGCCAGGCCGAGGTCGAAGTCGTAGTCGAAGTCGGGCTTAGAGGACCTTAGTCTTTATAGGTGTAGGTGTAAGGGTTATCCCGCACCTGCGTCGACGGGATATCGGAGTTCATGTCGGCCACCCACTGTTCCTCTCGAAGCACAGCGCGCAGATGCTCGACGGTCTCGCCCACTGCGCTACGAGCATCGTTGAGATCGATACCTTGCAGCTGATGTTCAAACTTGACCAGTTGGCCATCGACCATCACGCTATGGACATCACCCCGCTGCGCCTGAGAGACTAGGTGTCCGTACGGATTGAACAGTGGGAACATCAGTGAGGAACGGTCATTTTTCACCAGGACGAGATCCGCCTCCTTCCCGACCTCCAAACTCCCAAGGTCGTGAGCACGGCCGATAGCTCTCGCTCCACCCATCGTCGCCATCTCGACTACGTTCTCCGCACGAAGGGAACAGTGTGTCACCATCTCTTCGCGCTGGTGGTGGGCTAAGTGCTCCATTGCTCAATCCGCTGAAAGTGTCGCACGCATAGCGGAGAAGAGATCCCAACTCCACCACACGCTCGTGTCGTTGGGGAGCGAGGCATCGATACCGTAGTGTCGAAGACGATAGGTTGTTAGATATCCCTGTCCAGCGGACTCTTCGCTCTCGGTAGAGACGGAGACCGTACCACCAGTAGCGGCGATCTTGTGGTAGGAGTCAGGGTTTAACGTTGCAGCATGCACATAGACCGTACGGTCATTCATGTAGCCGCCGTCGTGCATCAAGCAAATACCCTCGTCATTGGTCGCTCCCCAAACTCCAGCATGTGTTGAAACCGGAACACCGAGCTCTCGTGCCACATCGAAGGCAACACGCTCAGGAAACTCACTATCCCCGGTTACATCAAAGGCGAGCTGAAACGCGAAGCGGTCGTCCGCACTTTCAGCAGCTCTCGTGGCAAAGGTGCGGAACTCCGGTTGCGTCGTCCACTCCTACGGCGCACCATGGATATTCCCGTACGCCAAAACCGAGCGAGTCGAGAGGGACCGCAACGACTCTAACGCCGCCTCTGCGTGCTCGGCGCTATTCAAACCCTGGGACCAGTCGACCGTAGTAGTCACCCCTGCGTCGAGCGCCTCGATGATCCCCAAGATACTACCGGCAGAGATATCTTGCGGTCGGAAATGCTTCCCGTACTCGAGGTAGTACCAGACGAAGCATTGCGTCAGCGTGCAGTCCACACCGTAGCCACGCATAGCGGTCTGCCAGAGATGCCGATGAGTATCGATCATGCCAGGCATTACGATACCACCGGTCGAATCGATGATTCGTGAGCCCTCCGGTGCAGCGATATTTGATCCATCCGCCGCAATCGAGTCACCGACCACCAGCACATCGACGCCTTGCAACACCGTCTTCGCTGTGTCCATCACCACCACAGTGCCACCGTGAAAAGTGTTGCTGGAGAGATTTGATTTTACGAAGAGCCGAAATCTAGAGCCACGAATAACCCAGCTACCTAACTTAACGTAAAACGGACAGATGTCCTCAATACGAACAGACCACTGCACCATAGGCGATCTAGCTCAGAGGTCAAATCACATACTCATCAAACTACCGACTCCATCACAAACAAAGGGGTCTGAGCATACCTTCGGCGAGACGGCAGCACAGCGAACGGCCCCAACGACAACGAAGCATCAACGAGAGCTTCGACGACCTGAATCGAAAAACCGCTACATCCCCAAGGAACGTAGTTCCTTGGGGATGTAGCCAGAGCGGTCATTCGCTGAGCTCTTACATTTCCAGAGATCCTCGAAGGAAGAATCGAGGATGACCCGCCGAAGAATTACAGCATCGCACCGTGACCCTCACTCGAGGATGCAACCTTTCCCCACTTCAGAAGCAGGAGAGCTGCGAGCGCACCCACTGCGAAGATCAAGGCCGACCAACGGAAGGCGGTAATGTAGCTATGAATTCCGGCCTCCGCAACGACGATCTTGGTTGCCACACGGTGAGCGAGGTATCCTCCAAGTGTCGTCGCAGCGAGTGTATTCAACAGTGAGGTTCCAATAGATCCCCCGATCTGCTGAGAGGTGTTGACCATGGCTGAGGCCACTCCTGCATCGGCAGGATCAACGTCTGCGGTCGCCACGTTGATTGAAGGGGCAAAGGTCGCTCCGAGCCCAAGACCCATGACTACCAGAGCTGGAAGAATAACTGTTGTATAGCTTGAGTGAAGTCCAATTCGAGTCAGAAGCAAGAGACCAACCGCAGCTACTGCCATTCCACCGACCACCAAGGGCTTAGGACCGATTCGAGGAAGCAGTACGGTAGTCGCAATCGAAGCGGTTACCACCAAGAGGGCAACCATCGGAAGGAACGCCACACCGGTCTTGACCGGTGAGTAACCGAGCGTGGACTGCATGTAGTAGGTCAAGAACAAGAAGACACCGAACATGCCCACCGCTGCAAGGAAGACCGTGATGTACGAGCCACCTCTCATGCGGTCAATGACCACCCGGAGCGGGAGCAGAGGGTGAGATACCTGACGCTCTACTAGCACAAATGCCACCAACAAGACCACACCGGCAACGAGGAATCCAACCGTGAGGGAATTACTCCAACCCGCAGTTTCAGCGTGGGAGAACCCATACACCAAAGAAAACATCGAGAGCGATGCGGTGAGCACACCAGGTAGGTCGAGCTTCGGTTTGTCTACGGCATCGTCGTGGCGAAGG
>JBMFXG010000160.1:0-5923 GCA_049964535.1 Acidimicrobiales bacterium | reverse complement strand
TGCAAGGATGCTGCTCAGGCGCTTGACTGAACCGACCACCTCGTGATCGCGCTGGGTAGATTTTCGCGACAGCCTCTCAGGACTCGTTCAGAGGGTCCCCGCACGAGGCCACTTGGAGCTCTGTTTGACATAGTCTTTGAACCATGGATATTCGTGGATGTTCAGCAGTAGTTACCGGTGGTGCGTCAGGCTTGGGGCTAGCGACGGTCAGGGCTCTCGTCGCCAATGGAGCAAAGGTGTTGATTCTCGACCGGGATGAGCAGCGGGCAGATGCTGTTCGAGAAGAGCTGGGTGACTCGGTAGCTGTGGCGGTTACCGATGTGACGGATCGGGAAGGAGTTCACAAGGCCGTGGAAGAGGTTGCACGAGTTGCTCCTCTTCGTGCCGTTGTCAACTGCGCTGGCATTGGGGTTGCGCGCCGAGTCATCGATCGGCAAGGAGTTCCACACGAGCTCGAACTCTTCGAAAAAGTGGTTCGAGTCAACTTGATCGGAACCTTTAACGTTATGGCGGTCGGTGCATCGGTAGTCTCGCAGGGACAACCTCTCGCTGATGGGTCGCGTGGAGTGATCATCAACACGGCGTCGATAGCTGCGTTCGATGGGCAGATTGGCCAGATCGCTTACGCCGCTTCGAAAGGTGGAATCGTCGGGATGACGCTGCCTGGCGCAAGAGACCTCGCAGCCGTTGGGATTCGAGTGATGACTATTGCGCCGGGAATTATCGATACACCCCTGCTTGGACAGCTCCCTGAGGAGGTTCGGGGGGTTCTTGGGGCAGGCGTCCCGTTCCCGCGCCGCTTGGGACTTCCAGACGACTACGCACAGCTCGTGCGAGCCATCATCGCTAATGATTATCTCAACGGTGAGGTTATCCGACTCGACGGGGCACTGCGGATGGCTCCGAAGTAGCGCAATGCGAACCAAGGGATGGGGCGTACTCCTGCGCGGTTGACGTAGCATACGGGTATGCGGATTCGATCAATTCAAGGCGAGAGTGTCTCGGTCGTTGGCCTCGGTACTTGGCAGTTTGGATCTCGAGAGTGGGGCTATGGTGCCTCGTATGCGCTTGGTACTGCGGCGGAGCTTGTGAAGCGAGCGATCGAGCGCGGTGTCAACCTGATCGATACAGCAGAGCTCTATGGCTTCGGCGCCTCGGAGAGAATAATTGGGGATGCCCTAAAAGAGGATGCCGAAAGAGATTTGAGAGACGATGCCTTCCTGGCAACGAAGTTCTACCCGGTCGTTCCCGTTCCTGCGATGATGACGACACACTGTTACCGAAGTGCTCAGCGACTAAGAGTGAATCAGATTGACCTCTATCAGCTGCACTTTCCCAACCCTGTTTTCCCGATGTCCTTGCAAATGTCGGGTGCTAGACGTCTAGTCGAGCGAGGAGTAGTTCGCAAGGTGGGCGTTTCGAACTACTCTCTCTCGGCCTGGCAGCGGGCCGAGAGAGCCCTTGGATTTCCGACCTTTTCAAACCAAGTCCACTTTTCGTTGCTGAAGACCGCACCCCTCCAAGAGCTACTTCCTTGGGCTCAGACGAACGATCGGCTCCTGATAGCGTATTCACCACTTGAGCAGGGGCTCCTGAGCGGAAAGTACAGCACTGATTCTCGACCAAAGGATTTTCGGCGACTTCGTCCAGGATTTTCAGAGCGGGGGCTCCGCCGAATAGCTCCTCTCATTGATCTACTCCGTCAAGTGGGCCAAGAGGTCAGCGCGTCGCCTGCACAGGTTGCTCTTGCGTGGTTGCTTCATCACCCCAATGTTGTCGTGATACCAGGTGCTTCTTCTCTTGGCCAACTCGATAGCAACATCGATGCAGCGTCACTCGAATTGAACGAGCGCCAGGTCTCGCACCTTACAGAGGTAGCTGTATCGCTGAACCGTCCTTAGCGGACACCTGTAGTAGTGCGGGTGGAGCTTGCTCGAGCGGTCTATCCAAGCGGTCGAGAGCTGTTTCAAGTGTGAGGAGTCGTGCTGAGATGACTGGAACCATGTGATATTCAATGGAGCCGGAATCTGGATAGAGTCGGCCACTGCTGGCGCAAATCTCGAGTTTGGTGGACTTGAGAGGCGAGTGACGGTAAAGGTTCGTCGTCCCTCTCTCGACTCCGTGACGCCTCTGGTAGCCCTCCTTACAAGGCAGCGTGGAAGACTAACTAGGATGAAGTCACACTTGTTCACGCGCTGATTTGACATGGAGGAGCTCCGTAGACCACGCTATGAGAGCAAGTGAAGGAGGAGGTGAGGTCGATGTCGAACGAGTATGACGTAGTGGTCGTAGGCGGTGGTCCGGGAGGATATGCGGCTGCGCTCTATGGCGCATCGGCGGGTCTGAACGTTGCAGTTGTGGAGAAGGAAAAGGTCGGGGGAACCTGTCTTCATCGAGGTTGCGTTCCTGCCAAGGAGTATCTTGAGACCGCAGCGATCTACCGTAGCGTTCTTGATGCATCGGAGTTTGGTATCAGTGCTCCGAATCCGACCTACGATTTTGCGATCTCGCAGACGCGAAAACAGAAGGTCGTCGATCAGCTTTGGAAAGGCCTGAGCGGCCTCATGAAGGGGCGCGGCATTACTGTTGTGCAGGGTACCGGGACCTACGAAGGCTCAGGGAGAGTTGCGGTTAGCGATGGAACCGACCTGCGAGGATCAGCAGTCATTCTCGCTTCAGGATCGGTGCCGAGGACGATCCCTGGATTTGAGGTTGATGGCAGTTCGATTCTGACCTCCGATGAGTTTCTGTCTCTCGATCGGTTGCCACAGTCGGTAGCCATCATTGGTGGAGGAGCGATTGGGTGCGAGTTTGCGTCCATGCTCAGTGACATGGGTGTCGAAGTAACTATCATTGAGGCGCTCCCGCAGATTCTCACGGGCTGTGATGGTGAGATCGCCGATGTCGTCTCTAGGTCTTTCAAAAAGAGGGGCATCACGATTCATACCGGCCTTGCGGTTCGAGGTCACCGAAAAGATGGTGGATCTACCATCGTCGAGTTCGGTGAAGGTTCAGAAGTCTCGGTCGAGGCCGTCTTGATCTCTATTGGTCGGATGCCCAACACGGCTCACCTACTAGGCGAAGGCGCCGAGGTCGAGATCTCTTCTCGAGGTTTTGTGACCGTGGATGAAACTATGGCAACGACGGAGCCGGGGGTGTACGCTATTGGCGACATCGTGTCGACGCCTCAACTTGCTCATGTGGGATTTGCGGAGGCGATCGTAGCGATTAAGTCGATCTTGGGTGAGCCGTCCATTCCGGTCGACTACGACAAGGTTCCTTGGTGTATCTATACCAACCCTGAGGTAGCGTTCGCAGGTCTCACGGAAGCCCAAGCGAATGAACGTGGTATCGATGTTGTGGTGAAAAAGGATCCGTACGGAGGAAACTCACGAGCGCGCATCATTGGAGAGACCAATGGAATGGTCAAAATCATTGCGCAACGCCTCCCTGATGGGAAAGCTGGTGCGCTGCTTGGTGTTCATATGGTAGGGCCGTGGGTTACCGAGCAGCTTGGACAAGCCTATTTAGCGGTCAATTGGGAGGCTACACCGGATGAGATTGGTCAGTTTATCCAACCCCATCCGACGCTTTCCGAGGCATTTGGCGAGGCAGTTCTCGCATTAACAGGAAGGGGATTGCACGTTGGCTGAGATTACGATGCCACAACTAGGCGAAACCGTTACCGAGGGTACGGTAACGAAGTGGATGAAGAAAGTGGGCGATCCAGTAGCGATCGACGAGATTCTTTTTGAGGTGTCGACGGACAAGGTCGACTCTGAGGTTCCGTCAACAGCATCGGGCTTCTTGACCGAGATCTTGGTTCAGGAAGGCGAAACGGTCGATGTCGGAACAACCCTTGCGGTCATCGGGCAAACGAGCGATGCTTCGGGTGGGTCCCCCGCGGTCGGCGCGCCTCCGATAGCCCAGGCGCCACCCCCACCGCCTCCGGTAGCTCAGACGCCACCCCCACCGCCTCCGATAGCCCAGACGCCACCCCCACCGCCTCCGGCGACGGAGATACAGGCTGAAGTGGCTAGTTTCGGAGCATCCGACACATCCTCGCAGCCCTCGAGTAGTGGGTACGGATCAGAGATGGTCGCTGGCGAGTTCGATGGAGTTTTGCTCTCTCCGGTTGTACGGAAACTGCTTCGTGAAAACGGGGTACAGCCAAGTCAGGTAACTGGTACTGGTGCCGGGGGACGTATCACTCGTTCCGACGTCTTGAATTTTCTCGATTCTCAGAGGGTTGGGCAGGTTCGTAGTGCCGTCCCCGCTGGAGAGCAGAGGACCCTGACCTCTGTTTCGGAGGAGATTGCAGTGCCACAACCATCGGCGCCTGTTGGTCAAGCTTCGCCACCACTGCGAGCAGAGTCTGTTCCCTCTCAGAGGGACATGGTTGCACACTCATCTCCTTCGGTGGTCGCTGGGCCACGCGATGAGGTGATTCCATTCACTAATATTAGGCGTCGAACGGCCGAACACATGGTTCGGTCGAAAGCCACTTCAGCGCATACGCTCGCAGCGATTGAGGTAGATTTTGAGCCAGTAGAGCGAGTTCGACATCTGTTGCGCGAGAGGTTTAAGGCCGATGAGGGATTCTCTCTGACCTATCTTCCCTTTATAGCGCGAGCCACGGTTGAGGCTCTTCGAACGTATCCTCGAATCAACTCTTCAGTAGGCGACGATGAACTCGTGGTTCACAAGGATGTTCATCTTTCGATAGCAGTTGACCTCGATCTCGATGGACTTATCGCTCCCGTAGTGCACAATGCCGACACCAAGCGCTTGACTGGTCTCGCACGAGAGATTCGAGATCTAGCCGATCGTGCTCGGACCAAGAAGCTCACTGCGGATGATATCGCTGGTGGTACGTTTACTATTACGAATCCTGGTCCTTTCGGAACCTTCATTACGGCTCCGATTATCAACCAACCGCAAGTGGCAATTCTTTCTACAGACGGAATCAAACGTAAGCCAGTGGTGGTGACTCATGTTGATGGATCAGAGAGCATAGCGATTCACTCTGTCGGTGTGCTGGCGCTCTCCTTTGATCATCGCGTCATAGACGGTGCTTACGCAGCGGCTTTCCTGGCTCGCATGCGGGAGATCATTGAGACCTGGAACTGGGCGCAAGAGTTCTAGTGAGGGTGTTGCAGCAGAGCTCTCGATCCGATCGGAGAAAGGTGTGACAAAGAGCGAAAAGAAGTTACATTCTCGGTGGCTCGGGAGCGTCCGCTATAGCGATGCTTCCGAGCTCCAGCATGCTCTTCATCGAACGGACCATGCCTATCTACTGTTGCTCGAACACCCGAACGTTTACACCTTGGGTGTTCGAACCTCGCTTGATCACGTGCTCGTCGATCCTAATGAGGTGGGGGCAGAGATGGTGTGGACCGATCGTGGCGGTGATGTCACATTTCACGGTCCCGGTCAGCTAGTGGGTTATCCGATTCTCGATGTACCGATTGGGCCCGGAGCTGTTCCGACCTTCGTGCATCGATTAGAGAAGGTACTGATCGATGTACTAGCTGATTTTAGTATCGACGCGTACACAGATCCGGAGTACCCCGGAGTCTGGGTGGACCAGTCAGCTCCGAGAAAGATAGCTGCCATCGGGGTAAAGATTACCAAGGGTCGCTCCATGCACGGATTTGCCTTGAATGTGGCGACCGACTTATCGATGTTTTCCCACATCATTCCCTGTGGAATATCGGATCGTGGGGTTACGTCTATGCATGCTGAAGGAGTGGACGCTGACATTGTAGACGTTGCGGCTCGGGTGGCGCTTCGGATGGCTGACGCATGGAATCTTGTCCTGGAACATCGTGCTCTCAATGGGACGGTTCAAGTCGGAGATGTGACATCGCAAACCCTTGTTACTACTGATGTGGCCCACGTGAATACTCAAGTGACCGACGTA
>JBMFXG010000159.1:0-5946 GCA_049964535.1 Acidimicrobiales bacterium | reverse complement strand
GTCATAAGATTCCACCCCTACAGCACCAAAAGAGCAGGTGACGGAGCTGGGCTTACTTCGGGGAGGGGGAACTACGGGCTAACTCAGAGGAACGCCAAGACAAGACGGAGTAGGTGGCGCACTGTAGACGCCACCTACCCAATTCAATACAGTGTGACCTCCGCTCTCCTCGACGGAGAGCGGAGATTCCTGTACGCCCCCTTACTTCTTCTTTGGTGCGTACATCGAAGCAACCTGTACCGCAGAGACGTTGTAGACGCGATGCAGTGCATTCTTCGCATTGAACTGTACGACCTCAAAGCTTGAGAACACATTGTGGTACTGGTTGAAGTTCTCCGGACCACTCGCACCCTGGTAGTTGATCTTCTTATGCTCCTTCAACAGCTTGACACCCTGTGCATAGGTGTAGACGGAAATTCCAGGAGGATTCGAGACCTTGACGATATCCTTGCGCCATACTGTTGGATTCGTGCTGTGGGCCATGGTCATCGCGAGCGAGGCAATGACAATGGCATCATACATAGCAGGCGAAGCCGGAAGTGGACTGCGTGTATGCCACTGACCGTCGTAGGCATTGAGGAAGGCCTTATAGGCCGGCGCATACGCAGCGGGAGCCGCCATACCAGTCACCCACTTCGTTGCCGTAGACATACCGATGGCCTGGGCAAGCTGCAGCGAGGCACCGGTATCACCGGTGATGAAGTGGACATTCATGTGACCGAGTTGTCGAACGTTAGCGAAGAGAGTCGCAGCGGTTTGAGGGTCAGCGTGAAAGAAGACACACTTCGGACTCTTAGCGAAGGCCTGTGAGACCTCAGAGAGGTACGAACTCTGACCGGCCTGGATACTCTCATTGGCAACAATCGTTCCCCCACCGTGTTTGAAGGCCGATTCAACTGGCGGTACCTCCGCCTGAGCGTTAGCGTCAGAGGTGTAAATAAGAGCGGCTCGTTTACAGCTCAGCCCGTGAAGCGCATAGTACGCCTCAGCCGAGAGCAGCGCTGAGTCCGAGGGAAACACTCGATAGATATACGAGTCTTTCATGTGGTCGAGTTGGGTCGTACCACCCTCCATGAGGTCGACGATCTTCGCACGCTGGAAGAGGTTGATGACTCCCATGATCTCAAGGGAGGACGGTCCTGCGATAAAGGCAGGGTGGTGGAGCTGTAGTGTATGCCAGGCTGTGACCGCATCGACGGGATCTCCAGCGGTGTCTTGGAGATTATAGGTAAGTTGGTGACCCATCACTCCTCCTGAGTGATTGACCGCATAGATACCCGCTTTAATTCCATGATCGAACCACTGCCCAACGAATGCCTCTGCCCCTGACATTGGCAGCAGCTCTCCTACGGTAATTGGAGCAGGTGATGCCGATGCTGCGGACGACAACCCGCCAATACTGAGAGCAGTAAGCGAAACTGACGCTGCCAGTGTGGCAAACGTCGCCCATTTTCGGAAAACCCCCACGTGAACCCCCTTCTATCGTACTTCTTACGAGCAACTCCACCATGAAGTAGCCCGGCGAGCCTGTAAGGCTCTCTTCGGCGCTAGGGCGCTACGCCCCAAGCACCTCTCCCGTCGAGACGGTCAAGACGGGAGACTCCTCAGAGCGGTTTGGACCGTGATCTGCGGTCCGCAGCACGTCGATTCGCTACTCTCGAACCGCTGCGACTGCTCCAAGGAAGATCTCTCCAAGATTCATCTCCGCAACCTCTGTAGCAGGTCCATCGAGACGATTGCGGCCAGCAACCATCACGTAGACCCAATCAGAGTTAGCAAGCGCACGATCAACGTTCTGCTCGACAACGAGTACCGTCGTGCCAAGCTGCGCTATGCGCTGAACCTGCTCCCACACCACATCGACATAGATCGGCGAAAGTCCAGCGGTCGGCTCATCGAGAAGAATGACCTTCGGATCACACATCAGGGCTCGAGCCATTCCCAACATGTTGCGCTGTCCGCCTGAGAGCTCACCGGCCTTTCGACGGGAGGCCTTTTGGAGATCGGGAAAGATCTCCAAAATCTCTTGGATCCGCTCCGAAGTACCGCCTCGGCGCGTAAAGGCTCCTATCTCAAGATTCTCAACGATCGACATCGAAGCAAAGACGTTATCTACCTGTGGAACGTACGCAATACCAGCCCGAGCAAGTCGATGAGGCTGCAGGCCACTGACCTCGCTACCATCGAGGCGCACGGAGCCACTCGTGACGGAGATTAAACCGAAGAGCGCCTTCATGAACGTTGACTTACCTGCTCCGTTGGGACCAACGACCGTCACTATTTGACCGACCTTCGCCTCAAGCGAAAGGTCCCAAATGATAGGTGTCTTACCGTAGCCGCCACAGAGACCGCTAACCTCCAACACGCTCATGAGCGCCACCTCCTAAGTACGCCTCGATAACCTCTGACTTAGAGCGGAGCTCAGCCATTGTTCCCTCCGCCAGCTTCTTACCGAGAGCCATGACAACAACCTGAGAGCAGATCTTCTCCACGATCTCCAAGTTGTGCTCCACCAGTACGAAGGTCATGCCCATAGAGCGATTCAGCTCCACCATATGAGAACCCAAACGCTCGATCAGTGCCGGCGTAACGCCAGCCATTGGTTCGTCAAGGAGCATCATTTTGGGCTGTGCCATTACTGCCCTCGAGAGCTCCAAAAGGCGCTTCTGACCACCCGAAAGATTCGAAGCGAACTCGTGACGTAGCTTGTAGATCCCAAAGGTGTTAAGGATCTCGTTCGCTTCAGCTACGAGCGCCTCGGTCTCTCGCTTCGACTGTCGACCACGGAACACTGCATTGATGAGCCGTTCCCCACTTTGACCACGCCGAACTACCAGAAGATTTTCCAGCACACTCATTCCACCAAACTCGCGAGAGATCTGGTAGGTCCTGATCAATCCTTTCTGGGCACGAGCGTACGTCGGAAGATTCGTAATATCCTCACCATTGAAGCGGATCTTCCCAGACTGTGGCCGATATGCCCCAGCGATCGTGTTAACCGTCGTCGACTTACCGGCTCCGTTCGGACCGATCAATGCCGTAATCGTGCCACGTTCGACCTCAAAGGAGCATCCGTCGATCGCCTTCAGACCGCCGAAGGAGAGCCGAATATCGTCTACCTCTAACATATTTTCAGCCATCTACGCACCCGCCCCAGTAGCTATCGATCGCGAATCACTATCTTCTGTGGCGATAGTGTTAGTCAAAGGCACTTCAAAGAACTTCGGCTTACGTTCTGGGAGCACACCTTGTGGACGAAACCACAGAACCCCTATCACCAAAGCACCAATAATGATGTTGCGAAGGTCTGGAATTAAGTTCGGGTTCGAACTCACTTGGGGCAGGTAACGCGTGGCCTCATTGAAGACAACGGCTACGAGCAGGGAGCCTACGATCGAGCCGAGATTGTTCCCTCGCCCACCGACGAGCAGCGCAGCCCAGACTACGAAGGTCTCACCCGTGGTCCAGCCCGCAGGCGAGAGCGCACCGATGTACTGAATAGTCAGAATTCCCCCAAGTCCCACGATGACACATCCGATCACCATCGCCAGCATTCGAATCTTGAAGGTATTCTTTCCGAATGCATCGACCACCTCTTGATCTTCCCGTATTGCTCGCATCGATCGGCCCAGTGGTGAGGAGTAGAGACGATTCGCAAACCACCAGACACCGAGCATCAAGAGACCGGAGATCAGTACCAAGATCCACGAGTACTCATTAGGGGAGTTCGTCGCGACGCTTTGAAAGGGTTGGTTGACGTTGAAGAGACCGGCCCAGCCGTCAAAAAGATGCTGCTGATTACCGGCCAAACCGTAGATCAGAGTCCCAGTAGCCAAGGTGACGATAGCGAGGTAGTCGCTTCGTAGCCGCTTGAGAGCGATGAGGCCGATGAGATACCCCACCGCGCCGGAAGCGACCACACCCGCAATCATCGCTAGTGGCCATGGCCAATGCAGTCCCAAGATGTAGTAGACCTGATTCGCAGTATCGGCCCTCGGCATCACGAAGACCGCATAGAAGTACGCTCCCATGGCCATAAATGTGATGACCGTAAAGTTCAAGATCCCTGCATAACCAAACTGAATATTGAGACCCAGGGTGAAAATGTTATACGTGAAAAAGAAGACGAGAATCGTCGCTGCATAGCCGAGAAATATCGACATTACATCCCCCTTAGTTCAAAGTCGTGGTCGAGAGATCTGAACTCTCTCTGGTGTGTCATCAACCGAGCCATCGCCTTACGCCTTTCCTCGAGCCGCAAGGATTCCCTGAGGTCTAACGAGCAGCATCAGAATCAACACAACGAAGGCGACGTCTTGCTTGTAAGCCGAGGAGATGTACACCACCGACGTCTCGGTGACAAGCCCAATGACGAGCGCACCGAGCATGGCTCCATAAGTCTGTCCGATGCCCCCAAGTATCACTGCCGCAAAGATCACGAAGAGCATTGCGTCACCCGAGGCGGTCTGAAACGAGACGATATTAAGCGCCAGAACGATACCACCGAGGCCTGCAAGGCAGCCACTGATAAACCAGGTCCATCGGGTTACCGACCGAGTATCGATTCCCGAGGCCCGTGCAAGGTCTGCATTATCGGACATCGCGCGCATAGCCTTGCCGAGCCGGGTCTTTGACAACAGAAGATGAATGCCAACCATAGCAACGATCGCTACAGCCACGATGACGAGCTGTACCTTTGTAAAGGAGAACGGGCCGATCTGAACCGGCGAACTCTGCGCAATGGGAAACTCCACGAAGCCAACTCCGTAGATGATCTGCAGAATGTTATCCAAGACCAATGAGAGCCCGAAGGTCACAATCAGCATGTAAAAGAGACTTTTACGACGTCGAGCGAAGGGGTCCAAGATGAACTCTGAGATCAGAACTGCGACGAGACCAGTGATCAGCGTTGCCAAAGCGACCGAGAGCACGAATGGAAGGTGGAAAGTTCCCGAGAGGGTATACGCAACCATCATGCCGACCCCGAGGTAGGAGCCGTACGCAAAGTTCACGTAGTTGGTCACCCCAAACTGCAACGAGAGTCCGACGCTTAAGAGGGAGAGAACCGACGCAGTAACGATTCCGAATCCGACAGTGAGCAGAAAAAGCGTCACCGAATCTCCCCCGAAGCAGAACGAGACCGGACCGTACCGTACCGGTTCCAAGCCGATTTACTACGCCACAGCATGATGATGACCCCCCTCTTTCTACAACGAGATCCCCCGCTCGTCACTGTCGAAGACGTCTGTCACATTTCGAGGTCGACGTCCTCAAATGGGAGTCTGATCGATCACTTTCACATCTGTTCCTTGATACCAAAAACTCTCAGTTCTTCTCATAGTTCTGCTTTTTCTCATATTTCCTACAGCAAAACCACAGCTTGGCGCTGCGAAGCTGTGATCGAACCAGCCCCACCAAGCCGAGCTCGAGTGCACGATGGATCCCAACTCGTCGCCTCGTAGAAGCGAGACTCGAGGCTGTCGAGGATGACCGAACTCTCGCACAAGAGCTTGGTTCAGCGAAATCCGGACCACGCCTCAGCCCGACCACCACAAGCGCCTTCGTTGTGAGCACCTCTTCTCAGCTCCTACCAGGGAGCCATCCGGTAACCGAGCACTCCACGATTCAGCGACCTCTTACGACCACGACCGCAAGTGCGCACACGGCGACCGTCTGCTCGACTCAGACGGCTCCTCTACCCGCTTGCGAACTTGAAGAGCGATCTCTTTCTCCCAGCATCGGAGGGCGCCAGGCTCAGCTCACGCGCTTCACCGATCTAGAGCACCGAGCACAGAGAGCTCTTCACGGTTCACCATCGGGGTACTTTTCGCGATCGTAGAATCGGTGATGCCAGTGAGTCTCAGATCAAGTGCGCCGGCGATGTCGACGTACCGACGAGTGCACCTGGTGCAACGATCACCGCACGTCACGGCGCGAACTCGCCCT
>JBMFXG010000158.1:0-5973 GCA_049964535.1 Acidimicrobiales bacterium | reverse complement strand
ATAGTATCCACGACCATCGGGGGAAGGAGCGACCGAAACCGCAGTTCCGGTGATGCCTTCGCCTGGAAGAGAACCGACAAAGGTAGCGTCACCAAAGGTGAAGATCCCACCATCGGCAGCGACGAGCCAGTAGCCCTGACCCGAACCGGTCGGAACCATACCGACAACCGGCTTATTGAGGCGCAAGTTTCCGGTCGATCCATAGAACTTTGCATCACCAAAGGTGAAGATCCCACCATCGGCAGCGACGAGCCAGTAGCCCTGACCGTCTGCGGTCGACGCCATACCAACGATTGGCTGGTTGAGTCGCATAGCTCCGGTAGACCCGAAGAAGGAAGCGTTTCCAAAGCTGAAAATCCCACCATCGGCAGCGACAAGCCAGTAGCCCTGACCGTTCGGCGTGGACGCCATGCCAACGATTGGCTGGTTGAGGTGCAGATTTGCCGCTGAGCCAAAGTTTCCGGCATCACCAAAGTTGTACACCGCTCCATTCGCCGTTACAAGCCAATAACCTTGACCGTCCGGTGTCGATGCCATACCAACGATTGGACCGTCGGTCGCCTTCCCGGCCATCGAACCGAAAGACTGAGCAGAGCCGAAGGCATTGACCGTCCCGCTCGCACCCTCTATCCAGTAACCTGGCGCCTGAACCGCTTGCAAGGTGTCATTAGTAATGGGAATCGGGCCAGAAAACTCAAACCAATCCGAGTTCAAACCAAGTGCTGCGGCAAACTCCGAACCGGTCACCGTCACCGAACCAGAACTTCCTATCACATCGAGCGTTAGCACTCGACCACCGATCGTGCCGAGTCCATTTCGGCTCTCAACGGTGAGTGCGGTGAGCGTTCCGATCTGCGGATACGCACTTTCGATCTGAGACGAGCTAATCGTCGTCGTCCAGGTATGGTTCGCATTGCAGACTCCAGGTATGCAGATCGAGTCATAGGGATCCACTACCACCGGAAAGGCTCCACCAGCGGTGTAGCCCCCGGTGGACGAGGAGTACTCGGTGCGCGCGATCGCTCCGTTTCCCTGTATGAGAACTTGATTCGCAGTATCGAGGACGGCTTGCGTCGCGAGCGCGTCGAGCGACGCGTAGGGCGAGCTTGGGTCGGTCATCCCACCGTAGACCTGACAACTCGTTGAATCGCAGGTATCGGCAAAGCCATACCACCCATTCGGCGACGAGAGAACGTAGGAGCGGGCCTCAACCGCTTGTGCCTCCAGCGCTTGAAAGCCCCACGCCTCGCCTTGGGGTCCCGGACCCCCGAGGCTCCCCCAAGACGCAGGAGTCTCATGCGGAACCACACCCTCGAGATAGTTCTGAATCGGAAGTACGTTCACCGTACGCTGCACGGGTAAGTTACCATCGATATAGGTTGCACCTTGTACGTATCCGGCCACGTGTTCGGTCGTACCGTTCGCATAACAGACGACGAGAGAGTCGTTGAAGGTCTCGCTCTCCATGGCGGTCAACGAGAGCCCAGCACCCGGGGCGATAATCGCCTGAGCGGACGAGAGTCCGCTCGCAACCGGCGTCCATGTCGGACTTGAGCTACATCCGCCCGTCGCCCCACTCGAGACGAGTGCATTCCAGTCCGACCCAGTCCACGAGAGTTCGGCCATGGTGTTCGCCGGGAGCGAAATCCCACTCACGCTATAGGGAACGGGTGAGTAGACCTCGATATTTTGAAACGCATTACCTTGCAGCTCCACGCTGACCAACTGGTCCGATGCTGTGCCCAATGTCGTGCCTTGGTAGTAGTACGAGAGAATCGACTGATAGGTCTGGTTCCCTAAAATTGCTTCTCCCGCTTGACCGAACTGACCCGCACCACGACCGTGCCCCCATCCGAATCCAGAGACCGTAATGGGAACGTTTGACGCATACGCCGGTGGTCCACCACTTGCCCCAAGGATCGCTGGAATCGCGAGAGGCGAGAGAACGAGAACTCGAAGCCCGAATCCTCCAAGATCAAAAGTTCGTCTCGAACGAGCATGAGTTCGATGGGACGTCCGTTTTCTTCGATGTTGACGATTCATGGTCAGTCGATAACCATGTGACGCATCGCTGCGAAACTCCATACAAAGCCCTTCTATCGCCAGCATTGCCAAAGTGCCGATCGGACGCTGCTTCAACGAACTAGCGTTGCAACCTTGAGCTCGAACCCATCTGGTTCAAGGTAGTTTTCGGTCGCACCGACCCAACACTTGACCATCGACACCCTCATTCAGATCGTATCCATCGCACTTCCCGTTACGACAGTTCAACCGTACGCTAGCACAACCCAGGGTGCCTGCCGCTGCAGGACCGACCAGCCCACACGGAGATCACCTCGATGTCATCCAACATCCCCACCATGATGTTTCGACTCTCAATGGGGTTCTCGACGCCAGAAGCGCGCAAATTAAGCTCGCTGTCCTCCGGGAAGCTTACGGAGTATTGCTCGTGTACCTGACCGATGACTCTCCTCGTCGAGAGCGCAGAATCAACCTTCAGGATCGACGAGAACGACCATGTTGAGCGCCAAGACTCCAGTCGTCTTCGCCGCATTGAGTACCTTGACGCCTTCGAGATTCTTCCAGTCGAGTAGCTCACCACCGTGAGCAGCTGCGAAAGAGACGGCGAGCGAGTATGCACCCTCTCCCAAAGGCAGCCGCCCCAACTTGATGAGCACCTTCCCGCGACCGCTCAACACCTGGGGCTCCTGACCTAAGGTCAACGTATCGCCACGGAACACGGTCTCACCCCGAACGTCGAAGAGTTCAAAACCGACACCAACCTCGACCCCGAAGCCGTCGACTACCTCATATCCAACGGTAACGGTGGCTGAATCACCGCTCGTGAGCAGATTGACACCCGATCCATCGGCATCACTTTGAATCTCCACATCGGTTACGAGTACCCGTCGCGCGTCACTCTGCGGTTGCGTATCTTCGACCTCAGTCGTAACATGGACCGCACTCGGGTCGTGATTCAACCCAGATCCGACGAGTTGGAAATCTCGCAGAATCGAGATGGCGTCCTGGACCGGGCCTTCACCCACAAGCTTACCGTGATCGAGTACGTACGCTCGATCACACACTTGACGAACGAGGTCAGGAGAGTGAGAGACGAAGACGATCGTTCTACCCTCACGCTGAAAGGACTTTACCTTATCGATACACTTACGCTGAAAGTTCTCGTCGCCAACTGCCAGCACCTCATCCACCAAGAGCACGTCCGGATCCATGTTCACTGCGACCGCAAAGCCGAGCCGAGTGTACATTCCCGAAGAGTAGAACTTCACCTGATTGTCAATAAAAGGACCGAGCTCGGCAAATTCGACGATCTCATCAAAACGCTCCGCCACCTCTCGTTTGGGCATGCCCATCAACGACGCGTTCAGATAGACGTTGGCTCTTCCCGACATCTCGGTGTGGAAGCCAGCACCAAGCTCGAGCATCGAGGCCACGCGACCCCGAACCAGTATCTCGCCGCTCGATGGCTGCAGAATTCCTGCTATACACTTCAGCAAGGTCGATTTACCCGAACCGTTATGACCGAGCAGTCCAACGGTTTCACCCTGCTGCACCTCAAGCGCGATATCGCGCAGTGCCCAAAAATCTTCATGCGGTGTTTTCCCGAGATGAATCGCCTTTTCCTTTAGCGAGCTGTACTTCTCCGAGAACAATCGAAAACGCTTCGAAACATTGCGAACCTCAACCGCAACACCCATTTAGAGTTCCTCCGCAAAGTTTCCCTCGAGTCGAGAGAAGACCATCAGGGAACCCAAGAACAAAAGCACACCGGCGACGATCTCGATACCCATCGCCTCAACGTACCAAGACGGCGAGAAGGTGGCGAGAACGTGGACCACCACCCCCTTCGTACCCACCGGCGAGACCTTGGCGTAGAGCGCTCGTTGGAAAAGCATCACAATTGGCGTCACCGGATTGAGCAGATAGAGCGTCGTGAGTCCGTGAGCATGTAGCGCGCTCCGCAGTGTCTGAAAGGTGTAGACCACCGGAGTCGCCCAAAACCAAGCGAGCAGAACTAGCTCCACAAGATGCTGGACGTCTCGCATATAGACGTTGAGAGCCGAAAGGAAAATGGCGAGAGCGGAGGCGATCAGCAAGAGAGCAATCATCGCAAAGGGAATGATCCACAGGAACGACAGCACCGGTGCAACATGAAAAGCAACGAGGAATATGATCAGCACCACGGACTGAAAGAGGAAGAAGACAAAGGCCGCCCCTACCGAGGCCAAGGCAAGGATCTCTCGCGGAAACGATACCTTCTTGACGAGTCCAGCGTTACCGACTATCGACGACGTAGCGCTCTGGACACCATATTGAAAGAGGTTCCAAATCAACAGGCCAGTCGAGAGATAGATAGCAAAGAGCGGAATACCGTTCTTCAAGATCTTCTGAAACACGATGTAGTAGATGAGAATGTACATCGCCGGATTGAGCATCGACCAGGCAAAGCCCAGAACGCTATTTTTGTACTTGACCCGAATCTCTTTACCAACGAGTGAGAAAAGAAGCTCGCGGTACTTCCAGATATTCGTTACCCTTCTCCAGACCCCAACGTGAGGACTCACTAAGTGAACCTGTGACTCACGTCGAGGCTGGACTGTACCGCTTAACTTTGAGGAAGGGTCCCTTTGGCCCAGCAACATGCCTCCTGAGCAGACCTCGAAAGGCCAGATAGAACTGAGCCTTCAGCCTAGCAGTTCTACCTAGGGCAAAGGTAGGAAGACTTAGACTCCCTCAGATTCCGACGGTGCGACCGGAGGTCGCATCTTCGAGGTCGAGATCACTTCGTCAATGAAGCCGTACTCTTTAGCCTCGGCTGCCGTAAACCATCGATCACGCTCAGAGTCATCGCGAATCTTGTCGACAGGTTGCCCGGTATGAAACGCAATCCGCTCCGCTAGGGACTTCTTCAGATGTGAGATCTGCTCGGCCTGGATTGCGATGTCCGATGCCTGGCCCTGCATACCACCCATAGCGGGTTGATGCATGAGAATCCGTGAGTTTGGCAGCGCATACCTCTTGCCGGCCGTTCCAGCACACAAAAGGAACTGTCCCATTGAAGCTGCGAGACCAATACAGATCGTTGAAATGTCACACGCAACGTACTGCATGGTGTCATAGATCGCCAAACCGTCGGTTACCGATCCACCCGGCGAATTGATGTAGAGCGAGATATCCCGAGTTGGATCCTCCGCCTCCAGTAAGATCAGTTGAGCGCAGATCTGGTTTGCAGAGGTTTGGTCAACCACCGTTCCCAGAAAGACGATGCGCTCTTTAAGAAGTTGTTGATACGTATCGCCGGCCTTGAGATCGGGTCCAGCCAGTCGGATGAGGTCGTTATGAGATGCCCCTATCAGGGAGTGATCAGCCATAGTGTCAAGCTAATACGTCTGCGGTGAGACCAAGCCGAGCGACCTAGCACGAGAGGTTCTGTCCCTCCGACACGCATCATCGCTGTACGATCCCTGACGTTCGGGTCCTCTTCGCTCTGCCGAAAACAGTCGGTGGTCGGAGAGCGTGGATCAAGGTACTCTCTTCCATCGAGCACCACAACACAAGAGTTCAGCTCAGCGAAGAAACGATGCTTCACAACGATCTCTTCATTCAGAGGAGCCACTCGACGAGATCGTCGACTACCGTGGTAACGCTAGAACGTTATGCGGGCGTGGCGAAATGGCAGACGCGCTAGGTTTAGGTCCTAGTGTCTTTTAGACGTGGGAGTTCAAGTCTCCCCGCCCGCACCCACCAAGGTGGCACCACCGAGGCAACGCCGCAGCAGTCAAGAGCACAGCGATAGTGCAGGTGGATCCAAATACTTCGTTTCGGATAGGTCTCATGCGGCCTCTGCAAGAAACGCTTACGTTCCTCAACGAAAGTGGCTCTTCAGCATTTAGCGGGGTCTAGGGCTTTTAGCTAGCCCTGTCGTAGATGGATCTGAGACAGGAGCACCTG
>JBMFXG010000157.1:0-6009 GCA_049964535.1 Acidimicrobiales bacterium | reverse complement strand
GGAGACGTGGATGGTGCTGCAACGTATCTTCGCTCGTTGCAGAACTCAAACGGTAAGGTCGGAACTATTGGGTACTGCTCAGGTGGACGCCAGTCGTTCCTTGCAGCGGTATCACTTCCCATCCAGGCTGCGGTAGTCTGCTACGGAGCTTTCATCATCGGGACGCCTCCCGAGGGCTTTCCTCTCAAGGTCACCTCGCTCGAGCCGATGATCGGACAGCTTTCCTGCCCAGTGCTCGGGCTCTTCGGTGCAGACGACACCTTCCCACCGCCAGCTGATGTTGAGTATCTCGGCAATGCCATCGAGAAGGCCGGAAAGGTCAAGGAGTTTCACATCTACGAGGGTGCCGGCCACGCATTTTTCGCGACGGATCGGCCCTCCTATCGACCGGAAGCTGCGAACGATGGCTGGGCCAAGATCGCGGCGTTCTATGGAACGCACCTCAGCTAGCAAAGGAGTGAGCAATGTGCACCTACGTTACTGAGACTCTCGAGATCGACGGGAGTGCGAAAGGGCAAGCAGGGTGGTTTAAAGTGACCGACGCCTCGGTGTACTTTGATCATCCTGTACATGCACCTCAAGCTCATACGCTCAACATCGACCTCCGAGCGCCCGAACTCGGACCGGCAGCTCGAGTGGCAATGGAGCTCTCTCCTCTCGCAGCACGCGATCTCGCGCATGCGATCCTAAAGATCATGGAGAGCGTTCCAGCGGAGCTTATTGAAAGCGACGAAGTCTAACAGAGAGTAGCGTCAGTTGAGGTCGACCGGTCTCGACCACTCTTTAGGTACTCACGGCCTCCGTTCTAGGGTCGTGAGTACCTTCTCCGCCGTATCTGTCACCTGTTCTGGCAGATCCCTACACTGGAAATCAGCCGCACCACACGACGACGCTTCAGAGCAGCCACCTAGTCCGAGCCTGGATACGCAACCTCGCACAGTCGAGAGACGCAAGTCCTGTTACCTAAGCGCACTCCTTCCCAGGCGAGCTGAGTAAAGCGATGACGGGAGGATTCGGCGTCAAGGAGCATGCCGCGCGCTCCACCAAAAAGGCTGCGCGTGCCAAGGACGTGCTTCAGCGCAGCAGAGCCTTATTTTCAACTAACCAGGGATTTATCACGTCAACTCGTGGCTGCTCCAGGTGACCCTCGTCCATCTGCTCGATCAGGCGACGTGGACTGACCGAGCGAACGTTAAACAGTGCCACGACCACGGTTGAGACACGCTTTGTCCAAGACGGACACCCCGATACCGAGCGTGCGCTCGAAGCGCTCCACTGTGCACAGCCGATAAGGAAGTCCTCACAGGCTAAGGATCAGCGTGAAGGTTGCATCCGACGGGTTACTCCGACTCTAGCCCGCTACCTCCACGCGTCCCGGGTCACAACGAGGCCATCTTGGGAAGAGAGAAATGAGCCGGTCAGAAGCCTCTCATCGGTTCGCATACGCCACTGCAGTAGGTCCTGAGACGCTCGGAGAGCCGGCTCCAATGCTACAGCAGGTTCCTCGACAAGGAGATTGTGAACCTGGTCGGGATCTCGCTCGAGATCGAAGAGCAGGGGAGGGAGAATCGCCTCATCTGCAGCAAACTGAACGTACTTATACCGATCACCACGAACGACCGCAAGCGAGCAGTGGTCCATCGGGATTCCAAACCATCGCTCCGCCATCTGCGTAGTTGGCGATCGAAAGTCCCACTCAAAGTGTGCTTCGGTTCTCCAGTGTTCTGGTGTGGGGCCGCCGTGGAGAAAGGGGAGCAGCGAGGCACCATCGACCTGGAGTGGAGTCTCGATACCTAACCACTCACAGATCGTGGGCAAAATGTCGACCGATTCGGTCGGAACAGATACCTCATTCGATACGATTTCGGCGTAGGGATCCACGATAATCAGCGGAATGTGAAAGCTCTCGTCCCAGTAACCGAGCTTCTCGACGAGCCAGTGATCTCCCGCCATATCACCGTGGTCGCTGGTAACTATGACAAGGGTCGACGCTGCTAGGCCCGTGCGTTCGAGATAGCGAAAGAGGCGTCCAAGCTGGTCGTCGACCTCGCGCTGGGCGCCGTAGTAGGTGGCGCGAAGCTGTCGCCGCTCGATCTCTTCTGTTGGAGCAGTGACCTGACGCAGCGCCATCACCGCTTCGTTGAAAGGGTGAAGCTTCGCCTCCTCCTCTGATGATCGTGCACCGATAAAGGTCTCCACTTGGTCCGCATCGTAGAGATCGTGGTAACCCTCCGGATTTCGTCGCGGCGGATGAGGGCGTATAAAGGATGCATGGATGAAGAAATCGTCCTCACTATGGTTGTCGAGCCAATGCTCGATCTCCCCCACCATGAACGCAGTCTCGGAGTGTTCGGCGCGAAACCGCGTCGGAGCCCAGGTCCAGCCGTGGCGATCTGCATCTCGAACACCCTGCTTTGGGAGGTACAGCTCGTGCGCCGAGGTCGGAACGTCAACGCCATGCCGTTCGAGCCAGCGTGCCCAAAGCACGCTTCCTGCCTCATATGGATCGTGAACGATGGGCCGAAATCCAGGTAATACGCCTTCATAGCTTCTGAGCCTGGGGTCAGAGGGCTCTACCGTCGAGGGGTCGATACTGGTATCTGTGTAGCCGAAGAGGACCGGGTCGAGACCGTGAGAGCGCACTACCCGAGCGATGTTCGTAAATCGATCTGCAAGTGGAGTTCCGTTCAGCACAGAACGATGGTGATGAAGGTAGGTTCCGGTATAGAGACACGCGCGTGAGGGACCGCAGGGCGCAGCATTCGCCCAGTGATTACGAAAGAGCGTCCCCTTGCTGGCGAGCCGATCGAGTGAGGGTGTCCGTAGGACACTATGGCCAACTGCAGAGAGGCCATCCCCTCTCCACTGATCCACCGTAATCAGTAGCACATTTCTTCTTTGCAACGAGCATCCTCCATGAGCTAGGCCCTGAAAAGACCTTATGAGTTCTCCGGGCCTCCCACGGTCACAGAGATCGAGGTGTGGGGATCGCCGCCGACAATCTTCACAGGCCATGAGGTCAACGAGGCTCACACGATCCCCGTAGCCTCTACCGAAAGAGACAGTAAAGAGCAGAGAGGGACGAACGTGGCAGCACAGACCTTCTGCCCTGAACTGCACCGCGCGCCTTACCCGTGCAGTTCAGCTGCGTAGAGGAGTACGGTCACCGTTCACACCGGTAGAACGATCACTCGTAGCATGCATTGGACCCGAGGCCTGAGATGTTAGGCCGCTTACGACGCGGAAAGCTGCACGTGGGACGCCGGTATGCTGACTACCAGATGGATTCACATGTACGCATCGACGCGCAGACGATAACTCGCCTCGTCGGAACCACCGCTGCCTCCGCAGGAGCTCAATACTACCGAAACGGTAAGGTCCGAAGCTTCGATGTAGGGGACAAGATGATCACTGGGTCGGTCAAAGGAACCGCTCCACAGCCCTACAGCCTTCGCATTGGAATTCTTCCTACGGGGAAAATTGGCGATGGGTACTGTAGCTGTCCCGTCGGCATGGACTGTAAACACTGCGCAGCAGTGCTCTACGCCGTACTCGATGACCTCGAGCGCACGACCTTCGCCACACGTGAAGATCTGCAACCACTCGAGTCGGCGACCATAAACGCTGCTCGACGGAGATCGAGCAACCTCCATTCCGAGACGCGGGTTCAAGCGAAAGGGCCTACCTCAGAGCAGCGAGCGACATCGTACGTTCCCTCCGGTGCGGTATTGAGCTGGCTCGAGCAGGTCGACCGATCTCTCGAGACCGCAAGTGAAGAGTATCCGAGCTCTATCCTCAATCGTCTCGTCTATCTCTTCAAGGTCGCGAGACAGGGGCAACGACCACCCATTTTGACGCTCACGACCTTCGTATCGAGAATTTTGAAGAATGGAGGACTCTCGGAGAGCACGCGACCCTATACCCCGAGCGCGGCACTTGGGATCAATCCGGCGAAGTACCTGCGACCGTCTGATCGCAAAATACTGGCTCGACTTGCAAACGAGCGGCTGAGCATGCCGTTCGCTATGGTCTCCGCTTCACTCGTCGAGCTTTTGCCGGAGATCGTTGCCACCGGTCGAGCATTTCTCGAGAATCTCTCAGGTCCACCGCTTCGCTTTGGAGAGCCGATTGAAGGAGTCTTCTCCTGGGAGTTAAACGAGTTCGCAAGCTTGCGGCCAACGATCTCGCTCAAGACAGACAGCATGAGCGAAGACCTCGAGGCGTTCCAAGGCGAACCCCCGTTCTATCTCTCTCCTTCTCAACGAACCATTGGTATGATTACGTCTCACGTACCAGCTTCCGTCAGCTCTCTCCTTCTGCGAGCACCCGAGCTTCCCCTCGAAGCGAGAGAGACGATAGCTCGGCAGTTCTCGACCCACTTCCCTCAACTTCCAGAGCTCACGCCGCCCCCAGCACCGGTCATCACCTCGATCAAAGTTGCCCCGAGAGCACGGCTCACGCTTGAAGGTACAGCGGTAGAGACTGGCGGTCGCAGTGGAGGACCCTTTGGACGCTTCAGTGGGCTACTCCTTGGTGACCTCGCGACTGCACACTTGCAGTTCTGTTACGGCACTCTCATCATCGAACCGCATCGCAGTGAGAGGACCTTCCGCTCCAAACAGGGTTCTGAGGTCGTAACCTTTAACAGGGATTTTGTTTTCGAGCGATCGGCTCGGGAATCGCTCGAAGATCACGGCTTCGTCGCTCTGAATCAGCTCATCGGCTTTCAAGGCATCCCAACCGTCTCGAAATACCTGCCTCACGATGCTACCCGAGAGGGTTGGTTACAGGTTCTGACGGAGACCGTCCCACAACTCGAAGCCGAAGGGTGGGAGATCGTCCTTCGTAAGGATTTTCCAGTACAACCCCCACAGCCCGCAGGAGATTTTGATCTCTCGCTCGATAGTGGCACGGGTATCGACTGGCTCGACCTTCGGGTTGGCATTGAGGTAGAAGGCGAGAAGGTCGACATTACCGGGCTGATCTCGGAGTTTCTCCGCTACCTCCCCGACCTAGAACTAGAACAGGTAGGTGATGCAGAACTCGAGTCCACAACGATCGTTCTCGATCTCGGTAATGGTAGGTCCGTCTCAATAGGAGAGCAGCGGCTCCTCCGGCTTCTTCGTTCGCTCAAAGGGGCACTCACCTCAAATGAGGCAGACGCCTCAGACTCTCTCGTAGGAGGTGTTGCGCGGCTTGCGGCCCTGAGCGAGCTTGAGGAGCTTGCACCTGATATTGGAGCCCAGATCCGTGGGGCGGAACTTTTCCGTACCTTGGCAGCTCGACTCCACGATCTTGGCGGTCGTATCCCATCAACGACAGTTCCCACTACCTTTACCGCCACGCTCCGCCCCTATCAACTCGAAGGCGTGGCCTGGCTCCAATTTCTCACAGGACTCGGCTTTGGAGCAGTGCTAGCGGACGACATGGGACTCGGAAAGACCGTTCAAGCACTTGCGCACGTAGCGGTTGATCGAGCAGCATCACCGGGCTTGCCGCCGGTGCTGATCGTTGCACCAACGAGCGTCATACCCAACTGGGAGACCGAGATCGAGCGATTTGCACCCACCCTCTCTTTTCAGACGCTCCAAGGCAACCACAAGGACCTCCGTGTCGTACAAGACCCACCACCAGATATCGTCCTGACCTCCTACGCGCTTCTTCATAGAGATATCGCACAGCTGAAAGAGATCATTTGGCATGACATTATCCTCGACGAAGCACAAAACCTTAAAAATGCAGCTTCGCTGACCTCGAGGGCGATCGTCCAGCTGCGACGTCGTGCGACTATCTTGCTCACCGGTACACCAATGGAGAACCATATTGGCGAGCTCTGGTCGTTGATGCGCCACGTAGAGCCAACGCTCCTCGGCGACCAGCGGAGCTTCAACGCTCGTTTTCGGCACCCAATTGAACGCAATCGGGAGCCCGATCGGCTCGAGGCACTCAAGGCGCGTATTCGACCATTTCTCCTTCGCCGAACTAAAGACCAGGTGGTCAAGGAGCTAC
>JBMFXG010000156.1:0-6056 GCA_049964535.1 Acidimicrobiales bacterium | reverse complement strand
TTGGATGGTCTTCTCAAAGTGGGGCCGCAGTCGGCAGGTGCAGTCCCTGGTCCCGCCTGCTATGGAAGGGGCGGGATGGAGCCGACCGTCACCGATGCAAACGTCGTACTCGGCTACCTGCCGACCTCACTGTTGGGCGGAGAGATGTCGCTCGATCGAGACGCAGCCTTTACCGCCGTCGAGAGCGTCGCGAAGGCTCTTGGAGTCGAGACCATGAGAGCCGCAGCTGGAATCATCGACATCGTCAATGAGAACATGTTCGGCGCCCTACGACTCGTCTCGGTTCAACAGGGATACGATCCTCGAAACTACGCTCTCATAGCCTTTGGTGGTGCAGGACCACTGCACGCCAATGCTCTGGGAAGTCTTATGGGATCCTGGCCAGTCATTATTCCGCCATCGCCTGGGGTACTGTGCGCCTATGGAGATGCAACCACGGAGCTCCGCTCGGAGTCCTCTCGGACGCTCATACGGAGATTCTCCGAGACCTCCCTCGAAGAGGTCGTTGGGATTCTCGCAGAGTTAACTCACGATGCCGGGATCGAGATCTCCCGTGAGGGAGTTGACGAGGCGCATAGGAACGTCCTCTACGAGATCGATCTTCGCTATCATGGGCAAGGGTTCGAGGTCCCGATCTCGATCACGCTCGACGAGCTCAAAGAGCATGGCCTAGCCCTCGCTGCAGCGCGATTCGACGCTGAACATGAGCGGCTCTTCACCTTCGCTCTCGATTCCGAGCACGAGATCGTCAACCTCCGATCCACAATTACCGCAGTGTCGACACGTCTTGATGCCATCAAACTCGCGGGGGGAGATGGTGATCCAGCGCAGGCGTTCGTGTCAACGACCACGCTCTGGACCGGCGAGGAAATGGAGGAGGGGAAGCTCTATGACCGGACCAAACTTGAAGCCGGTGACGTCATTGTCGGACCAGCGATCGTGAGCGAGATGGACTCCACAACGCTCCTCCTCCCCAAGCACGTTGGAACGATCGACGAGTACGGATGCATCATCATTCAGCCAACTAACAATACTCAAGAAACGGAGCGCTAACGTGGCTACCCTGATTCAGACCAACACCACCCCAATCGCCCGATGCGACGTCGACGTCATCACGGTCGACATCATTGAGAACGCTCTGCGTAACGCTCGCTACGAGATGGATGCTGTGCTGTTCCGCACCGCTATGTCGCCTGGCATCCGAGAACAGCACGACGAGTTTCCACTTATCGCTGACCCCGACGGCAAGATGGTCGTCGGACAGTTCGGATCGTTTATCGGTGGTTTCTTAGAGAACTACTCCGGAACGGTCGAGGATGGTGATATCTTCCTCACCTCAGACCCATACAGCTGCGATGGCGCTATCAGCCATGCGAACGATTGGCTAGTTCTTATGCCAATCTTCCACGAGGGTCGCATCGTAGGCTGGTCGGCAATGTTTGGACACATGACCGACGTCGGAGGCAAAGTGCCAGGTTCGTTACCGACCGACGCGACGACCGTCTTCGAAGAGGGCGTCATCATTCCGCCGCTCAAGCTCTACCGGCGAGGAGAGCTCGCGACGGAGGCGCTCGAGCTAATACTCAATCAAGTACGCATGAAGCAGTGGAATCGATCGGACCTCAACGCCATCGTTGCTGCGTGCCGGACGGCGGGGCGACGAGTCATTGAGCTCTGCGAGCGATTCTCAACCGAGACCTACGTCTCGGTCCTCGATGAGCTTCTCCAACGGAACTATCGAGCCATGGCGCAGCTCATCGAGACGACGATCGGCGAAGAGAAGCTCAGCTTTGTCGACTACATCGACGACGACGGCATGGGTTTTGGACCATATCGCATCTCGTGCACAATGTGGAGAGAGAACGGCAAAGTGATCTTGGACTTTGATGGGACCGATCCACAGTCACTTGGGCCAATCAACTTCTATCTCAACGAGAACATGTTCAAAATGTTCTTCGGCATCTACATGATTATGGTCTTCGATCCACAGATTCTCTGGAACGACGGGTTCTATCCTCTCGTAGAAGTCAGGATTCCTCAGGGATCGCTCCTGCGACCGAACTACCCAAGCGCTCTGTCATGCCGCACACATGGGCTCGGACGCATCTTCGACATCCTCGGCGGCCTTCTCGGACAGCGACAACCCGAGTTCCTCAATGCAGCGGGATTCTCATCTTCGCCCCATCTCATGTACTCGGGAACGAAGGAGTCAGGCGAATGGTTCCAGCTCTACCAGATCGGATTTGGCGGGATCCCTGGCCGTCCCTTCGGCGATGGTCCTGACGGACACTCCCTCTGGCCATCGTTCACGAACGTTCCAAACGAGTTTCTCGAAGCCTACTTTCCGCTTCGCATCGAACTGTACGAAACGGTTCCCGACTCCGGAGGACCGGGACGTTTTCGCGGTGGGAACGGAATCGATATCGCGTATCGCTTCCTAGAACCAGGGGACATATCAATTCACGACGATCGTTGGTTCACTTATCCTTGGGGAGTTAACGGTGGACTACCAGGTGCTCGTTCAACGAAGTATCTCATTCGACGAGACGGTACGAAAGAGATCCTCCCCTCGAAGTGTGACCGAGTTCACGTAGAACGAGATGAAATCTTGCACTACGTCACCTGGGGAGGAGGAGGATGGGGCAACCCCTTCGAACGAGAGCCGGAACTGGTAGCGCAAGAGGTACAGCGCGGGCTAGTCACCATCGATGGAGCACGGCGATACGGAGTCGTCCTCCATCCCGACGGGAGCGTCGATCACGCCGCAACAACGGCGCTGCGTCAAGCTGAAGGATCGAACATTGCAACCGAGATCTTCAATCGAGGCGGCGAGATCGAAGAGCTGCGAGCACGTTGCGAACAAGAGACCGGACTACCGGCTCCAGTGGCGCCCTCCTTCTCTCGTGCGGCCCGCTGAACTCAAGGCACGGTGAGGACCACAACGGTCGTCATCTCGTTGCGAACCGAGCTGTGGTCAGCCGCATCTCGGTTCGCAAACCCAAGAGCAGGTACCCGAAAGCAAGGTCACAACCACGGTGAGGCGGCGCCGTAGCATTTCTCAACCCCTACGAACGCCAGCAGCTACGGCGCAAGGATGATGAAGGTAAAAGGAAAATGAAGGTAAAAGGACAATGAAGGTGCAGAGAGATCCTGGTCAAGAGGAGAGCCTCGCTCAAGACTACCGCAAAGCGGGATTCGGGGCCTCGCTCCCGTTCGGTCGTTCCCCCGCCATCCTCGTTATCGACGTAGCACAGGCCTACTTCACGCCAGGATCACCTCTCTACCACGAACGCTTCACCACAATCCTCGAACCTCTCAGTCGCTTTCTCATCTTCGCACGAGAGCAAGCACTCCCCATTATCTACACGTCAGTCCTCTACGACTCCTTGGATGAAGCTGGACTCTTCGGGGTTAAGGTCCCAGCACTCGCAGCCTTTCTGCGCTCCTCTCCCCTCTCTGACCTCCACCCAGAGCTTGCGCCCCACAGAGACGAACCGGTCGTCGTCAAATACTTCGCATCTGGGTTCTTCGGCACCGATTTGGCGAACCTCCTGCGCGCTCGTGCCATCGACACCGTCTTGATCACTGGAGTCTCCA
This sequence comes from Acidimicrobiales bacterium, assembly GCA_049964535.1. Classification (GTDB taxonomy): domain Bacteria; phylum Actinomycetota; class Acidimicrobiia; order Acidimicrobiales; family Acidimicrobiaceae; genus JAJYZP01. The sequence continues at coordinate 2,459 of JBMFXG010000156.1, read as the reverse complement.
CCTCAGGGTGCGTTCGAGCAACCGCTCTCGATGCTGTGCAGCTCGGATTCGCTCCATTCATCATTACCGACCTCGTCAGCGATCGAGACCCCGAGGTGCATGCTTCCAACCTCTTTGACCTCGGACAGAAGTACGCCGAACTCGTAACCGCAAGCTCCGTAGCGGCACTTCTCTCCAGCGGGCGAGACCGACCCTAACGCACCCATGAGCAAAACTGCTCAACTCTATGGACGACAGACGCCCAGTACACTCCTCATTCTGGAGCGAGGATCGGGCCGACGATCCAACAGGAGCAGTTCTTTGCCCACTCGACCCCCGCCGTGTCCATCTCCGGTCTCGCTAGATTGGCTACAAGGGTGGACCCCGCCAAGGTCTCGATGAGCTTCGGCGTCTTCCAGACCGAACGTGTGGAGAGGATTGAACCGTGCAGGATTCAACAGCCCAGAGACTTCACCGACAGAGACCGGAGACCTGCGCTGCGCGACGGCTGATCGCTGTAACGTCAACCCTCACGAGGCCACATGAGCGGTCAGATCCCTCAAACCACGACATGCAGTTCAGTCATCCAACTACCGGTTATAGCGATCACCGCTGTCACGAGAGAGCGGTCCAACGATTCCTAGGTCGTTCTCATGCTTATTGATCCCAGCAACTCCGATCAGATAGCAGAGCTCATCGAGCAGGTCGTACCACTCAATGCTGTCGAGCCGATGGGTATCTACGCCTTCTCCACCGAGCATCCGGCCGCCGATCTCGCTCGAGCGGTCGAGTACGAGGTCTTCACCGATGTCTTCAACCTCACCGACCAAGCCATGGAAGCGGCTTACAGTCCCTACGAGAGTCGCTCTTTCTTCTTCTGCGTGATCGACCACCGTCGACGACGTCACGCAGGCTCGATCCGGGTCATCATTCCAGGGAGAGAGGGAGAAGGCTCACAGACCTTGAACGATCTGTCGAGGATCTGGCAGGTAAGTCCAAGCGACCTCACCTTTAACGGCGTGCGCTTCCCGATCGAGCACTGCTGGGACGTTGCGACGCTAGCGGTCGCGCCGCAGTATCGTGGCCGAGCGGCGGTCTTTGGTCTGGTCTCGCTATCGCTCTACCAAGCGCTCGTACGCACCGGCGATGCGTGCGGGATTCACTATGGCGTTGCGCTCTTAGATGAGCCCATCCTCCACATGAGTCGACGAGTCTTTCGTGGCCCCTTCTCAGTCTTCGATGGGCTTGGCCCCAAGGCACATCTCGGCTCTAGCGCTACCTGGCCGGTCTACTCTGACGTCTTGGGATGGGGCGCCAAGCTCAAGAAGACCGATCCATCGATGTTTGATCTCATGTTTTATGGCCGGGGCCTCGAAGCAACGATGCGGCCCCTAGACCTCGAGCATGCTGCAGCAATGGCGAAGAAAGCAACCGAGACTCTACGAGCAGAAAAACCTCCTGTCATCGATCTCGACGCACTCAACCGACGCGAGAGGGAACCCTCTATCACACTGAGGAGTTAGAGCTTGGCAGAGTCTGCGTAGATCTCGATTTGAGAGCCTTGCAGCCGCACGATCACCTCGAGGAGAACCTTGCCTCGTACCGGTCGCGAGAAGAGATAGCCCTGAATACTATCACAACCAAGCTCTCGAACACGACGAGCCTGTGTCGGTGTCTCCACGCCCTCGGCTACGGTCGACATGCCGAGCGACTCTGCCATGGCGACGATGGCCGCTACGAGTGTCTCATCTGGAGTATCGTCGTGCTCGAGCTGATCGATAAAGCCTTTATCGATCTTGAGCTTATTCACTGGAAGTCGACCGAGGTACGCAAGCGAAGAGTATCCCGAGCCAAAGTCGTCGATCGCTATGTGAATATCACGCTCACGCAACTGTCCAAGAATCGCCGATGCTCGAGCGATGTTATCCATTACGACCGACTCAGTGAGCTCCAGACAGACCTCCGATCCCAAAATGCCATGAGTATCGAGAAGCTGACTCACCCGAAACGGCAGCGTCTCGTCGAGGAGTTGGAGCGCAGAGAGGTTGATCGCCATGAAAAATCCGACCGGAAGGCCACCGAGACGCTTCCAAGATGCAAACTCTGCAAGTGCATGGTCGAGTACCCACGTGCCGATCGTTGCTATGTGACCTGACTCCTCCGCCAAGGGAACGAATAATGCCGGAGAGATCGGACCGAACTGAGGATGGTTCCAACGCAAGAGCGCCTCGACACCTTGAACCGCACCGGTCAAAGTGGAGACAATGGGCTGAAAGACCAAGGAGAGCTCGTTCCGTTCGAGTGCGTGTCGAAGATCGTTCTGAAGCTCAAGGCGTCTCGCAGCACTCGACCGCATCTCCGCATCGAAGGTGACGATAGCGTCACGTCCGCGAGCCTTTGCGGCATACATTGCGGCATCTGCATCTCGAATGACGAGCTCGGCGGAGTGAGAGGTCTCCTCGTCGGCTATCGCAACACCG
>JBMFXG010000155.1:0-6150 GCA_049964535.1 Acidimicrobiales bacterium | reverse complement strand
AGATGGCCGGAATGTTGTTCGCAACGGTCGCCAAGACGGCGCTCACAACGCCGATCAGGAGTACATCGACCGGTCCACCTCCAAGGTGGGTCGGGGTCCCGAGTCTGCCTCCGAGCTCGATAGCGGCCAGAGCAGCGGTCCCAACGGTCACGGCCGGAACATAGGGAATCATCGAAAGAGGAGAGCGCCGAAGGTAGGCTATCAACACGATGTCCAAGGCGCCCGCCGCCTCCCACGGCGCAACACCAACGTAAGGTCCGAACACGAAACCTACGATCGCTGCGACTGCTATCGTGCCGCCGATCCAGAGTACATCGTGACGAACATCGGACGCTCCTTCGCTCAGTCCCTCCTCCGCCGAAGACGGCATCGGCGCTACCTCGTCGAGAAGACCACGAAATGAGCGATGCCAGAGGGGGTAGCCAACGACGATCGCAATGACCGAGGCCGGAGCAAGATGGAGCAGGAAGGCACCGGGAGTCAGATGGTAGACCCCTGCTGCAATCAGATTCGTCAAGTTCGACACAGGCAGCACCGAAGAGGCAAGAAGCGCTAACAGCAGAGGCTGAAAGACATAGGGTTCAGGGTCCCGACCATTTTGAATCGCCACGCGCCCATAGAGTGGCGTAAGCAAGACCACGGACGCATCGAGATTCAAGACGATCGTTACCAAGGCAGCGACGATCCACAGTATTGCCGGAGACGCAGAGGGTGCAACCCTGCGCGCAAGTTGACGAAAAAAACCGAGTTCATCGAGGAGTACCCCGAGCGGCACGGCCATGATAAGAAACGCTATCGCTTGCACGACGCTTCCCACCTCAGGGTGAGGGCTCCTACCGCCACCCGCCAGCACCGCAACTGAGACACCGAGGAGTGGAAGCGAGAGATACCAGAACTTCGGTCTCCATCGCGCAACGACCGCAACCACTACCGCAAGTAGGGCCACAAGAACGACGAGCAGCGTCACTGAGTTTGATTCACCCCGCCTCGTGAGACGATCGACCTACAACGCGCAGAGCAGGTTGAACCAGAACAATCGTTAAGTCGTGAAGGTTCTGCTACCGCTCCGCCCTCACATAACTCCCACGGCCCAATGAGACGCTCTGGGCAAAATCCGTCGACTCGTCGACACCCCCACGGACCTCTGTGATCCAAGGGAGTCGGCTCTTCAAAATTCTCTCAACACCGAGCTTGATCGTCGTCGTAGAGATAGCACACGAAGAACAGGCGCCTTCGAGTTGAACCTCGACTTTTCCGGCCTCAACGTCGAAGGAGGTGATGACAAGATCACCACCATCCGCTTGCACAGCCGGCCTCATCATCGCAATCAACGCACGAAGATCGGCCTCTCGCTTCTGCTTCTCGCTCTCTTCCATTCTCACATCTCCTCATGATTCGAGTGCCAAACAAGTAGGTACGAACCTCGTTGCATCGCCATGGTCACCCTGTCTACGACTTCTACCCAGGTCAACACCGTTCAACACGCCACGATTCCTTGCGGTCGATCGCCGGAGCAGATATCACCACAACGGCGAGGAGGAGCCCTTAACGCCTCAGACGAGCGTCCCTCGAAGAGCTGCCTTCCCTAACTCCTGATCGCCGCCTTAATGACGAGCGATCGCTGCGTTGACCTCTTGTTCAGCAGCGCTAAGATCTCGCCATCCTTCAATCGTCACCGACTTGCCTGGTTCGAGATCTTTGTAGTGAGCAAAGAAGTGTTCCACTTCGTCCCGCACTGCTTGGGGGACGTCGCTTAGGTCCTGAAGGTGAGACCAGCGTGGATCCTTGACCGGGACACAGAGAACCTTAACGTCACGCCCGGCCTCATCGGACATCACAAAGGCAGCAACCGGTCGCACCTTAACCCGACATCCTGGGAACGTTGGATACTCAAGGAGCACCAGGGCGTCCAGTGGATCGCCGTCCTCACCGAGCGTTCCATCGATATAGCCGTACTCAGTTGGATAGGTCATCGGCGTAAAGAGCGTTCGATCCAGCCAGATTTCATTGGTTTCGTGGTCTACCTCATACTTGTTATGCGACCCGCGCGGGATCTCGATCACTGCGACTAGAGCGGTATCCGCCACCTGTATCTCCTTGCTGGTTCAGTCTTCGGCGATGATACTACCAGCTGATCGAGGCCGAGCTTCGAGCGTCGCACCACGAGAGCTCCTCACAACGTCTCCGCGACAGCAATCAGTATCGAGGTTCTCGCTTCTCTCGAAACGCAGCGATCGCCTCCGAAGCGTCGGGCGAGGTCATCGCTATCGTCTGAGCAAGAGCCTCTCGCTCAAGCGCAGCCTCCATTGAGAGAGAGAACGAATCGTTGAGAAGCGTCTTGGTCAAGCTCAAAGCGGTCGACGCCGAACGCGCAAGGCGTTCAGCCCATGCATCGACAAACCCCTTGAGAGCGTCGTCTTCGACGACACGATTGACGAGCCCGAAGCTCTCCGCCTCCGCAGCCGAGAGAATATCGCCAAAGAACGCTAGCTCCTTCGCCCGATGGAGTCCGATCATTCTCGGAAGAAGGTAAGAACCTCCAAAATCTACGGCGAGAGCTCGCTTCACAAAGATCTCCGAGAAGCGTGCACTTCTCCCCGCCACCACGAGATCACACCCAAGCGCAAGGTTGCAACCAGCTCCCGCGGCTACCCCGTTTACCATGGCAACTGTCGGCTTCTGCAGGCGATGGAGTCTCAGCGCAACCGCCGATATCTCTCTCATTCGGTCGAGACCCGATCTGCTCCGGTCCGAGAGGTCACTGAGATCTGCTCCGGCGCAGAAAGCATCTCCGGCGCCGGTAATGACGAGAACTCGCTCTGAGGCACTCCCTTCAAAGCGCTCCAGCGCCCGAGAGAGTTCGGCCCACATCTCCCCATGCACTGCATTTTTAACTTGAGGTCGATTGAGGACCAACGTGGTGACCCCGTTGCGAGTGCGATAGAGAACGCTTTCTTCCATAGTGATACCTTATCGCAGGAGAACGCTGTGATCATCGCATCGAAGTTTCGCTACCCCGTGAACTTGAGGCGGCGCCTCTAAGGTAAGACCAAACTCGTCCCCATCCGACACGTCCGACCTTTATCCTTAGTGAGGTGCCAGAAGGGATTCGACGAACGGGAGAGTACGTCGACCCAACGACCGGAATCCTTGCAGAGGTTCGTTTCGTCCAGCCTTTTCAGGCCACAAAGTCGTATCTCTGTCCCCACTGCAGTAGCGAGATACCGGAACGAACCGGTCACTACGTCGTCGTCCCGATCGATGCAGTGGACCTTCGCCGACACTGGCATCGCTATTGTTGGGAGCGCCCAGGCCCGTCTCGGTCGCGAACTAGGCAGAGACGGCGCTGATCCCTCTCTGGAGATCCTCAAGCAGATCATCTACACCTTCGATTCCGATTGAGAGGCGTAAGAGACCGGGGGGCGTCCTCTCCTCGTACCCGTGACGAGCTCGACGCTCGATGAGAGATTCCACGCCTCCGAGTGATGTCGCACCGTGAAAATATCTCAAAGCATCAAGAAAATGCTCTGCTGTTCTCTGATCGCCTAGGTCAACGGTCACGATGGAGCCGAATGCAGACATCTGCCGCTGAGCGATCTCGTGTCCTTCGTGATATTCCAGTCCGGGATAGCGAACTTCCGTGGTTCCGATCGAGCGTGCGAGCATCTCCGCTACGGTCTGAGCACTCTCACACGCTCGTCGAACCCGCAGATCGAGGGTCTTGAGCCCTCGATAGGTCAAGTACGCCTCTACCGGACCCGGCACCGAGCCAAAGAGCGTCCTGCGGAGGCGAACCTCGTCGACATCGTCGCACTCTCGGACGACGATGGCGCCGCCCAAGACATCTGAGTGCCCAGAGATCAGCTTGGTCGTCGAGTGCACCACGATATCCGCCCCGAGTTCAAGCGGACGCTGCAGAGCCGGCGAGGCGAACGTGTTGTCTACAACGCTTAGCAGCCCAGAGCTCTTCGCTCTCTCCGTGACGGCCGCAATATCGAAGATACGAAGCTGAGGATTAGAGGGCGTTTCAAAGAGCACCAGATCTCCCTCTCGAGTACCTCGATCGAGATAAGCACCCGAACTCAGCTCATCTGAATCTACCAGCATGAGCTCTAGGCGACCACGTTCCGCTAGGTAGTCAGCGAGTCTGCGGGTACCGTTGTAGCTATCTCTCGTTAGAAAACAACGTTGACCCTGCCGCGTGGAGCCTAGAACAGAGTGTAGAGCTGCCTGTCCAGAGGAGAAGATCAGCGCCTGACCACCTTCAAGCTTCCCGAGGACGAGCTCAAGAGCCTCCCAGGTCGGATTGGTCTCTCGACCGTACACCGATCTCTGCCCGCTGTAGTAGGTGGCGTTGAGATGAATAGGAGGGTTCGGTCCGATAAGGTCGCTCTCGTACTCAAGAGGGAGGAGTGGGATCGAAGAAGGTTCCATGAGATCACCATAGGAGCAAGAGTCCTAGGGTGTCACCGATGGAGGGAGCGTCTCAACGTTGACATCACGAAAGCTAACGACCTCAACGTGATCGACGAAGCGCACTGGGCGATACATATCCCACACCCATGCGTCTTCGAGCGTCACTCGTACGAACGACCCCGTCTCCTCACTCGGAGGCTCAACCGTCACCTGATTTGCAAGATAGAATCGACGCTCTGTTTCGACAACATAGCGAAACATCGAAATAACCGAACGATACTCTTGATAGAGGGCAAGTTCGACCTCTGTCTCGTACCGTTCAAGGTCCTCTGAGCTCATAGATCAGCGCTCGTCAAGGCACATGCACAAGGCATTGATGCATCAACAGAGGTGACACCGACCACCATACGCAGCGATTTAGCGCTTTTCTTTGATCTTCGCTGCCTTGCCGACGCGATCTCTCAAGTAGTAGAGCTTCGCCCGACGAACGTCGCCTCTGGTAACTACCTCGATCATCGCAATAATGGGCGTATGAAGCGGGAAGGTTCTTTCGACACCAACACCAAAAGATACCTTGCGTACCGTGAAGGTCTCACGAACACCAGAGCCTTGACGACGAATCACGGCACCTTGGAAAATCTGCACACGCTCTCGAGTGCCTTCAACGACTCGCACATGAACCTTGAGGGTGTCACCCGGCGCAAACTCCGGAATATCGCTTCGGAGCGAATCTTGATCAATAATGTCAGTGGCCTGCATCTGCCTCGGTACTCCCTGCTACTTCATTGACCACATAAGCATAGCCGTTCTCGAAAAGAAGGTCGACGTCTTCACTTGACAAAGAGGCCGACGCGAGTAGATCAGGACGATATCGAGCCGTCCTCAACACCGACTGACGTCGTTTCCACCGATCTATCTCGCCGTGGTGGCCTGAGAGCAGCACGTCGGGTACGTCAAGAGAGCGATAGCGAGAGGGACGGGTGTACTGAGGGTGCTCCAAGAGACCGTTCTCAAAACTCTCCGAACGGAGCGACTGCTCGTTACCTAAGACATGAGGGAGGAGTCGCACGGCGGCGTCGATGATGCAGAGGGCCGCAAGCTCGCCACCGGTGAGGACATAGTCGCCAACACTGATCACCTCATCTACGAGCGTCTCTTCAACTCGAGCATCGATACCTTCGTATCTTCCGCACAAGATCGTAAAGCCTTCGGGCAGAGAGGCTAACTCCTGGGCCTTCTTCTGTGAAAAAGGACGACCGAAAGGCGCAACGTAGATCAGTGGTCCGACGGGATCCAAGTCCTCCACCGCTCGGAAGACCGGCTCAGGCCGCATCAACATCCCGGCCCCACCCCCAAAGGGTGCATCGTCTACCGAGCGATGGACATCACTCGTGTACTCACGAAGGTCGACCGAACGCACGGTAACAAGATCACGAGCACAAGCCCGACCGATCACCCCTTGAGAGCAGTATGAATCGATAATGGATGGGAAGATCGTCAGCACCGTAATAACGGACATCAGAGGTCGAAGAGCCCCTCCGGAGCGTCGATGACGATCGCTCTGGTCCCATCTGACTCCTCCGTCACCTCGACAACGAAGGTCAAAGGGACAAGTGCGTTGGTGTCTAAAACCAAGAGATCTGAGGCCGGATTCGCCTCCACCGCTACCACGACCCCCCGCACCACACCGTTACGCTCTCGAACGGTCAACCCGATCAGCCGATGGACTAAGAG
>JBMFXG010000154.1:0-6163 GCA_049964535.1 Acidimicrobiales bacterium | reverse complement strand
CGATCGCCCAGTTCGAGGAGGCACGGCAGCACGATGGCGTGGAACGATCTGAGGGCATTTCTCGCCGACCTGGAGGCGCGCGGCGACCTGCTGCGCATCGCCGATCCGCTCTCCGCCGACTACGAGGTCGTGGCGCTCTCGATCGATGTCGGCCAAGGTGGAGATCTAGACGATGTCCGAGAGCGAGCGTTGAGAGCGGGAGCCGTTGCGGCGGAGGTGGTCGATGCGCGGGACGAGTTTGCCGAGAACTTTGTGGTCCCAACGATCATGGCTCACGGTCTTTACGAGGGAAAGTACCCCCTGGTTTCCTCACTCTCGAGGCCACTGATCGCTCGGCATCTCGTCGATGCCGCAGCCCGCTACGGTGCGGACGCGGTCGCACACGGTTGTACCGGTAAGGGAAACGACCAGGTTCGCTTTGAGGTTGCGGTTCGGACACTTGCACCGCAACTCGACGTTGAGGCTCCCGTTCGAGAGTGGGGGTTTACTCGAGACGACACGATTGACTACGCTGCACAACACGGGGTCGAGATTCGAGCGACGCGGGCGAAGCCGTACTCGATCGATCAGAATCTTTGGGGCCGAGCGATCGAGTGTGGCGAGATGGAGGACCCGTGGGCTGCTCCGCCGAGCGATGTCTACGAGATGACAATTCCAACCGCTACCGAGGCCCGCGAGATCGTCTTGGGCTTTGAGGCTGGTCGTCCGAGCACGCTCGATGGTTCGAAGCTTCCCACTGTGGAGCTCGTTGACGAGCTGAATCGGCTGGTTGGATCGTACGGTGTGGGTCGAATCGACATGGTAGAGAATCGCCGGGTCGGCATTAAATCACGTGAGGTCTACGAGTCTCCGGCCGCTGCTGTGCTTATGACCGCTCACGCCCAGCTTGAAGATCTGACGCTCGAACGAGACCTTGCCCACTACAAGTCGTTGGTCGCTCAGCGATGGGCCGACCTCGTGTATGACGGGCTGTGGTACTCTCCGCTCCGAGAGGCGCTGGACGCATTCATACTCTACAGTCAACGTTTCGTTACCGGCGAGGTCCGCATCGGACTAGAGCGTGGCTCAATGACGGTGACCGGTCGCCGCTCTGAGGTGAGTCTCTACGACTTTGAACTCGCTACCTATGATTCTCGTGATAGCTTTCGACACTCTGATGCCGAAGGGTTCGTTAGACTCTTCGGACTTGGGACTCAGACGTGGGCGAAGCGCCAACTCGGACGGTAGTGCGTGTGAGGGATGCGCCAACCAGAAGGAGTGATAGTACGTGACGTTATGGAAAGGGCGATTTTCAGTCTCTCCAGCGCAGGAGCTCATGGACTTTACGGAGAGTCTCTCCTTTGATCGACTGCTCTGGATGGAAGATATTCGGGGCTCGATCGCCCACGTCAAAGGACTGGTTCACTCTGGTATCTTGACCGAGGAGGACGGTACCATCCTTCAGGATGGTTTGAGGAGTGTCGCCAATGAGATCGAGTCCGATCTCTTTGACTTCAACGCTGGTGACGAAGATATTCACTCTGCGATCGAGCGCCGTCTCACCGAGCTTGTGGGCGAAACTGGAGCGCGCCTCCATACCGGGCGGTCTCGCAACGATCAGATCGCAACGGATATGCGCCTTTATTCAAAGCGTGCGGTTCTCGAGATAGCCGATGAACTTGTGGCGCTGTGTCGAACACTTGGTGATGTAGCTGAGTCCTCTCGAGATGCGTACCTTCCGGGCTACACCCACACGCAGCGGGCGCAGCCTGTTCTACTTTCGCACCACGTACTTGCTCATGGGTGGGCCCTTCTTCGCGATTTGGAGCGACTGATTGAGACCTATCGTCGACTCGATGTCTCACCTTTGGGAGCCGGTGCTCTCGGAGGTTCGACACTGAGTCTCGATCCAGACTTCGTTGCCGGGGAGCTAGGTTTCTCCCGACGATTTCAAAACTCGCTCGATGTGGTATCCGATCGTGATTTCGTTGCTGAGATCCTCTTTGACGTGGCTCTGATCGGCGTGCACCTCTCTCGCATCGGCGAAGAGTTCGTACTGTGGTCGACCGAGGAGTTCGGATACGTCCGACTTGATGATGCGTACTCAACTGGATCCTCGATGCTTCCTCATAAGAAGAACCCCGATATCGCCGAGCTCGCCCGAGGCAAGAGCGGGCGCCTCATCGGTAACCTCATGGGTCTACTGACGACGCTCAAAGGACTTCCGCTCTCATACAATCGTGATCTGCAGGAGGACAAGGAGCCGCTGTTCGACTCGGTTCGACAGGTCTCGTTGGCCCTGCTTGCGGTGCGGGGAATGATCTCTACCGCGAGTTTCGACTTCGTAGCGATGAGGATGGCGGGAGATTCCGAGTACTTAGTAGCTGTCGACTTAGCGGAGTATCTCGTTCGTCAAGGTATGCCGTTTCGTAAAGCACATGGGATCGTTGGCGGGCTCGTACGCGATGCGGTCGAACGTCGAGTCCCTCTCGCTGAGCTGGTGAGCGCGCATCCGTTGCTCGGGGAGGTAGCGGTTCAGCTTCTCGAGCCGCAGAGTGCTATCGCTCGTCGGGTCACTGCGGGTGGCTCGGGAACCGAGGCCGTGTCGGATCAGCTGCGGTCCTTCTCCTCTGAGCTCGAAGCGCAGCAGAAGGTCATCAGCGAACTCCGCTAGGTACTTGTTGGCGTGGGTTGACGAGAGTGCACTTCGAGTTGAGAACTCGGTCGTACTCTCCGTTCGGGTTACGTCGAGGACATGGGACTGCGATGCGGTTGTGTGCGCCACTGCCTTGTGATACGTGGACAGAGGGGTGAGGCTCGTGGTGCGTCTCTCCTCTGAGTTTTTTGCTCGGCCTCCAGAGGTCGTTGCCCCCGAACTTCTTGGTACGGTGGTCACCTTGGGCGACAAGAGGTTGCAGGTAACCGAGCTCGAGGCGTACGGCGGAAACGATGATCCAGCGTCCCATGCGTATCGAGGACCTACGCCAAGAAATGCCGCCATGTTCGCTGAACCGGGGTCGCTCTACGTGTATCTCTCTTACGGCGTTCACTTCTGCGTCAATCTCGTTGCTCACGGCTCCGAGACCGCTGGTGCGATTCTGATTCGATCCGGTATCGATCTCTGCGCTCCCGACGAAGACTCAAGCGGAAGAGTGCTTGGTCCTGGAAGGGTTGGGCGCTTCTTCGACGTGACACGAGCAGAGAGTGGCTTGAAACTTAACTCCAGCGGATCGAGTTTGGGTGGTGCCCTTTCAAGGGAGTTTACCTGTGAGCGCAGTGTCGATCTGGCGGGAGCGATCGTCAATGGTCCAAGAGTGGGTATCTCCCATGCGGTCGACTGGCCGTGGAGGTTCTGGCTGAGCGGAACGAAGGCGGTCTCTGTATATCGTCGGCCGAAGGTGCGACGGACCGAATAGATCGAACCGAGAGTCTCGCCGTTCGCCCCTCTGGTACGCACTTTCCGTTCAACGTTGTAGGGTGCCTCAGTCTTCTTGCGCAATGGATTGCGATTCCCTGTGAGTGCAGTGGCAGGGGGCAAGAAGACAGGGGATCGCTCGTGATGAGGCCTCGACACACCCGTTGATCTCCTCGATCTAGCCGCTTCGGCCTGGTCTTGATCGGGTCAAGGCTCTGTCGAAGTGGAGCGTTCCATACGGGCGATATTGGGTGTTTTCAACACCGTGGTAAATGCACATACGTGCACGAGAGGGGTTCACCGTTTTTTGAGATCAGACTAAGAGGTGCAGGCTGATCTTCAGTGGGTCGAGGTGGTAACCGAACTCGCCTCCGAATCGACAACCGTTGGCTACGATGTCGAGACACATCTTCGAGGACTACGGTGCTTGACAGTCCCAACGGTCGACGGTCATTGCGTAGAGGATGTGGTCGCGCCATGCGTTATTGATGAAGAGGAACGCATGAGCGGTCCCTTCGTTGGCGAAGCCGAGCTTCTCGAAGACCCGCCGCGACGGAAGGTTCTCAGGCATGACCGAGGCGTCGAGCCTGTGGAGGTCGAAGTGGGAGAAGCAGTAGGTCACCGTGGCTCGGCACGCTTCGGTCATGTATCCCTGGGAGTGGTAAGCCGCGTCGAGGAAGAAGCCAATCGTTCCGTTCTGCGCAACACCGCGGACGATATTACGGATCGCGATTCGACCGATAAGGGGTCGAGAGGCCGTGCGGAGAAAGATGCCAAAGCCCAGTCCAAGACCCCTGAGCTGGATATTTGAGAACTCCTCAATGATCTCGCGCTGAGTTGTGAGCGTAAAGTGGGAGTCTGGGTAGTTTGGCTCGAACGGACGAAACGCTTCTCGGTTGCGAATACGGAGTTCTAAGAGCTCGCCAGCATCGTTGCGAGTGAGAGCTCGAAGGATAAGGCGCGGGGTTTGGAGTTCGAGGGTTTCGTCGTTGTTGGACCGATCCCGAATCAAGGTCATGAACGCACTCCTGGGCGGTCGTATCGAGGAACGGAAAAAGACACGAATTTAAACTTACCGGTTGTGACTGGAGCCACAGCATGGTTCAATCGGCCCACAGTTCGGTTTTTGAGGAGGAGCAGATCGATAGCTGGACTTGGGGGAGGCTTAGCGATCGGTCTGATCTGTTCGGCCGTGCACGCTAAGGGGGTTGGGGGTGCGGGCCCAGCGTAGGAGGAGCGAGCGAACGTAGCCGGTACTGTAGCCGAGGGCTCCAATGAAGTACTCCTCTACCTCTTGGAGGCTCCACTGGCTCTGGATCAGAAGCTCACAGATCGCTACGGTCGCAATGATCTCCAACGATCTCCGTGCCCTGCGAGAGACTAGGGACAGAATCCCGAGTGGAAGGATGAGTTCGTGAGACCATCGCTCGATGCAGGATCGTAGAACACGCCGGACGATCTCCGCAACGAGTTCAACTTGAACCCTAGCTCCGAAGTGCTCTCGGAGCTCACGCGAGAGCGCCGGCTTTACCGCAGGAAGGAGAGAGGTCACGACGATTCCTCTCCCTCCTAGAGGGGGGAGGGCGAGTGCGAGCCATTCGTAGAACGTGGCAGGCTTCGTGCGAACGTTCTCTGGAAATCGCTGATGAAGAGGGGCGTAAGAGAGTCCGTAGCGATAGGAACGGAGGAACCTCTCAGCGGTTGTGGTGATTCGGTTATGGCGGGCGATCACCGATGGTTCGTAGAGCACGTCGCCATTGCGACCGATTCTCCAAATAAGGTCGACATCTTCTCCAACACTGAGCGTTTCGTCGAAGCCGTTAGCGGCAACGAAGGCCTCTCTCCTGATAACGAGCAGCGCGGTAGGAAGGTATCGGACCTGCGAGCGAGGGGTTACATACGACCAGTGTGACCCCATGTCGAGAGGGAATGCTCGAGAGTGGTGGGGCTCCGAACCGGCTTGGATGACTCTCGGAGCGACCGCTACGACGCTGGGTAGATGAAAGTACCTGAGCAGCTGATCGAGGCCCTCGGTTGGGGGACTGACATCGTCGTCGAGGAAGAGAAGGAGCTCACCGCTCGCTCGTTCGGCGCCGAGATTGCGGGCGTGGCTCGCGCCACGTCGGGTAGGAGTGGACGAGAAGATCCCTCCGCAGGACTCGACGAGCTCCGAGATCGTCCGATGCTCGAGCGGCGATTCGATGCCGTCGAGAACAACAATCAGTTCGGGCCGGGACTCGAGTGCTTGGAGCCATTGGGTCGTTGAGCGGAGGGTATCGACGTGTCGTCCGGTTGTGGCGATGATAACGCTGAGCGAGGGATGTGTGGGAGCTTCTGTCGGCGTCAGAGTGAAGAAACCAGATCTACACAGCTCGACGACCTCAGCGTAGCTCGTTTCGTTGGTGGTGAGCTCGAGCTCTCGCTCAAGCGAGAGCTCGACAATCGAGAGTGGCTCACCACCGAGTAGGAATCGACGACTGGCGCGCGTGATACCTCGGGTACCGGGTGCTCTCTTGATCTTGACAGTGGTTGATCTCGCAGGGGTGGGTGTAATCCTTGCAGATTACTCGAAGGTGATCATCCCTCGGATGATCTTGCCATCTCGAAGATCTTGGTAACCATCGTTGACCTGGTCAAGCGTGTAGGTCTTGGTGATCACTTCGTCGAGGAGGAACTGCCCTTTCATATACCAGTCGAGTACCTTCGGTATTGCGACCCGTGGTGTTGCTGATCCGAAGAGCGACCCCTTGAGGGTCTTCTCGTAGAGCG
>JBMFXG010000153.1:0-6176 GCA_049964535.1 Acidimicrobiales bacterium | reverse complement strand
CGTCAAGGTATCGGCCGGGATCGCCTCCTACCCAAGTCACGGAATTGAAGCTCCTGAGATTCTCTCTCGTGCTCGTGAAGCCCTCGAACGTGCAACGACCAACGCTGATCTTCCGGGATTAGGTCTCGTCATCGTCGCTCCTCAACGTCCATTCGCCTAGCGTCCGGCGAAATGAGTCCGGCCCCCAAGGGACGTTGCGTTTCGCCACTGTCCTGAACGACCGAATCCCTCAACAAAGAGGAATATCAAGCCTTGGCTACCTCGGCCTCCAAATACGGCCGACCGACCCTTACCAGCCTCGACGTTCCTCAGGACGCTGCCGATTGCGAGATCCAGCATGGTTCCACCATCGAGCCGAAAAACGCCAAATGGTTGGATCGGCTCCGACCACTTGTGGGTTGCTAGGCGAAGCCTGCATAAGACTCATGACAGCAGCGGTAACGATCGCCACGCGTTCCGCATCATCGAGTTCACGTGTCCTCTGGGTCATAGCGGCACGTTTCCATGCTTGCGCTTCGGCAGATCCTCGCGCTTCGTTCGCAAGACACGTAAGGAGCGGATTAGGACGGTCCTTGTTTCCGCTGGATCAATAACATCGTCAACGAAACCTCTCTCGGCCGCCACGTAGGGGTTGGCGTATCGTTCCGTGTACTCCTCTACCAGCTCTTGACGACGAAGCGCCGGATTCTCCGCAGCGGCGAGCTCCCGACGATGTACCACTTCAACAGCTCCTTGAGGACCCATGACTGCGAGCTCCGCCGACGGCCATGCATATGCGAAATCCGCTCCAACCGACTTGGAGTTCATGACCACGTAGGCACCACCATACGCCTTTCTCGTGATCAGTTGAATACGTGGCACCGAGGCCTCACAGAACGCATAGAGAAGTTTTGCGCCGTGTCGAATAATGCCGCCATACTCCTGATCTACACCGGGCATGAATCCAGGAACATCGACAAAGGTGACCAAGGGGATATTGAACGCGTCGCAGGTTCGCACGAACCGAGCTGCCTTCTCGGAGGAGTCAATATCCAACACTCCCGCTAGTACTGCGGGTTGATTGCCAACGATCCCAACGACCTCTCCATCAAGGCGAGCAAAGCCACAGGTCATGTTGCCGGCCCAATGGGAGAAGTATTCCAAGAACTCGCCATCATCGACGATCGACCTGATCACGACGGTCATGTCATAGGGTTGATTTGAAGAGACGGGAATGACCTCCCGAAGTTCGGGGACCAGTCGCTCGGGATCATCGGAGGAGCGCTGCGAAGGTGGCTCCTCGAGATTATTCGAGGGCAAGAAGCTGAGAAGATACTTGACCTCATCCAAGCACGCCTTCTCGTCATCGAGGACAAAAGTCGCCACCCCAGACTTCGTGGCGTGCGACATCGCCCCACCGAGCTCTTCAAGCGTCACCTCTTCACCGGTCACGGTTTTCACCACATCAGGACCAGTAATAAACATGTGTGAGGTCTCTTTCACCATAAAGATGAAGTCGGTCATTGCAGGTGAGTAGACAGCACCTCCTGCACACGGACCAAGGATGACGGAGATCTGCGGTATCACCCCAGAGCTCATAACATTACGTCGGAAGATTCCTCCATAGGAGTGAAGAGAGACCACCCCCTCTTGGATGCGAGCACCCGCTCCATCGTTGAGCCCGATCATCGGCACGCCGACCGAGGCCGCCAGATCCATAACCTTATGGATCTTTTCCGCAAAAACCTCGCCAAGAGCTCCACCGAAAACCGTAAAGTCTTGCGAAAAGAGACAGACTCGCCTGCCGTCTATTGTCGCAAATCCAGTCACGACTCCGTCGGTATAAGGGCGAGAGTCCTCGAGACCCATACCGTGCGCTCGGTGGCGGGCAAGCATGTCGAGCTCTTGAAAGGAGCCCTCATCCACTAAGTAGTCGATCCGCTCGCGAGCCGTCATCTTCCCTTTTTGGTGTTGACGTTGAACCGCAGCGGCCGAACCGGCGCTCAGTGCTGCCGCACGCCGCTCTGCGAGATCCCGTAGTCGCTCTGTCATAGAGTGTTCCGCCATAGCCCCTAGACTACCCAGCACCGGTCACAAGCCAGGGTAACCCGATCGACACGAGTCCGAAAAATCGAGAGAATACGAAAACTACTTAACTTGAGCCGAGAAAATAACGAAGAACCACTGTACAATTATCACTCAGAGTGAGATTACACGAAGAGTGATACCACAGGATCGACAGGAGTTGCCGCGTGACCTCAATGCTTGAAGGGGTGGATTATCTTCCCTCACTCGATGAAACAGCGCTCTACCTCAGGGAAAATCCAAAAATGGACGACCTGCTCTACGTAGGAGGATCGCTCAATCCTCGCGCAGTCATTGGAGGCTACGCCAAAGGGCTCTTTCCGATGTTCATTGGACGAGATGAAGATGAGACCATCGGGTGGTTCTCTCCGCAGCAACGTGTTGGTCTCGACCTCACGCCCTTCCACGGAGTGTCATCCAAGATTCGCGTTCATCGATCACTCGAGCACTCCATGCGAAGGTTCATCCTGCGAGTCAACACCAACTTCCGGGCGGTCTTAGAGGCCTGTGCGTCCAGCAGAGAGGTCGGAAACTGGATCGAATCTCGCTTTATCGAGGTCTACTGCGAACTCCACAACGCTGGTCTGGCGCATAGTTTCGAGATCTACCTCGCACAAGAACCTGACCGCTTAGTCGGAGGACTCTTCGGAGTATCAGTTGGAGGACTCTTCAGCGGTGAATCGATGTTCCACTTCGTCTCTGACGCCTCGAAGGCGGCCTTCGTTGGCTCGGTTGCGATACTCCATCAAGCTGGTTACCACTGGATAGACGGGCAGTGGCTGACGGAGCATCTCCTCAGTCTTGGAATGCAAGAGACTCGAAGGAAAGACTATCTCGCCAAGCTCCCATCTCTCCTCAAGGTTCAGCCAAGTCCGCTACCGACCGGAGAGGTAATTCGGTCACACGCAGACTGGCTCGAGATCGTCACTCACTAGTCGCCCGAGTCTAGATCTCTCAGAGTCTCGCCCAATCAGCTCGTCAAACTCGGCCTCACTCAACTAAGCGAGCGAGTTTGACAACCAGCCTCCTAGCGTAAGTGCCGTGCATCGACGGTCGCTCCTGGTTGGATACCTCCTTACGACGCTCGCTCCGATCTCAGTCGGTACCGGGGTCGTGGCTACTGCTTTTCTTGGTCGGTACCCAATCCTGACAGGTCAAGGTCTCCGCTACCTCGCTGGGGCCATCATCCTACTGCCGTTCGCCAAGAAGCACCTGCACCGGATTTTCTCGCTACAACTCTTGGATCTTCTGACGCTCGTCGCCCTCTCGGTCTCTGGTCTTGTCGTCTTCTCCGTAGCGATCGTTCACGGAGTTCGTTCGGCATCGCCCGCACTGGTCGGAGACGTGGTCGGTTGTGCGCCGCTCCTCATCGGGGCTCTCGAGGCAATCTTCTCGCGTCGTCGTCCGAGCAAATGGATCATCATCGGTGCAGTCTTCGTCACCCTCGGGACGACTCTCGTGAGCGGGATAGGAGTGGAAGGAGGCGTAGGCGGACTAGCGTGGGCTCTCCTCGCGCTACTTGGAGACGCTCTCTTCACCCTCTTTGCAACTCGGCTACTACCGAAAGTAGGCGCGTACAACCTTGCTTTCGCAACGACAGCACTTGCCGCAGTGATACTGCTTACACTCGGAGCGCTCGGTAACCGTACCGCGATCCCAGTGCCAAGTCAGCACGTACTGCTCTCTCTTGTCTATCTTGCAGTCGTCGTCAGCGTCGGAGCATTCCTCGCATGGTTCGGCGGGTTAGAACGGGTTCCCGTATCGAACGCAGCGCTCTTTTTAGGGCTGACGCCGCTCGCCTCCCTTGGAGGTCAAGTTCTAGTCCTCGACTACTCGATCTCACGCCTCTCGCTGCTTGGTACTCTTCTCGTCGTCATCGGTATTACTGTCGGGATCGCACACGGCGCTCGCATCCATCGCGCCTCGACTCCAGATGACCTAAACCCTCGGCGAGGACTTGAGAGCTAACGCGCCTCGGGTGAGATGCGAACGATGGCTTCCACCTCAACGCAGCTTCCCAGCGGGAGTGAAGCTACCCCAATCGCAGATCGAGCATGACGGCCACGATCTCCAAATACCTCAACGACGAGATCAGAGGCGCCGTTGACCACCTGCGGATGATCTCTAAAGCTCGCTGTTGCTGCCACGAACCCGACCAACTTGACGATCTGATCCACGTGCGCAAGCGAGGTGAGGTAGTCATGGAGCCTCCCAATGATGTGTAAGGCGCACAGCCGGGCAGCCTCGGCAGCCTCATCGACACCTACTCCAGCCCCGCAAAGACCAGGACTCAATAGGGCCCCGTCCTCGAGAATCGGCAAGTTTCCAGAGATGTACACCATCCCAAGGCTTTCGACCATCGGGGCATAGGAGCCCTTGGGCAGCGAGGGTTTCGGGAGTGTGAGCCCGAGCTCAGACAATCGTGCATAAGGGTCAACCATTAGTAGAGAACCTACCCCCCAGAGCTCGCTTCAACCACATATCCACGGCACAATCCTGCAATTTATGCTCTCGCTGCGGCGCCCTGTCCCGAGCTCAACGGAGCGGCCCCACCACCTCTCACAACAGCGATCCACACTTCAGCCCGCCTGCATCAACGACGATGCCTACCTCGGATCGCGTCTCTGAGAACCGGCAAACGGAGTTCGACCCCTCAAATTTCAGGGCAATAGCGTCAATACAGGTAGGTACGAGACATTCGTCGGAAGCAGACACGCGCAGTCGCAGCCTTTCAAGCGCAAGGCTGGACTCACGCGCCGATCCACTCACCTCTCGTGGCACTCACAAGACTCAGGAGTAGATCTTCTTAAGCTCCACCGCAACCACAAGCTTCGTGAGCCACCTCATCGAAGCTCAACCCAGCTCGCTCTGACTCCGAAGGTCTTCACGGTCCTGACGCGCACCGCCTGTGTGGCCTCAGAAACGCGCTCTTCAAAGGTCACGGTAGGACCCGGGTGACGTTCCGACATCGCTGACCTTGCTCAGGCTATCGCCATGCCTCCCAAGAGCGAGAGAACAACACGACCGAACGTTCTCACGATGCAACTACGGCCATAGGTAAGCAGCAGGCAACGGGAGCCCAAACAACCACCACTGGACCCTTAGCTCAAAGATCGCACCACGAGAGCGTCACCTTGGCCGCCACCACCGCAGAGCGCTGCAGCTCCAAGACCACCGCCGCCACGGCGACGAAGTTCGTAGAGTAAGGTCAATGCCAACCTCGCACCCGAAGCACCGATAGGGTGGCCGAGTGCAATGGCTCCGCCATTGACGTTCACCATATCTGCAGATATACCAAGGGCTTTCGTGGAAGCAACTCCGACCGCTGCAAACGCCTCATTGATCTCGACTAAGTCGAGTTCGTTCACAGAGAGATCAGCGCGGTGAAGCGCACGAAGGATCGCATTCGAAGGCTGCTCAAGGAGAGAGGTGTCCGGTCCCGCCACTTGGCCGTAACTCACGACCTCACCGAGCGGTACAAGCCCGAGCTCCTCTGCCTTCGCTCGCGAAACCACTACGAGGGCCGCGGCTCCATCTGAGATCTGCGACGCATTTCCTGCTGTTATCGTTCCATTGGTCATGAATGCAGGACGAAGCTTTCCGAGCGACTCTGGGTTCGTCTCAGGTCGGATTCCCTCATCGTTGTCGACCAGTAGGGGACTTCCTTTGCGCTGTGGAACCTCAACGGGAACGATCTCCTCGTTCAAGATCCCGGCCTTCGTCGCAGCGGCAGCTCGTTCATGTGAGCTCGCTGCGAAAATATCTTGCTCCTCGCGCTCAAGCCCTGCAGCTTGAGAGTAGCGGTCGGTGGCAAGACCCATGGCCTCGTGATCGAACGCGCACGTGAGACCATCAAACATCATGGAGTCAACGATCGTACCGTCACCAATTCGGTAGCCTTCTCGAGCGTGGGGGATCAGATAGGGTGCCTTTGACATCGACTCCATCCCGCCCGCTACGACAACCTCCGCTTGCCCGGTCGCAATCAACATGTCAGCAAGCTGTATGGCGTTGAGACCAGAGAGACAGACCTTATTGATGGTCGAGGCGGGGACGGACATCGAAATCCCTGCATTGACCGCCGCCTGTCGCGCCGTTATCTGACCCTGACC
>JBMFXG010000152.1:0-6196 GCA_049964535.1 Acidimicrobiales bacterium | reverse complement strand
CCACAATCGCATCACAGAGATCGGTGC
This sequence comes from Acidimicrobiales bacterium, assembly GCA_049964535.1. Classification (GTDB taxonomy): domain Bacteria; phylum Actinomycetota; class Acidimicrobiia; order Acidimicrobiales; family Acidimicrobiaceae; genus JAJYZP01. The sequence goes on along the minus strand of JBMFXG010000152.1, from coordinate 6,169 downwards.
CGTAAAGATACGGGGCGGTGAGGTGCTCGGAGAGTTCCGCACCTTCGTCAACGCTCATCACGAGATTCCCCCGACGATCGTCGTGCTCACCGGTATCACACAGTCGCTCCTAGCCGATGCCCCCACCGAGCTCGCCGCCCTTGCATCGTTTCTAGAGTTTCTCAACGGCGCCACACCCGTTGGCCACAATGTTCGATTTGATCTCGCCTTCCTCAACGCAACGGCTCAGCGCGTCGGCCTCGAAGAGGTACAGACTCCGCCGGTAGATACCCTTACGCTTTCACGGAAGCTGCTCAGCGGGGAGGTCCCAAACCACAAGCTCGGGACCATTGCGCAGTATCTGCGGGTTGAGCCCCGCGTCGCACACCGGGCCCTCGACGATGCTCGCACGACCGTCGACATCTTCCACTGTCTCCTCGAACGAGCAGGAACTATTGGCATCACCCACCTGAACGACCTCCGCACCTTGCAAACTCCCGGTCTGAGGGCCGCAGGCTCCAAGCTTCGCCTCACCACCACGCTCCCTCATCGACCGGGAATCTATCGATTCCACGACAGGAGTAGCGAGGTTATCTACGTCGGCACATCAACGGATATCAAAACGAGGGTACGGAGCTACTTCAACTCCGAACAGCGTCGGAAGGTTCCACGCCTCCTCCAAGAGACCGCAACGATCTCCTACGTCGAGCTTGAGTGCCCACTCAGTGCAGCGATTCTTGAAGTACGAGAGATTGCACTTCGATCTCCTCGATTCAACGCTCGTGGGACATACAGGACTCCAGTGCGGTACCTTCGTTTTCAACCACAGGGAGAGCTCACCGTAGATACTGGACTCCGCACCATAGAGTCTGGTTCGTTCCACGATGGCATTGGCCCCTTCTCGAGCTCCCGCAACGCCTACGCCGTTCGCGACCTGATCACCGACCATGGCCTAACGTTGGCTCTCAATGCGTTGCCTCGATCGACCGCCGGGGCTGACCACAGACCCTTCGTTCACGAGGTCAACGAGATCGCCACAATTTTATCAAGAGCAATGATCACGCTCGCCAACCGACAGTCCTACGAACGTGCCGAGGAGCTCCGCTCGAGCGCTCTGCGCCTCCTTCGGCTCGTCATCGGCGCCTATCTCCATCGCTCGATCGGTCGACTTCCCTACGTAGAGCTCACCCACCATCACCTTGGGAGCGAGCATCGACATGCGCTGATCGAAGGTCGGTTTCAACTTCCTTCCGAGCTCGCCGGAGCTCAAAGTTCCCCAGAACGAGAGCTACGAACGAGCGGTGAGCACCTCATTATCCGGACCAACCTGCTCCGAGGCGAGCTCACGCACGAGCACCTTGACCTCGCAACTGTAGTAGAGCCGCTGCGCGCCACTCTCAATCTCTTCACTCCACAGACACAGGACGAGCCGCTACCGCTTGAGAGTGAGCTACCAAATTCGCAAGAGCCTTCGCCGCACTTCCCGAACGAACACACTCCCGGGCAAGCTCGACACCGTCGGCCAACGAATCAACGAGATCGCCGGCGTAGAGCCCTCCCGCCGCATTGAGCAGAGCAATCTCTGTCTTCGCGTTCACCGAACCATCCAAGGTAGCAAGCAGATCGGCAGCGTTCGCGGCCACGTCACCTCCACGAAGATCGCTAAGAGTGGCGTAGGAGAACCCGAGATCTTTCGGGTCAACGGTAAAGCGTGAGAGCTCGTACTCCCCATCGAATCCCCGTACCTCGGTGACGTGAGAGATTCCCGTCGTCGAGAGCTCATCGAGTCCATCCTCGCCGTACACAACGAGCGCGTGGTTCGTTCCTAACGACTGCAAGACCCCCACGACCGTATCGACCAACCGAGGATCAGAGATACCAACTATCTGATAACGAGCTCGCGCCGGATTGATAAGGGGCCCGAGAAAGTTAAACGCTGTCGGCACCTTGAGCGAACGTCGTACGGTGATCGCGTTCGCCATGGCGGGATAGTAGGTAGGAGCATAGCAGAACCCAATTCCTGCGCTCGCCAGACAGTCTGCCACCGCTACAGGACCGAGGTCGATCGTAACACCAAGGTGTTCGAGCACGTCGGCAGAGCCGCTCATTGAGGAGCTTGCCCGTCCACCGTGCTTGCAGACAACTCCGCCGGCGCCGGCAACGATCACTGCTGCGGTCGTAGAGACGTTCACCGTATGTCGACGATCACCCCCTGTGCCACAGGTATCGATCACCGAGCCCGGGTAGGGAACGACCTTCCCCGAGTCTCGCAGAGCGTGAGCGAAGCCCGACATCTCCTCGATGCTTTCGCCCTTCGTTCGAAGGCCGATCAAGAGACCTGAGAGAATGAGGGGGTCGACCTGACCGGTCAAGACAGCAGCCATAACCTGATACGCCTGGTCAAAGCTCAAGCCATCCCCACTGGTTACCGTCGCCAAGATATCTGGCCAGAGCAGAGCTTTCTCATCGTGATCCACGGTCTCACCCATGACTTCAATGTACCGTAAACCCACTCGGCGGCGGCTTAGAGAACGTCCCTAGCCCCCGCCGACACCCCTTTGGCTCTTCATCGTCATCATCGCTTCGAGCGCTGCGAGCCTCTCCCCTCTTCGGAAACCGGAGCGATTACAACCACCACAAATCGTGATCGAGTACCCCTTTGGCGATGAGGCCAAGCTGAACTTGAGAGGTACCCTCCACGATCGTCAACTGCTTGGCATCTCGATAGAACAGTTCCGTCAAGTGGTCTTCCATGTATCCAGCGGCGCCGAGAAGCTGAACCGCTAGCGATGAGGCCTTGACGCCGACCTCCGTCGCGTAGTACTTCGCCATGGAGAGCAGTGGAACCCACTCTTTTGTGAACTCACCTCGGTCTGCGTGCCATGCAGCTCGGTAGGTGAGTAGGCGAGCTGCCTCGATCTCAGTCGCCACCTTAGCGATCTCCCACTGAATGCCTTGAAAGTCCGCTATCGTTCTTCCGAAGGCTCGGCGCTCCTTCACGTAGTTCACCGCGTACATCAGAGCACCCTCAGCGAGACCAATGCCACGCGCTGCGACGATTGGGCGCATGGAGTTGAGACCAAGCATCGCCAGGCGAAAGCCACCTACCTCTCCAATCACGCTCTCAGCCCCCACGTGAACATCGTCGAGGAGCAGCTCTCCGGTATCGATTCCCCTCACACCCATCTTCTTATCGGTACGAGGAACGCTGACCCCTGGAAGATCTCGATCGACAAGAAAGGCCGTGATGGAAGAGTGATCTCTCGAGCTGGGGTCTCCAGTCTTTGCGAAGACCGTGAACCAATCGGCCTGACGCACTCCTGAGATCCAACACTTCGTTCCAGATATGAGCCATCCACCGTCTCCGTCGGGACGAGCGTGTGTCGTCATTCCCGCAACGTCTGAGCCCGCTCCGGGTTCAGAGAGGCAGAATGATGCACGCTGCTCTCCCGATGCGATACCAGGCAGGTAGCGTTGCTTCTGCTCCTCCGAACCAGCAATCATGAGTGGACCGGTTGGAAGGCGAGTAAGCAGCAGCATGAGCGCCACCGTATTGGAGTACTTTGCAACCTCTTCAATCGCCAAGGTCAGTCCCAAAATTCCCGCTCCAGACCCACCGTAGGCTTCAGGAATACACAGACCGAGCATGCCTGACTCACCCAGCACTGCAAAAATATCTAAAGGGTACTCACCAGTCGCATCGATCTCGCGCGCACGCGGAGCGATACGCTCTGCAGTGATCTTGCGAATGGAGTCTCGAAGCTGCTCGAGCTCATCGGTCAAATTGAAGTCCATGCGCCACTCCTTGCACGCTGATCGATTTGCAAGCGTTGACCTCTATCCTACGGACCTACCTCGCAGAGAGCACACCTCACCTGCCGAACTCTCTGCACATCGAACCGGAGCGTTGAAACCAGAAGAAACGCGCCGTGAGATCGAGATTTCCCCACGCACCACTCTGTCATCGCCATCTCATCATCGATTCAGCACCAACACGGCGGAAGGTCCCATCGAACGGCACTAGCACGCTTCGTCCAAACCTCAGCTTTGCCCTGCACTCTTCTACACCGAGCCAGCGGACCAGAGCTTGGAAGCCGTGACCGCATCTCGACGAATACGGACCTTACGGTGTAGTAACCTCGAAGGAGTGAATACCTTCGGCAGGCTCTTTGACAACGAGATGCTACGAAGATTCATCGTCGCTCGAGCTCTCGCCAACCTCGGTTTCGCAATGCTTCCGGTAGCGCTGAGCTTTATGATTCTCGATATTTTTCACTCAGCGAGCGACCTCGGACTGGTGCTCGGCGGCGAAGCAATCACGCTCGTAGCAGCACTGCTAGGGACCGGTATCGTTGCCGATCACTTGTCGCGCACGCTCTTACTCGTGCTCGCAGACTTCATGACGGGCCTTTCCTACCTTGCGTTCAGCCTCTTTGGCTACCTCGGACTGCATACAATCTGGACCTACGTCGGGGTCGGTGGGGTGGTCGGAGTTGGATCTGCCCTCTTCGGGGTATCGATGGATGGGTGGGTACAGGCCAATGTCCACGAGGAGCTACGTCAAAGCGTTAACGCTGCGCGAAGCATCTACCGAAACGTAGCGAACATTGTCGGTCCCCTCGTCGCAGCGGTGCTCGTCGGAGCGACGTCTCCACCGCTAGCTATCCTCCTCGCCGGACTTCTTCCCCTCGTAGCGAGCTCTATCTTCTTTAGAATCAGAACGCTGGAGGTTCTCGTTAGTCGATTACGGCCCAAAGAACCAGGCTTGTTGCGCGACCTCAAGGACGGGTGGACGGCCTTTTCATCGCGGTCTTGGATCTGGAGCTTCGATCTCCAGATCACTATTTGGCATCTCGTGACCTATGCACCAATCATTGTTCTCGGGCCGTTCCTTGCCAACAAGTACTACCACGGAGCCTCTGGCTGGGCAGTCGTTCTTGCAGCGCTGGCCGTTGGTGGAGTGCTCGGTGGCGTTCTCTCATACCGAAGCTCGGTCAGACATCCGCTGCGGTATGCGATTGGAAGTCTCGTACTTACTGCACCCCTCCCCGTAGCGCTCGGAGTACACCTCAGCCTGGGATTGGTGGCGGTGACCTCCTTCGTTGCTGGCGTAGGCCTGGAGTACGGAGGAGCACTCTATGCGTTCACGGTTCAGGCACACATACCACCGGAGGTAATCTCGAGAGTCTCAAGCTTCGACTACCTCGCCGCTCAAGGTCTCCTACCCGTCGGCTACGCATTTGCTGCCCCGCTGGCGCACCTACTGTCAACGGCAACGTTGCTCATCCTCGGAGCAACCTACACCCTGCTCTCGACTCTCGTCGTCCTCTCCGTCAAGTCGGTTTGGAATCTTCCTCGTTTGCCTCAAGGAAGCTCTTGATCACTCGACATTAGAGGTTCTGTCGCACAGAGGAATCCAACGAAGCCCTCTTCCGATCACCTTCGTGAGGAGATGGTCAGGACGCGACCAACAGGTCCTACGCCGAGAGCCAAATGAGCAAGCTCTCCCAGTTCACAGCCCTGGAGCTACCGCCTCAAAGAGCCTCATGACGACATCAGGCAATCTCTGAGATCCACGGCATCGTAGCTGCAGAGCTGCGGGACCGACAGAGGGCGTGAAGTGCCGAGCTACGCACGATCTGGCGGCCGATCTTACTGTGCTACGAGACGTGCATCGGTCGTCGTTTGGTTGTCCGATGCTGACCCTCCTACGTGGTGGAAGGAAGAGAAGGTGTCAACGAGGTCTCCATACGCCAATTCGATTCAGAGCTGCATTCGATGATGGACTCTCTCTCATTGCAACCGACCGACCTGTCGGAAAGCTTTGAGCCGAGACGAGGAGAAGAGCACGCACTGTTCCAACGCGATCTCGTGGCAGAACCGACTACGAGTAGCCAAAGATCGGTGCATTGAACTGTCACAAATCTGTACTTGCCACGCGATGACATCTCACCGAGACTGAGTCGCAGACCCTGCGGTCGACGACCATGCTTCAGGCTTCAGGTTGGCCCGTACTCTGCCGGTTCGTCACGGAGCGATCGATCGGGCCTACTACTTCGTCTCAAGAGATTTCTCTTATAAGATTGACTCGGCTCACCCACATCCTTCGCCTCAGAGGCTGTCGCGAAAATCTACCCAGCGCGATCACGAGGTGGTCGGTTCAGTCAAGCGCCTGAGCAGCATCCTTGCA
>JBMFXG010000151.1:0-6276 GCA_049964535.1 Acidimicrobiales bacterium | reverse complement strand
CGGTTTAAACGACATGAAAACCCCTTGATGACGCGTATCACACGCAAACTTCGAATTCTCGAACCGGCATAGAAGACTGCCGATCCCTCATCACCGGCTGAAAAACCTGGCTCTGGTGATCCACTCTGCCCGATCGATTCGCAGTCCGCACCAGCATACCGAACTGCACTCCACGACCGGAACACACTCGATCAAGCGTAGTGGCGCACAAGCTCATGCGCTAACGGCATGCACTCAATCCCCCTCTTCATACAACCAGATCCGACCTATCTCAGAAAAGTGAGCGAAACGCAACAAAAGGATCAATAACGCCACCACATAGACACGCTCCGCGCGATAAGGTGCTGAGTATGTTCGATGCATCACGAGGAAGGCACCTCTTGCAATGACGGAAAGAGACGATGGACAAGATGTTCGAACTCCACGTACATCTCTCATCGCTCTCCGCCTTCTACGCCATCTCGAGTCACGACGCGCCCGAGTCATCGGTGTCACCGCACCGACCGATCCGACTGGGAACGACGAGCGTGACCGGACGATCGTCCTCAACGGTCTGGTAAACCAACTCGTCAGCCTCGCCAACGAGAGAGCAGAGCCCCAGGCTCTCTCCGGTATTGTCACACCTCTCTTCGCTCTCGGGTACTCCTCTCGAGATATCTGGTCGCTCCTCTCAAAGATATCTCGGCGAGAGATTGACATTGACCTCACGCACGCACCACCGCTGAACCCCGAAGAGTATCTGGCGGTCATGCGAGTGCTCGGAAAGCTTTACGACACCATGTTCCGACAAGAGGACACAATCTCCACTGCGCTCCACTCGGGAGTCGACGCAATCTTCGAGGTCGGTCGCTCCTCAACCACGCTCGCAGACCTCATCACCACGACGTTGTCCATTCTGACGGCAATAGAAGGAATTCTGAGCGTCGCCTTCGTCCGTCCCGACGAAGAGGGTATCTTCCGCTACGAGTTTCTCGGCGGTGACGAACTCCACCGCTACCTCACCAACGGAGGCACATTAGATCTGCCACCGGTCTCGACCTCATCTGAACAGATCTCAGGTTTGGGCCCTGCAGGACGAGCATGGAGAGCCGGGGTCGCCCAGTACTCCGCATCAATTCTTGAAGACGACACCATGGCACCTTGGAGCGCTCCCTACACCTCCATCGGCATTCGCTCAACGATGGCACTACCAATCATGAGCTTTGCAGGGGAGCCATTGGCCCTCATATCGCTCTACTCCAATTGGTATGGTTACTTCAATCACCCTCAACGCAACCACTCACTCATCCACCTCTCTCGAGTCCTTGGCGAGACGCTCGAGCAACTCGGTGTCGGCAGTGTTCTGATGTACTCGGCCCGTTACCACTACCGTGAACTCATACGCATCGGAGCTATCGAGATGGTGTACCAGCCAATCATCGACCTGAAGACGGGATCTGCTCATAAGTTTGAGGCCCTTGCACGACTCAGGAGCGGCGATGGAGACCTCATCGCACCGAATGAGTTCCTCGGATCCCTCGGCGAGGAGGAGCTTTTTCTGCTCTTTCAGGCAGGGGTCCACCAGGCTATGCGTACCATTGAGCAGCTGGCACCAAATCTCCCGCAGTGTCAGATCTCGCTCAACCTACCGCCACAGGGTCTGACAGACCAACGCTACGAAACCGAACTCATCAGTGCGTTCGCTGAATCCCGAATTGAACCGTGGCGCATCACACTCGAGTTGACCGAAGAAGAGGAGCTCCACAATCTCCATAAGGCCGCTGCAACGATGGGTAGCCTGGGAGATCTCGGAGTCCGCTTTGCTCAGGACGACCTCGGCTCGGGCTATAGCTCTCTCTACCTCCTCGCGCAGCTCGGATTCGACGAGGTCAAAATCGACCAGACCCTTGTCAAGGTCTCCGGAGACCATCACGGCCTCAACCTTATCCATCACCTCTGTGACCTCATCAAAGGCCTAGACATGATATCGACCGTCGAGGGTCTCGAGAATGACGACCTCATCGAGATGGTAACGATCCTCGGTGCCGACTACGGCCAGGGTTTTGGGCTTGCCCGCCCACTGCGCCGGGATCGAATTCTCGCACAACGGTGGGAGCGCCCGCACAGCGTTCTCAACGGACCACCCAAAACTGTGACTGGAGGGCTCGCTTACTTACGCCGCTGGGTATTGCACGTCAACGTCATCTCCGCTGAGCACGATATCTTGTCTAACCCGATACTCCTCGAGGACCTGTCGGGATCGCTCATCGACAACCTGCGTCACCTCGTCACAGAACGAAGTCGGCCCAGACTCCATCACGTGGTGACGTTGCTGCGAACCACCGGAACCGGAACCACCTTTACCAACGAGGTTGCCACCCTGCACAACGCAATCGCAGTTCAAGAGTGAGTGCTCGTCCGTCACCTCCAGACTCAACTCAGATCCTAAAGAGAAAGAGATCAACCTTCGAAGAACGATAATCTCCTCCACGGACGCGCCAGAAGAGGGTCCTACCACCTCGAGGGCTTACAAACCCACTGAGCCCCTCACCATCAAATGCCCCACCCCTCACACGCGAGCGACCGAAATTTCGACCACGGATCAATCACGTTCCAGCGAAGGCGGCCAATAGCTTCGTGGCATTTGGACTGCCCAGACCGGTGCAAGGATCCCATCCAACCGACGCTTGATAGGCGCCATTGTTTCCTTGCGTAATGTCTCGGAGATCTCCGCTGAATGACTGGTAGAGCAAAGGGTTGACGAAACCTACTGGAGTACCCCGCTTCTCATTGATCTGCGTGAGCAGCGCGGCCCACAACGGGGCAACGGCGCTCGTTCCTCCAAAGACTGTTGCGGTACCGTCAACTCGCACGTCGTATCCCGTCTGTGGATCAGCATCCCCGCTCACGTCAGGGACTCCTCGTCCTCGACCGTGTGGAGGGTTGCTCGAACCCTGTACCTCCACACTCGCTTGCCAAGTTGGAACGGGAAAAATTGCACTAATTCCACCTCCCGTTGCGCCCCCTTGAGGAAGATCGTTCCAGACGACCTCACTCGCAATCGCCGATCCGGACAAGGTCAGTCGAGTACCGCCGCACGCGAGCACCGAAGGACTGGCTGCAGGGTAGTCAACGTGGGCAAGTCCATCGTTGATCCCATCGGCCGATCCTCCGTCTCCTGCCGCAACGCAGACCGAGATATCAAGAAGCGTCGCATCGTGCAGAATCGCTTCGAAGGCCGCAACCGTGCTTGAACTATAGCTCGACTCCGGTCCACCCCACGAGATCGACACGACCGAGGCATTGTGAACACGATCGTGTACGGCGCCAGCAATCGCATTGATAAATCCTTGGTCCGTGTTAGGAGCAAAGTAGACCACGAGCGTTGCGAGCGGGACGATCGAGCCAAGAACCTCGAGGTCGAGCATCACTTCTCCATCGGCAGAGGTAGGGTTACCGGTCGGCGCATTGCTTGCGCCGTCGATCGAGACACTCTCCACCACCGGCAGGGTAATTCCTTGTCCAGCGAAGTACGCTTGCAGGTCTGTTTCTTGGTACCCGCCACCAAGCTCAATGACGGCAACCGTCTCCCCGTTACCTTGCAACTGAGTTGAGAATCCATACGCATCCGCTACCTGCCGGGGGGTGTAACTCACGCCCAGGCCAGTGTGCGGACGAAAAGAGGGACGCGCACGTACTCTGTCGTCGAGTCCCACAATCGCAACGATCTTCGTTTCGAGTCCTACATCGACCGAGAGTGCTCCTCGATAGCTGCGATACTCCTCGTCGCCGTGCACAAAGTGTTCAAGCGTCGTGCCAAAAGCGCGGTTCACGTCACCCACCGATCCATGACATCGAACCGAGCGCGCGTACCTATCGACACGATCGACCACCAACTTATTCGCTTCAAGAAACGAACAAACGCTCTCGATATCATCATCACTTGCTGCAAGTAACTCCGCCTTCTCCTCACGAGAAGCAAGGGAACGAACTGCATCATCGCGAGTTCCGTCTGCCCGACGGAGAACTACTGTCGCAGAGACTATCTGGGTGTTATCGGTATCACCGATCGATACTGCATCTGCTGCATGATGCTGAGAGCTACCCACAAGCTCTCTTACGTTGCGCGCTTGAGAACTCACCACTCCTCGTCCTCCTCTACGTTGTTGCGCCGACGATACATCATGCAGCGCTACCTCTACTGTGATAATCGCATCCACAAGGCGGATCGCAACGTCAGATGACTCGTCAGATTGGCCTAAGGATGTGGAGTAGCAGATCCACTTGACCCCCATTCATGACCTACGCTCACCCTCGTTATATTGGAAGATCCTCTCATCTAACTTAACCAAGCTGGATCCTCAAGAGCCCGACTACCACTCGACCCGTCTGATCCACCGCTCCGATCTCGCTTTGCCCAAGTCGCGCTCCTGCCAGAAGTCGTTCTCGATACCGACACTCTCTGCACCATGGTCGCCTCTTCGGAAGTGGTCCGCTAAGCCACCAAACGAGAACCGAGCCAGCGCAGGCAGCCATTCAGCCTAGTCACGCCCCATAACAACTCTCAAGTATCTCACTCAAAGTGTCGATCATCGGTAAAAGTCACATATAGTGATTTCACTGGACGTAACCACTACGCATTGAAGAAGTAACGACCGGAGGACGCATGACCACGAATCTCGATCAAGCGGTCGTGAACGAGCTCGATAACCGTGCCAAGGAACGTGAGTGGCCGGCAAAGCCCAAGCGCGCACAGCTCCTCCGTATCTGTCTCAACCTCCTACCTTTGGCGAGCGCCGTATCCAGCAGCGTCGTCTTCAGTCACATCATCCATCAGCCTCGAACCGCGCTACCAACGATTGCATGGTTACTCTCGTTGCTACTCTCCTCCACGCTCATTTTGGTCCTAGTAGAGCGACAGACCCGGCGCTTTCTACCCTTGGTGGCTCTCCTCAAGTTGACCATGGTCTTTCCAGACCAAGCACCATCTCGATTCAAGTCCGCCATGCGCGCTGGCTCCGTACGACAGCTCGAAGAGCGCGTGAGCGATGTCGAATTGACGGGTCGAAGCGACAAAACCTCTACGGAGGCGGCAGCATGGATTATTGAGCTGGTTACATCGCTCACCTATCACGATCGAAGAACGAGGGGGCACGCAGAACGAGTCAAGGCCTATGCGCTCCTCATAGGACAAGAGCTCGGTCTGTCGAAAGATGATTGCAACAAACTCATGTGGGCAGCACTGCTACACGATGTTGGCAAGGTTGCAGTCTCGGCCGAGATCCTAAACAAAAGAGGTGCACCCTCCACAGAGGAGTGGGAGGCGATCAAGAAACACCCCTTTGAGGGCAAGCGACTTCTCGAACCACTGTTGGAGTGGATGGGTCCATTCGCAAACGCTGCGTGGGAACATCACGAAAAGTGGAACGGACAGGGATATCCACTCGGACTATCCGGGGACGCAATCTCCATATCAGGACGTGTCGTCGCGCTAGCAGATGCCTTCGAGGTTATGACCGCCACCAGAGCCTATAAAAAGCCAATGTCCATCTTGGAGGCTCGAGAGGAAGTAGTCCGCTGCGCCGGGACACACTTTGACCCAGCCATGGTTCGAGCATTCCTCAATATCTCACTTGGACGCCTTCGCTTTGTGACAGGACCAGCGGCTTGGATCGCTCAAATCCCCTTCTTGGGTTGGACCGCTCCTGTCAGTGTACCAGTTGTGGTCGGTACGATTGGAAAGACGATGGCGCTCGTTTCATTCGTTCACGGTGTCACTCCGTCCGCCCTTGGAACACAAACAAGTCCTGCAAACAAAGCGGCGGCCGCAACGACGACGGCAGTCTTCACAGCTGCCAGCAATCTGACCCAGCTTTCGTCGAGTACGACTCCCGTAACTCCTCTCAGCTCATCAACCACATCCCTTCCCCCGTACCAACAGCAGGAGAATGTGCGCTACCAAGCCCCGATTCCATCGCAGGAGAGTCTTCCTCAATACAACGGCTCGGCTCCATCCACGACGCCTTCTTCACAGAGCCAGTCTGCGCGCTCACACCAGAGCTCGGTGTCTTTCACAACTATCGGGTCGGCGAGGACCGGCCCTGGCAACTCAGGGGGAACTCCTAGCACCTCGGCTTCTGGTGGGTCGGCGACTACGAGTCCTGGCAACTCAGGGGGAACTCCTAGCACCTCGGCTTCTGGTGGGTCGGCGACTACGAGTCCTGGCAACTCAGGGGGAACTCCTAGCACCTCGGCTTCTGGTGGGTCGGCGACTACGAGTCCTGGCAACTCAGGGGG
>JBMFXG010000150.1:0-6287 GCA_049964535.1 Acidimicrobiales bacterium | reverse complement strand
CCCGATCGACTCGGCATCGCTCCTGACGACCAGGCAATCCGGACCGAAATACTTGAGACCATTCGCCGAGCCGTGACGAACGAACTCACCGAGCATCAGCAACGAGTCTTTCTCGCCCTAGTTGTCGAAGGCATACCGCTCGACGCTCTTGCGGCTCGCCTCGATTGCACTCGCAACTCGCTCTACAAGACCATGTTCGATGCCCGGCGTAAGCTCCGAGCGGCTCTCGTAGCCGACGGGCATATTGAAACGGATCAGCAGAGCGCCGCTGAGGAGTCGAACCCATGAACGGTTGGGACGATCTGGACCGCTTTTTACACACAGACCCCCTCGACGTTGGCTGCGACGAGGCGATTCGACTCATGCACGTATACGCCGACATCGTGATCGATTACGGTAGCGACCAAGCAGCTCAACGCTACCCGGGAATCGCAGCTCATTTCCGTGCCTGCGGCCCCTGCTCCGAGGACCTTACCGGCCTTCTCCTCGCTGCCGGAGCGTAGACCTTCCACGCACTCGCCGACAACGTGAAGTAGCTTGCTCGGTCCCCTTCAAGAACTATGTCTCGGATCCGAACATACGGTCCGTCCCTCCCTTGCCCTAGACCGAGCAGTGACCGCTGAGCGTGAACCACCCAAGTGCGTTATCCAACATCCCTTCGGAAATATCTCCGCGTCGGCAAATTACACCGACTTCAACCCTGCGGGCAACTCGAAAGGTCATCCACATCGTGAGCTCAGCCAGCCTCTCAACGAAAACCTCTCTCTCACTCATGGACATCGGGACGGTCATAGCTGAGAAGGTTGAAATCATCTACCACCACCCAATCATGTCGCGATCCCGGTAGGCCTCGAGGCGTTGCCGGAGCTTCTAGGGACGTGCCGTTCAGCCCCTGCAGTCGTAGAGCCGAGGTGCACAAACTACCGACACACCAACCTCAAGAGGTAAGCGCAGCTAGAAGCACGGACCTTAGCCATCTGCAACGAAAAATCTGTGATCGATGACCTTGGATCTCTCTTTGTTGAGACGTTCAATCATCTGAGCTGAGACTGCACCAAACATCTAGGTTCCCTGAAACCTCAGCGACCTCAAAACAGGTCCAAACGATGAGCGATCAGTAGATCTCGAAGCTTGACTCCGCTCTGCTGGACGCGCCGAGTGATGGATTATCAAAGAGGGAACGACTGATATCGGGTCTCAAAGCCCGGGGCGAAAGCTCGCTGCGTCTAAGGATCGGTGTGATGTGAGTGCTCGTCTCGGGCCGGTCACCACGGTGCTCGCACAGTCCCTTATGGCACCGATACTCCAGGCGACGCTTGATGATCGAGACGGGTAGCGTGAGGGACAACGCTGACGTGCTGGCACTGCAGATGTAAACCACTAGCAATAACTGAGTCGATGCTCTGCCAACTAGGGAATTTCGGGCAGACTCCGCATATCTCCACACAACTCGAGCACCATCGACGCATCTGCTCTATCCAGCTCGAACTACTTCGACGCTTGGGGTTAGCTGCTCATAACAGCACTGTTCACCGAAGGTTCATCCAAGGCAGAGACCTCGCCCCCAGTTCGCATCGTAAGTCGTACATCGTACGTTCTGTTTAGGGCAATGCAATATCAGCCACGAAACACGACTGCGGACACTCATGCCAGACGGCTTCGGCATATGGCGTTCGAAGACGAATAGACTTCGGTCTCCATATTTGAGGGAGAGTTAACTCCTCTCACCTTGGAAGAACAATGAATGCCAAATCGATCCGCGAGATGACCGTAACTTCCAAAACGACGGTCTCGCAGGTCGTCCATGTGATCTGGATCTGCCCACCGAGAGGTCGTCAAACGCCGCTCTGAGTTCATGGTGGGCCCCTCCGCTGAGGTGCCTGCAGACAGTATTCCCTAGCATCGCGCGTCTCGTTTCGCGCATCGAGTCGCTAACCGAAAACGTGATGGCACCACTCTGGAAGCAAGCGTGGATGATTTTGTCTTGGTTCGCAAGCGCAATCTGATCTTTCCCCTGAGCATCCCTCACTCTGGTGAGAACCAAGTCTCTCAAGACAGGATCTGTAGAACGTCGTCGCCTTTTCGTTTGTGGCGTCGAAAAGCAGAAAGGGGGTGAGGTGAACCATCGAAACCTCCACGTCAGACACACAACGGACCACCGCATCTCCATTGCGACACGTTGAACCATGCGATCTCTTCAGACCACCAGCGGAGCGGACACCTGATAATGGTGGGCCGCAAACGCCCCAAGATGCGTAAGAGTTTTGAACAGTCTCGCCGATCTCAAGACGAGTACCTACCATGGCGAGAAAGATGGCAGAGTGGCTCTTTGACTGGGGAAACCACATCAAACAGCCGCCGTTACGCACAGAAACTAAGTCATATGACCGAGCGTTCGTCGAAGCATCGCTCAATAAGGTCTGCTCATCTCCTGCCCGCCGCTCCTCCTAGCCAACTGGGAACGGACGACCTACCGCCGCCATATCTGGCCACACCTCGTTCGCCGCTGCGCCTGGGATCGAGACGGTCCACATAAACGGTGGCGGATCTGGGGCGCTCGCAAGGAGAACCGCAAGATAGATCGCACGGCGATTCGCATCTGGAGGAGCGACTGGCCAAGGCGTGATGCCGTCGGTTACCACGACGATCAGGTCTGCAGCGGGTCGCAGTTCGGCCGCCGTTCTAATTCCAACCCTGAGGTCGGTCCCGCCCCCGCCGCGTAGCTCTAATGTCCATGGATCGACAACCCGACGAACCACGTTCGCTTCGGTATCACACAGTACCACGTCGATGGGCTGGCCCCCAAGGGCCCTCACGAGACCAGCTAGCTCAGTGAGCGCACTCGCAAGCTCTCTCTCGTCGATCGAGGCAGAGGTATCCACAACGGCAACACAACGCACAGGTGCAACACCTGCCAGAGAGGAGAGAAGAAAGGGTTCCGCCTCGCGTCGGGCTAGCTTGCTCGTTGTATAGTCGGTCAAGCCTTGTCGAACAAGGGCACGGCGGGTCAGTTTTGCGAGCTGCTTTCGCCAGTCGATCCGGTTCTCGTACACCCTCTCCGCCCAGAGCAACCAGGCGCCAGGGACTGCACCAGACGACGCCCTACCTTCCTTCGTACCAGAGTCCTCTTCGCCACGGCCGGCGGCAACCACAGTATTTTCGGCGACAATGGCACGGGCCACTCTGCGAGCGATGACCTCGCCAATCTCGATACCTCCGGCGGCTACGGCCTCCTCTTCCCAACTACGCCGGCCACCTCCGACACCCGACCCGCAGTCTGCGACGCCCTCCTTATCAAGCGCATCGCTACCCTCCGAGGTCAGGAGACTAAAGATATCCTCCGCCGAGAGACGATCTCTCACTCCTAGATCTTCGGTAAACACTCCTGCAGGCAGATCCAGTCCCATGTCACGAAGGTCGGAATTAATCGCCATATCGCAAGCGATGTTCCACAAACGGCTCGTCTCGTCCGTAACCCCAAGCGCAGCCCCACGCTGCGAGTGATGGCGAAGCAGATGGGAGACCTCGTGGATAAAGACCGCAGCGCACTGTTCTACGTCGAGTGTCGCGACAAAGTCGGACGACCAGTAGAGCTCATATGCAGGCGTCACCGCCATCGTCTGAACGGCCGACGTCTCATGGGGCCGTAGGGCAAACAAGGCAGCTGCCAGGTACGGAGCGATACTTGCCGCACGCGCACGACCCGCTTGCAGTTGAAGCAGTGCGGCGCTTCGAGCGACCTGGGCCTCGCATCCCGCGTCAGTCACGATTCCTACTCATGCCTTCGGTCGTGTGCCAGTAAGCAATGGCTGAAGCGCTAGCAACGTGCGTGTGGCTGGCAGCGCACCGTCAGGGCGCTCTCGGATCCACGTTCGGCTAGCGTCGTACGCTACATCGACGAAGCCAGCCTCGGCGACTCGCGCTAGCAAGACGCCTGCGGCCTCCCACGACTCGCGAGTACCTTCACTTGTCGCTAGTGACATCGTCGACGAGACGACTGCGTACACGAGGTCGCCACGTTGACTCGGTATCTCCCAGCCATCGGGATCGGCGAGTATGACCTCTGGCGCAGGAACGTCGAGACGCTCGAGATAGTACAGCAGTTCGGTGGCCGCGCCAGCGCCGACACAACCGACAATTAGCTTGCGCATCACTGCTGGAGAGCAATTACGCAAGCGCGCAACGGCGAGGAGTCGACCGGCCATCTCCCACGAGCGGGGCGTAGGGAAACCGCCCTCATGGGTGTAAGACGTAGGAACAGCGACCACGAGGTCCGGTCGAGTGTGGAGGAACGCGCCGACGGCACCTAGCGATGCCCGAATATCAGCTACTCCCCTGTCGCCTAATTTAGCCGTCATATCATTCCCGGACTCATAGCTCATCTCAGGCTCCCAGCCCAGCGCGAGTCCCCGTGCAACCTCATGAGGCGAGGCGTCCCACACCAAGTGGCAAAACCGGTTCGCCAGCGGCAGAGACAGTTCCCAGCCCCCTGCCGAAGCATCAGGCGGATTCGCCGCGGCCACGGTACGCGTCGCCTTCGGAAGCTCAAGATCACCGACTACACCATCTAGGATCGGGCGCAACAAGGCCGCTTGCACCGCTGGTGGAGCCGTCGAGATCTCGTCATAAAAGACGATTCCGCCACCGTGCTCTACCACCGCTTGCGCCCATCTCGGAGGGGCAAATGCCACAGAACTACCAACACGAAAGGGGAGACCGGCAAAGTCGCTTGGTTCCCGGATCGACGCTATCACCGTCTCAAGGTGCAAGCCGAGCTCCGTTGCAACGGCACTTACAATCGAACTCTTGCCCACGCCCGGTGGCCCCCACAGTATGACCGGAATGGCCGCCTCGACACACACGACCAGAGCTTCACGCGTATCTGCAATCATCGTGCGCCCTTACCTTCAATCCCAAGACGCGTGAGGACCTCTGGAGCTAGAGTGACATCAGGCCACTCAAGTAGCACGATGGTAGCTACTGCTGGCGTAAGGTCCCTTCGCCCAGTGACAGCTGAGCGCACCCAATCGACTGGATCGGATACCAGCGCTGCAAGAATGACTTCGCTCGCACTCCGATTAAGAGCGACCGCTCGACGAACGATACCCTCGCTATCCTGCGCAAGCCGCTGAAGGCTCTCGACCGACATCAACGGGTGTGCGGCACATGCCGTCCGAACGCTAACGTCAGCATCGAGTGCGAGGTGATCTAAGAGAGTTGCAGTGATGCCGTTATTGCGCACCACTCGTGCTCTGATCGCTGGATCAGGGTCATCGATGAGCTGAGCGAGTACGACCTCTGACGCATATTCAGCCTCGGCCACGACCTGACGGATTCGCTCATCTCCCGTACGCAAAAGCTCGAGCAAGGCGCTCTCAGGTCCTCTTCGCGATCGTCCGACAGACATCCGGACTCCTCGGTCTGGGTCCCGTGCAAGAAGAGTGAGCGTCTCTGGAGCTGTCGCTGGGTTGTCGCCAACCGCCTGCCTAACCTCCGCTGCTCCATCGCGTGCGAGCACATCCAGCAACTCCGGCGAACAATCGCTCTTGGATGCAACCGTGCGGCGGACAACAAGGCTATCGTCTCGCGACAGGCATACTAGGACGAGGGCCGGACAGGCGACACGATTGGCAACGGTTATCCGCACAGACTCCGAAGGATCTTGAGCTAGCATTTCGAGTGCCTCATCAGGTGATGCGGGGTTTTGCGCGACCGCTCGACGGACTTCGAGATCGAGATCTGCGGCGAGCTCGACGAGGTAAGGTCCTGGCGTGGAGATCGCTTCCGCGAAAGCTATTCGGATATCCCGTTCGAGTACTCCCGGCGGCACGGCGCTGCCCTGATATTGAGAGGTCGCACCGTCGGCAGCGCTGCCACCTTCGCCATCATCACTGCTTCGGGAGATCGGAGCGACAAGCGTTGAAGCTTCCAGGAGAAGGTCAGCGAGATCCGGCCATTCATCGGCAAGGCCTGCCGCTGCAGCCGTCAACGTTGATGGCCCTCCCAAGCGTAAGCTAGCGAACGCAAGGGCGGTGGCGGCCGAAGTTGTCGCGGAGGCGAGTTCTCCAAATGCCTTCTCGATCTCGCCGCCACCATCATCGCCGACACCAGATCGTGCGAACTTAGCGAGGGCGGTTGCCCACTGTGCAACGCTTTCTCCTTCTCTCATATCCAGAGAGATACCCGATTTACCCAGGACGTTGCGGACCTGAGAGCCCAGAGCCAAGCTCAAACCCTCATCCTCTGTTTCCGACCCTACGGAGATGACCTCGCCTCCCAACTTGAAC
>JBMFXG010000149.1:0-6674 GCA_049964535.1 Acidimicrobiales bacterium | reverse complement strand
ATCTCGATTGTGAGCGAGGTAGTACATCCCGGCCACAACGACCAGTGCCAGAAGATCGAGCACCGTCGTACCATTGAAGCCAAACGTCGACGCGCTGACGATAACTCGGGGATGCGAGGTCGGCGTGAGTCCGAAAACAGAAAACAGAGCCTCTGTCGCAAGTCCAGCAAGCGCCATCACAACCCAGGACACTCCGAGCATCCATGCCATGACCACTGGACCGTACTGTCTTCGGTAGATCAGCAACAGTGGCAGCGTGATCAGATCTGCAAAGATGAAGCTAATGACGCCCCCGAAGCTAATCCCACCGCTCCAAAGAGCTGCAGCGAGAGGGAGATTACCGACCGAACACACAAAGCTCACGATTGCTACGAGCGGACCTAGAAATGCGTTTTCCACAGAGGTTAATCCTCCGTGCCCGGAGACGAAGAGCGCCGACCACAGATGCACCGGTACGAGCGCGCTCAAGTACCCGGCGATCACGAAACCAATGATGAGCTCCTTCCGTAACATCTTGAGATCACCAATGGTGTACGTTGCCGCGTCGGCCCATGAACCGATCGAACGAACCTTCTCGACAAAAGCCATAGCACTTTCGCCAGCTCCACGGTCCCCTAGCTCAGATCTGTTGGTCCTGCGTACTCGCCGCTCCAATCCAGCGAGTCGCTCTCCGCGAAAGACCGCTGAACCCACAAGAGAGAGGAGAACGATCATGATCAATCCACCCACAATCTCCGCCGCCAAGAAGGGCCAGCCGAGGAGGACGAGAAGGACGATACCAAGTTCGAGTACAAGATTCGTGGAGGCGAACATGAACACCAAGGATGTAACGAAGTCCGCACCACCAGCAAAGAGAGATTTCGCCATTGCCGAAGCGGCGTAAGAACACGACGAAGACGCCATACCAAAGAGAGAGGCTCGCACGAGCGAGCTTGCTCGGCGGTCGCCGAGCGTCCGACGTAGAGCACTCTTTGAGATGAAAGCCTGGATAAAGCCGGAGAGCCCAAACCCGAATACTAGCGCCCACAACGTAGCCCAGAACATCAAAACGGTCTCTCGCATGCCATGCCAAAGCCCTGTCACGATCGCTACTGCAACTAACGGAGTCGAGTGCAACAAAGTACCTTTCCAATCAAGGGCTTCTTCTCAAAGTCCCAGGTTTACGAGCGAACGAGTCGAGCAATAGCTGCATATGCCTCGGCAATCTTTTCATCTACCTCGGCCCCACCTCGATCAACAGCGTCTCGGACGCAGTGCTCAAGGTGCTCCTGAAGCAGCTGAAGGGCAACCGCTTGTAGTGCTCGTGTCGTCGCTGCGACCTGAGTTAAGACATCAATACAGTACGACTCTTCGGCAATCATTCGCTCGAGACCACGAACTTGGCCTTCGATTCGTCTCAGTCGATTTCGTAGTGCAACCGACGTGTTGCTATAACCCGTCACAGCTCCCACCCTTTATCGTCGATACCATACCTACCCATAGTATAGGGTTGGTGCTCAATCTCTAGGGTACGATCCGCCTTTCACCGGACACGTGTGCTCGGAACCTACGCTCTTCCTCTCCAAACTCCAACTCGAGTTCAACACAAGCGTGACCGAGCGATCGACCCACCAGGAGAGTTCGCGAAGAGATCGGCTGAGCGGCGTTCTCGCCGCGAACCGGTCACCATTACGACCATAGCGAACCCTCAACTGCGACAAAAGCACCGACGAACGCTGCAAGAAGCCACTCCTCATGAGTCAAATGGCGACCGATGATCTCCTTAGAACGAGCAACTCCGGAGTCTCACCAAGGTGTCAGTCATCTACATAACGCCCACGCTCTGCCTCGACCGACCTTTAGTAGCGAACCAGGTCAACTCCAACGCTTTGGCGAGATACCCCCTTTGCGCGATGAGCTGGAGCGTTACTGGTCGCAAACCCATCACAAAGGCGAAAAAACCGCCTTTGCTATACTGCTCTCGTGCCTGAAAACTCCGGAGGGAAGAGAGAACGAAGGAAACAAGAGACCCGCAGATTGTTGCTCCTCGCTGCAGCGAAGCTCATCGACGAAAAGGGCTTTGCAGATACGACCGTCCAAGAGATTGCGAGTAAGGCAGAGGTCTCCGAACGAACCTTCTTCCGGTACTTCCAATATAAAGAGGATCTCCTGCTTCAAGATCTCATTCAGTACTTCTCAGGGATCGAAAGCTCCCTGAGACGGCAACCGGTCGAGATGGAGCCAATCCACGCTCTTCACCGCGCCATAGATGAATCGATCACACACATCCCAGAGCATCTCCTTGGGCGATTACTTCCCGACTCCGCCATGACCGATGCACACGTTGCCGCTCGGCTCGTCACACTCTTCACTACGTTAGAGTCCTCAATCGCATCGATTCTCGATGACCGACTCCAAGCTGTCGACCCCACGATGTCGGTCGTGACGAGAAAACGCCATGCCCGACTACTCGCTTTCTGCGCTCTCGGAGCGAGTCGAGCAGCACTGATCTCCTTCCGCGAAGAGAACCATGTGACTCAAGGTGCAAAACTAGACATGCAAATGATCCTCAATGAGGCCTTCTCGCTCCTGATGAGCGGGTGGATCATCTCCATCTCAGATCTTCACTCCAAAACAGATAGCTAAGAGATGAGCTGAACTACATCCGCTAGAACAAGGTACGAGACCAGGCCCATAACAAGCAGGTAGACCACCGTCATGTGCCACTTGTACCGGTAGTTCGCCACCCAAAAGCGTCGTATCCCACGAAGATCGAAGAATAAAGCCACGACTCCTACTGGTATCCCGATAGCTGGGCCAACCCCGGCCGTCGCTCCAAGACCCAAGGCCGGAAGGACGAAGGGGAAGATTACATAGCTCAAGATACATCGCAAACCGGAGATGACCATGGCAACAGAGAAGAGCCTTTGCGCATCTTCTTGCTTCTCCAGCGAGGTGTCTACCTCGCTCACTCTCAGTAGACGAGAGACCGCTCGATCGGCAGAGGAGCTTCGCTTAACCGGACCCTTCGCCAAATCTTCCACACCAATAAGCTTAGATCGACAACCAGGGTATCGGTTAGTTGAGCTCTCACTTTCCTCAGCGATACCTCACGGACGCAACTTCACAGCGCCGGACCCCGATGCTGACGATCGTTCAGCTCCTTGACCGATCGCATTACCCGAGTCTCACTGTTCGAGCATCGAAGGGACGCTCTATCCGAATGACGGATCGGTGAACCGGGCTCGTTGCAACGCC
This sequence comes from Acidimicrobiales bacterium, assembly GCA_049964535.1. GTDB lineage: Bacteria > Actinomycetota > Acidimicrobiia > Acidimicrobiales > Acidimicrobiaceae > JAJYZP01. The sequence continues at coordinate 3,437 of JBMFXG010000149.1, read as the reverse complement.
GGCCGAGATCTTCCATCGACCGATCTGCGTCTCAAACGCACCACGTTCCCGCTTCGCTCTCAGCAACCCACCCCCGCACTACACCTACGGTCATGAGCTAGTCGCAGCAAGAACGAGCGGAGCGCAGCCAACCCCACGAGGAGAACCGACCGACGAAGATCCAAAGAGTCAGCGTAGAGACACGCACAGCAATGACAACTGCTTCCGCCTGAAACATCGTTCGGTGCAAGAGTAGGCGAGTCGGCGATTGGCATGATCCCATCCTCACCAGGCTCGCCAGCGAGCCGATCGACGTGCAAGGCGAGCACTGACCTACCGAAGCGAATAGGCCAGCGATCCATCATGAGGCTCAGTGCTTCTACTTACTCAAGCCGCAACACGTTGCTCTGAACAACATAACAGCTTGCGCTGAGACCGCAAATGGGGCCGCTCGAAGCTTGGCTACTCCTAGGAGGAAACTACACATCGACAGCGTGGTCGTAACCATACATTGGCCACACCCACAGGGTCACTCACACCAACGTCCCCATGGGCCGTTGGTCGTCAGTACGACCCACCACAAGGCAGCACAGGGGCCCGCTCTCTTTGCTTGCACCACGCAGCCGGCTAGAGAAAGCGTCTACACGCTTAGCACCAATTACGATAAGCGGCAACTCTCAAAACGGTCTGTACCTTGGGTGCTCAGAACCGCTTGTCCGTGGAAGGCAAATAGTCGTGAACGATATAGTCGACACCTATAGCTACCAATGTTCAGAGTGTCATCGGGTGCTCCCGGTCGAGACCACCCGCTGGTGCTGCGACTGCGGCGGGGTACTCGACCTCATAGACCGCTCGCCACTGAGATCTATCGACCAACTCATTGGCGAAGGGCTGACCTCCTCGCGGTATCTTTCAGCGTTACCGCTCAAGGCCGCATCGCTCGAACGAGTATCCCTCGGAACCGGCAGAACACCGCTTCTTCAACTCTCCCAGACGCACTACGTTAAGTGCGACCACCTCCTTCCGACCGGCTCGTTCAAAGATCGCGGCGTCGAAGTCCTCGTTGGAGTGGCCCTTGAGCTCAGTGCACCGAGCATGGTCGTCGACAGCAGCGGAAACGCAGGAGCATCGTTGGCTGCCCACGGTGCTCGAGCGGAGATCCCAGTCACGGTCTTCGCTCCCCGGTCCGCCCCGCTTACCAAACTCTCCCAGGCCAGGTACTATGGCGCAATCGTTGAACTTATCGATGGAGATCGCGATGCAGTTCGAACCGCTACGGTCGAGCACATCACGAAGACAGGTTCACTCTACGCAAGCCACGTTGAGTCACCGTTTTTTGCTCTCGGTACCCAGTGTTGGGCCTTTGAAGTCTGGGAACAGCTAGGTCACGCGCCGTCGCACGTCGTAGTTCCGGTCGGCAACGGAAGTCTTCTGCTTGGAATCTCAAGAGGGTTCTCCTTGCTCCACTCCTTAGGAGTAATCAACGCACTACCGCAACTCGTAGCGGCCCAAGCCGTCGGTTGGTCCCCACTCGCCGAGAGCATCGACGGCATGATGCCGGTACTAGCCGACGGAATCGCGATCAAGGCCCCTCGTCGAATTAGAGAGATGCGACGTCTAACGACGGCCCCTCACGGTGCCGTGATCACCGTGACCGACGACGAGATAGTCAATGCCGAACACGAGCTTGCGCGCAAAGGAATCTGGGTCGAGCCAACCGCCGCAGCGGCGTGGGCGGCAGCATCACAGCTCCGGGTCGATCCCGTGAGCGAGGTGGTGGTCAACCTCGGGGGCGCAGGGTTCAAACGGACCTCGCTGACATAGACCCCATTCACGGGCGCCGCCTTGTGGATTGACTGCCCTCGCTAGCCCATGAGTTTCAAGGTACGTTGCTTCCACCCACCTCAGTGAACCTAGCTAACTCCCAGAGATACACACGACTCGACCCATCTTTTCGTCGAGTATCGATCCGTAACGGCTATCGAAGAACCCATGGGCAGCTAGGCCGAGAGCACACGTATCGTTCTACCTACTCCGGACAACCCTAGGCGACGAGCTCCGTCAGGACAGCATCTCGGCGAAACTTGCCAGCTGCCTGTGGTCGCACACAACGTAGAGGCACCGCTCTCGTAGCCAACGTAACCCCGGCAGGTCCACCGGCAAGCAGCGGTGGCAACGATGAGCAACAAGATGCGACCCACCGACTGCTCGAGGTTCCGGCCACTCGGACGAACTTATTGGCACGCGGCCTTACAGAGCGGATATGGTTAACCTCTAACTACTTCCAACTCCAGCCATCGGAGGATGAGCCATGCTGCCGCTGCAAAACTTTGGCCGTACCAAACATGAAAGCACCCGGGTCATCTTTGGTGCCGCAGGACTTGGTGGAGCCTCCCAGTCCACAGCCGATCGAATTCTCGACACGGTTCTCGCCGCTGGTATCAACCATATCGACACGGCCGCATCGTACGGAGACTCAGAGCTACGAATCGGACCCTGGCTCGCCTCGCGCAGAGAACGCTTCTTTTTAGCTACGAAACTGGAAAGCCGAGACGACGCAGGTGCGAGAGCATCGCTCGAACGCTCACTGGAGAGGCTCCAGGTAGATCAGATCGACCTCATTCAGATGCATAACCTCGTCGAGGAAGACGAATGGAATCAAGTACATCGATCACAAGGAGCTCTCGAGGCCATGATACAAGCGCGAGAGGAAGGTCTCGTTCGCTTTATCGGAGTCACTGGACACGGCACCAGGATCGCCAAAATGCACCTTCGGTCCCTCGAGGCTTACGACTACGACAGCGTTCTGCTCCCCTTTAATCACTCCATGCTCGAAAACGAAGAGTATCGTCGAGATACCGATAGGCTTCTTGAGCTCTGTGCGGAGCGGTCCGTTGCGGTACAGACCATCAAATCTATCGCAAGGGGAAGATGGAGCAACGAGCAGACCAGTCAGGACGAGCCTCATTTCAGCTGGTACGAACCACTCTCAGATCAAGCTGCCATAGCTAGAGCGGTTCACTACGTCCTCTCACAAGCTCAGCTCTTCCTCAACACCTCGAGCGACTATCGTTACCTCACAACCATTATCGATGCGGCTCAGGACCATGCGATCATCGAACCGAGTGCAGAGGAGATGATACGCGACAAGGAGCAGTTCGAAATCACGCCTCTCTTCGACGGCAATGCACTGGAACGAATTTAACCGATGTTCAGCACCGTAAACCTTGCCTCGAACACAAGTTCCGGAATGAACTCTCGCTCGTCCCACAACAGACCTACTAACGCAACTTTTCCCAGCTCGCTGCCATCCACTCGGCCGGCCAGCTACGTAGATTACCTAGATAACGACGCTCAATCGATCCTCGACATACAGATCCTCGACATACAAAGGTCTCACCGAAGGAAGAAGATGAAGGACGCCATCAATCAGCAAACGTGGCCCCACCTGCCCGAGG
>JBMFXG010000148.1:0-6687 GCA_049964535.1 Acidimicrobiales bacterium | reverse complement strand
GGTCTGCGGCGTAGCCATGGCGAAGTTGCAGGGGCAAAGTTGGGTGCCTCACCTGTCAAACGGTGCAAGGATGAACGTGGGAACCACTTCGACAGCCCCCTACCCAACCAGCAACCAGCTGGTTGGCGGGAAGACGTGTCGCTCGTTGATGCTGCTGAGGTGGGGCGGAGGGGTTGTAGTAGTCCGAGGTCGGGAAAGCCGGCTACATGGCGAAGGACCCCAGCGTGTTGGTAGCAACAGAGCAGAACAAGGAGGTCGCTGGTGAATACTGGCGCTCCGTGGCTTGGCCTCAAAGAGGCAGAGCACGGGTACTTGGGATGCAAACGAAGCTACACCAATGGGCGATCAGTGATCCTGATCGTTGTTTTGATGACTTATTCAACCTTGTCTATGACCCGGCCTTCCTCGTGGTGGCGTGGAATCGGGTACGGGAGAACAAGGGCGGGCGCACCGCTGGCATTGACGGGATCGCACCACGATCTATCGCCTCTGCCAGGGAGTTCCTCGATGAGCTGCGAGATGACCTCAAAGCCCACCGATTCACTCCAACCCGAGTTCGGGAGAAGGCGATCCCTAAAGCGTCGGGCAAAGTCCGTCGTCTCGGGATACCAACTGCTGTTGACCGGGTCGTGCAAGCGTCCCTGAAACTGGTGCTTGAGCCGATCTTTGAGGCGGACTTTCACCCGTGCAGTTACGGGTTCCGCCCGAGGCGCAGAGCCCAGGACGCAATCGCTGAGATTCACTTCCTCGGCACACCCGTTCGTAATTACGAATGGGTGTTCGAGGCAGACATCAAAGCGTGCTTTGATGAGATCGACCACACCGCCCTCATAGGTAGGGTGCGACGTCGAATCGGAGACAAAGGCGTCCTTGGTCTGATCAAGGCATTCTTGCGAGCTGGAGTCCTTACCGAAAGGGGCCTTAATCGCAAGACTATCACCGGCACTCCTCAAGGCGGGGTCCTCTCACCGCTACTTGCCAATATCGCCCTGTCCGTGTTGGACGAGCACTTCACAGCTAAATGGGAAGCGCTTGGTCCAACATCGATGCGTGCCAGGCGTCGCCGAGCTGGAATACCTGCTATGCGGATCATCCGGTATGCAGATGACTTTGTGGTCATGGTCAACGGCTCTCGCAACGATGCCGAAGCGCTCTGGGATGAGGTAACAGCGGTACTCGCTCCGATGGGTTTACGTCTATCGGAAGAAAAGACGAGGGTCTGTCACATAGAGGAGGGTTTTGACTTTCTTGGCTGGCACATCCAGCGCCGGAACCGTAGAGGTCAAAACGGCAAGAAGGCGGTCTATACCTATCCATCGAAGAAGGCACTTGCCTCTGTGATGGCAAAGGTTCGACCGTTGACAGCCAGAGCAAAGCATCGAACGCTTGGCGACCTGTTGATCTCGGTGAACCGAGTTCTGTCGGGATGGTGTAACTACTTTTACCACGGAGTGTCTTCACGGACCTTCAGTTACCTCGATCACTTCACGTGGTGGAGGATCTACCGTTGGATCCGCAAACGGCATGCCGGGCTAAACCAGGGGACTCTCGTCCGTCGCCACCTCCCTAACTGGGAGATACGCGATGGCAGAGTCGAGATGTTCCGGCCACAAAAGGTAGCGATTGTTCGCTACCGATACCGGGGCGCTCGAATCCCCACACCATGGTCAAGCGAAATGACGGCCTCACTCGCACCAGCGGCATAACACGTGGAGAGCCGGATGCGGTGAGAGTCGCACGTCCGGTTCGGAGGGCGGGCCGGGGAAACCCACCAGTCGAGAGGCTGGCAGGGCGCCCCGGTCCGACCCTACTCGTGGACGTAAGGACCAGTCGAGGGAGCATTCTTCTATCTCTACTTCGTCATGGATCTCTACTCAAGAAAGATCGTTGGCTACGAGGTCTACGGTCGTGAGTCATCGCAGTACCTGGCCGACGTCATCCAACGTGCCACACTTCGAGAGGGAGGCAGTGCTCCAAAGATCCTCCACTCAGACAATGGCTCTCCTATGAAAGGAACGGCGCTCCTTGCGCTCTGTTATGACTTGGGTATTGTCACAACGAACTCCCGGCCACGGGTTTCAGACGACAATCCCCATATCGAAGCGCTCTTTCGCACAACGAAGTACTGGCCCGGCTACCCCTATGGAGGCTTCTCCGATCTCAACGCTGCACGGGTTTGGATAGAGAAGTTCGTCACGTACTACAACGATCACCATCGCCACTCCGCTCTCAACTTCGTCACCGCCTCGGAGATGCACAACGGAGACCACATTGAGATACTCGCTCAGCGACAGACACTCTACGAACAAGCCAAAATGAAGAACCCGTCTCGATGGATCTCCGGCAAGATCCGCAACTGGTCACCAGCAACAGACACATGGACCACACCGAGTGCAGAGCAGCGAGAGAGGAGGTTAGCAACGGCGTAGCAGGACACCAAAGATATTTTCAAGAAATACGTCAACTGGCTTGACAGTTACCGAGCCCACCAACGGCAAAGGGATCTACCACTCCAAGGTTCCCATGGGCCAACCTGGCCAGCCAAGTGGTTCGCTAAAGGCGAAAGACGAACAGACCCCAATCGACGCAACCAGTAGATTGCGCTCCACCAGGAGCGAACGAGTAGGATACGCTACAAGGTTTGGCCTATTGACCACAAGGCGAGTAGGTCAAGGCTCGAAAGTGAAGTTCTGGATGCACCAAATTGGAGAAGTTGCAGAAGCCGTCGGCCTCTCCCTTCGTACGATTCGCCACTATGAAGAGGTTGGCATCGTGACACCATCCGGCAGGAGTAGCGGTGGTTTCAGGCTCTATACCGATCAGGACATCGATCGCCTACGACTCGTGAAACACATGAAGCCCTTAGGCTTTACGCTTGACGAAATTGCCGAACTCCTTACTACGAACGACCGACTCGCTGCAGGGTCGTGCAACACGGAGGAGGAGGTTCAGATCCATGAACGGCTTCGACACTACGCCGAGATTGCAGAAGAGCGTTGCCGCACCCTTCGAATTCAGCTCGATGCTGCCGAGTCCATGGTTCGACATCTCTACGATGCAGCAGACCATCATGGTGTCACGTTAACTACTACCCAGCTTCAAGGCATCGCAAGTAGTACCTCATAACCTCTCCCCGAAGGTGCACAGCGAAGGGGCAAGGTGCAACTCCGACGCTACTGAACCATGAGTGCGCATCCTTCCGACGCAGACCGGCCGTGCTCTGAGGTTCGCCACTTTGATGAGACCGTGCTGATCCATCGTTTTTTGTCGATCACGCGTCCGCGGTCGATGACCGTAAAGCCCCAATGGTGTCTTGTTCTCAGCAACCGTTCAGTTGATGCTAGAGCAGCATCGAGAAATTATTGTCGGTTTCCACCACCCCTACACTATCGATATCATGCGGGTTTGCTCAGGGGTTAGACAAGTCTTTAGGAGAAGGCCTCAACCGGAACCGATACCACAATCCATCAGTATTGCAGTTCAAGAACACCCACCAGATGACATGGTCATTACTCTAAAGGGTTCTCCCATGAGAGCCCATCACGAGTGATCTGAGGCGAGACGGCCGGTTAAAGCATCATGTAGCTCACGACTCTCGTCATTCATACCAACAATCTCGACCGATTTGCCATGATGCGCGTATTTGGAGATCACCTGATCGAGCGCCGCTACTGTAGAAGCATCCCAGATGTGTGACTCCGATAAATCAATGACGATATGGGAGGAATCACCCACGTAATCGAAGTGGTCACTGAGGTCGCTACTGGAGGCGAAGAAGAGCTCACCTCGAATCTGGTAGACAGAAACTTGCCCATCGAGATCACGCGGTGTACGCGTAGCTCCCGAGCGAACAAGGTCCGCATCGTTCACATGGTGAAAGGGAAGATGCAGATTCCAGCGATGATGATCTTTCGTCACACGAACAACCTGCGCTTGACCCTGTACTCGGTGAGCGAAAAGAAGGGCGGCCATGATCGATCCAGCGATGACGCCGATCGAGAGATTGCCGGTTGCCACGGTCAGAATAACCGTGATGATCATAACGGAGGTCTCCGCTTTCGGAAGGCGCCTGAGGTGCGATGGGGCAATACTTTCCCAGTTAAAGGTGTTATACGCCACCACGAACATGACCGCTACGAGCGCTGCCATTGGAATCTTTGACACGAGAGGGTTCATCACTACCACCAAGATGAGTAAAAAGACTCCTGCCAGAAAGGTAGACATTCTGGTCCGTGCGCCGGATTTGAGGTTAATCATGGTCTGTCCGATCATCGCACAGCCCCCCATGCCGCCGAAGATACCCGCAATGATGTTGGCAATCCCCTGCCCAATACTTTCTCGTCGTTTGTTTGAGCCCGAGGAAGTTATGTCATCCACGAGACGAGCGGTCATCTGGGTCTCGAGGAGACCGACGACTGCCATGCCTACCGCTGGAAGAGCAATGATATGAAGGGTACGAAGTGTCATCGGTACCGCAAGGCGGGTCGGCAGAGGAAGAGACGAAGGCAGTGTGCCCTTGTCTCCCACCGTTGGGACACCGTGAAAATGCCCAATGATCGCAATGGTAGTAACGAGCACGATAGCAATCAGTGGAGCGGGAATCGTGCGATTGACTCGAGGGAAGAGGGTAATGACACCCAAACCGAGGAGTACGAGTACATAGACCAGATACGATACATTCCTGAGGTTCGACAGCTGGGCAAGAAAGAGCAAAATCCCTAGCGCGTTGACGAAGCCGACCGACACTGCTCGAGGCACATAACGCATAAGTTTGGCAGCCCCCAGAAGTCCGAGGACGATTTGAACTACACCAGCAAGGAGCACTGCTGCAATTAAATAGTGGAGCCCATAGTGACGTGAGAGCGGAGCCAGAACTAGCGCCGTTGAACCGGTGGCTGCGGAGATCATCGCACGCCGACCACCGACAATCGATATGGTCATCGCCATCACAAATGATGCAAAGAGACCCACCTGCGGTGCAACGTGAGCAACAACGGAAAACGAAATTGCCTCTGGGATGAGAGCGATCCCGACCACCATGGCCGCTAGCACCTCGATTCGCCACTGCCTCGGCGATCTCCACCACCCCGGATCACCTTGCATACTGCTCACTATCGACGCGTTCGTGCTACCCGCCGCAGTGTGAGGGGTCTCCGACTGTGCACTATCCAACGAAGTACCTTTCCTGATGAAGAGAGAGGGACGAGATCGTCTCGTCCTGCCAGGCAGAAGCTCAACTGCCCAGCGATGATACTATACTCTTACGTAAGGGAAGAGTTTATCAGGAAAGACCCACCCCACGGCCAGACCGGGTAGTCCAAACGACCCGGGGTCATCATCAGAGCGAGATCTATGACAGCTCGGCCTTTGGGGCTAGACGCATCGGGTAAGGCTGCGCCGATTCTCTGGCTTCAAAGTGATTCAAGAGTCAGCCCATGAATCCTGCAACACTAACTGGAGGAGCCTGCGCAACGCTGTCAAGACACGGTTAGGCCGGGAGGCTGGCAACGGATCTCAGTTCTCAGATCCAAAATGGCACCTCAGGTTCTCAAGAGTTGGCTCAGGAGGTGTTTCTAGTTGCTGTAATACGAAAGACGCCGAAGTCTCTATGTGGGACCGGCACTTGTTTAAAGCAGTGAGGATATAGGGCCTACACCGAAGACGATTAACAATTGAGTATTCCGGGGGTTTTCGTACACCCATTCCGAAGCAATTCGTACACCGATTCCGGGGTTCTCGTACACCCTGGGATTGAGGCAAGAACATGCTGACGTAACGCCACAAGACAGAGCAAGCTACTTCGAATGATTACCTATTCATCGAGGAGTAGCCAGTGTCTCGTCCCCATATTGCCATGCGTAAGATCCGTGAAGTTCTCAGGCTCACCTTCGGCGAGGAACTCAGTCTCCGACTCGTAGGCGCGTCACTACAGATTCCTCCAACGACGGTGGCTGATTATGTCAGGCGTGCGAAGGCAGCCAATCTCACATGGCCTATTCCGGAAGGAAGTAGCGACAATGCCTTGGATGCCATGCTGTTTCCAACTCGCCAACACGTGGCGAGCGACGAGCGCCCGATGCCGGACTGGGCGAAGATCCACGCCGAGCTGCCCCGACCTCACGTCACCATGATGCTGCTGTGGCATGAATACCGAGAGCTGTATCCAGATGGCTATGGCTACTCCCAGTTCTGTGCGCATTATCTTTGCTTCGCAAAGACCATCGATGTCGTTATGCGTCAAGAGCACAAAGCCGGTGAACGTCTTTTTGTTGACCTCCCTGGGGGAAAGCTCCCGATCTACGACGTCTATCGACGCGAGGTCACGAGTGAGGCTGAGCTGTTCGTTGCAGCCATGGGTGCGTCGGGTCTGATCTACGCTGAGATCACTCCCCCTCAAGAACTCATCTGGTGGATCAACGCACACGTTCGTGCGTTTGTGCATATTCCGCTGATTTCGGACACCGAGTCCGGAGTTTTCGGACACCTAAGCATGGGTGTGTTGACGCTCTGCGAAGAGTGTCACGCTGTCCCCTTATCTCACCTCCTTTTGTCTCTTCTTTGGTGTGCAGGAGCTTGATCTCATTGTAGGCAGCGGGGCTCTTTTGTGACTAGTGCTCCTTGGTGGGAGGCTGTGTATCTCGACGCATCGACTCCCCTGTGAGTTCGATGCGATGAAGACGCTGTGTG
>JBMFXG010000147.1:0-6694 GCA_049964535.1 Acidimicrobiales bacterium | reverse complement strand
GCCACGTTGTAGTGCCCTATTCACCGAGCCTAACCCAATGAGCTGGGAGTATTGGGGTTAGGATCGAAAGATGGGTCGAGTTCTTCATCCCGCTCAGCGAGCATCTCAACTCCTCTGCTCGGGCCGAAACGCAACCTCACGGTTCTTGGCAGGCAGAACTACCACAGGACGACCAGTCGTCTCTCAATCCCCAACGAGATAAGGACGCGACTTCGTCGGACCGGTAGAACAGATCACGAGCCGAATTCGGAGTACATCATTCACCACCGACGAGGGTCGGCACGCACCGAGAGCATCGGCCTCATTGCTTAAGTTGTGTAGGACCGGTGATCGAGAAAACTAGACCCATTCTTCAACAACGACGCCTCTGCCGCCTTACAAGGTACCCCTATCGTGCTCGAGGTCTTCAATCCCTCGGCCCCTTCAAGAACTAAACCTCTACTCAGCAGGCCGAAGAATTGTAAGACAGGTTCTCGTTAGAAGGTTGCTCCGTTTACGCAGGAATGGATCCCAATTTGCCGGTACGGTAGTCCTCAAAGGCCTGAGCAAGTTCGGCCTGCGTGTTCATCACGAATGGTCCATACCATGCGATCGGTTCGCGAATTGGACGCCCACCAAGAATAATGACCTCGAAGTTCTCAGACCGAGAATCGACCACATCACCGCCGTACACCTCAATGGATAGCCCCGATCCAAGCACCGCAAGCTCCCCTCCTTGTAACGCCACCTGATTCTGTCCGACAAACCCATTCCCGTCGAGCGCGTAGATCAATCCATTGAACTCCGTCGGCCAGGGCAGATGGAGGCGAGAACCGGGTGCCACAGTGGCGTGGATGAAATTGATCGGCGTCTGAGTCGATCCTGGACCTCTCTGTGCACCAAGCCCGCCCGCAATTAACCGCACTAAGGAGCCTCCATCATCAGAGGACAGCAAGGTAACAGCGGTCGGTTCGATGCTCTGATACTGTGGGTGAATCCACTTTTGGCTTGCCGGGAGATTAACCCAGAGCTGTAGGCCATGAAAGAGCCCGCCCGTTACGACGAGTTCTTCCGGCGGCACCTCGATGTGCAAGAGACCGCTACCGGCCGTCATCCACTGCGTTGCACCGTTAGTAATACGGCCACCCCCACCGTGAGAGTCCCGATGGTCAAAAGTCCCATCAATGATGTACGTGACAGTCTCAAAGCCGCGATGGGGATGCCATGGAGTACCTTTCGGTTCGCCAGGTGCATAGTCAACTTCACCCATCTGGTCCATATGGACGAACGGATCGAGTAACTCCGGAGCTACACCTGCGAAAGCTCGTCGAACCGGGAATCCTTCACCTTCGTATCCCTTCGGGGCAACCGTCCTCGATAACACGGATCGCGATGCTAGAACTTCTTCAACCGTCGCCTCGACCTTATTGAGTGCAAAGATATTTTCAACCTGAACTGCTGGCATAGCCGGCCTCGCTCCATTTCAACTCATTAGAGTCCCCTGATAGCTCCAGAACATTAGTTGCACACTCAACATTCCCGGGGTGACGGGATCTCTCTATGAAGTTCGCAGAGCTGCCAGAGCGCGCAACGAAGAACATCCGAGAAATTACAGATAAGTCAGACGCCTGGGTTAGGGTAATACTGCTTACTGTTCAGCATCTTCTCTTCTCACTAACGTGAGGGGAGAAGGTGCCTAGCAGTCCGTGCGCGCTGAACCGCAAAACACGCAACTGACGCAGCGGCCGACACGTTCAGCGACGCAATCGAGCCACTTTGGGGAATGGTGGCCACAATATCACAACGTTCCCGAACTAATCGAGAGAGTCCCTTCCCCTCAGAGCCGAGAACGAGTGCAAGCGGTTCCGTCAAGAGTTCAACGTCAAAGATCTCCTGACTGCCAGCGGGATCAAGACCTACGATCCAGACTCCCAGAGCCTTGAGCTCTTCAATCGCTGCCGGAACACCACCCACCATTGCGAATCGGAGGTACTCAACGGCCCCGGCCGAGGTCTTCGTCACCGTTGGCGTAACCTTGGTCGAGCGACGCTCCGCTATTACGATTCCTTCAAAGCCGGCGCACTCCGCACTTCGGAGTATGGCTCCAAGATTTCGCGGATCAGTGACATGGTCAAGAAGCATCAGAGCGGGTTGACGACGACACGATTTCACCAACTCTACGAGCGTCAAATCCCTCAACGGTTCAGCGAAAGCAAGAACGCCTTGAGAAGAGTCCGAACGAACCGTCCTATCAAAACGAGCGTTGGTTACTTCAATAAGTGGGACACCTCGTTGAAGCGCTAGATGCGCAATCTCTGAAACTAACCCTGTACGCTCAAGTCCCGCATCGAACCATACCTCTCGCACAGCGCGTCGATTCGCCCGCAACGCCTCAAACACCGCCCTTCGACCTTCTATCTGATCACCACCGAGCTCTATCTCACGCGCCGGTGCTCGTCGCGGTCCATCTTGAGGACGCTGAACTCTCGGAGGTCGTAGACCTCGCCGAGCGCTTCCCTGTGCCACTTTCAACCTCTCTTCATTATCGTGACCGATGCCACGGCAGCAATTCCCTCACGACGCCCTATCGACCCGAGACCCTCGGTTCTCTTACCTTTCACGCAGACGGAGGAGCCAAGGACGTCGGTGAGCCGCCGTTCCATCTCCATGCGACGCGGAGCAAGAACCGGTGTCTCGCAGATCAAGGTCAAATCCGTATTGACCAGAACAAAATCCTTAGCCTCCACCTTATCTCGACAGGCTCCAAGCAACTGAAGGGAGTTAGCTCCAGAGAGTGCCATATCACTTGCCGGAAAGTGATCGCCGATACCACCCTCTCCTGCGGCCCCGAGCAAGGCGTCCGCCACGGCATGGCAGCCTACATCTGCATCACTATGCCCTTCGAGACCAAGACCATCGAACTCGACGCCACAGAGTACGAGTTTCCGACGAGGATCGTCCGAGAACCGATGTGCGTCGAAGCCAAAACCTACTCGAATCGTCCGCACGATCTCCCGGGCAACAGTGTCGACCAATGAACTACGGTGAGCTCCTCCGTTGAGGAGAAGCCGATCTGAGGGCCTCGTTATCTTAACGTTGTCGGCATCGCCGGCCACACAGAGCACCGGTATTCCGATCTGCTCCGCCAATGCCGCATCGTCGCTCTCGACTCGTCCAAGTGCATACATGGCAGCGAGATCATCCCTCGTAAATCCCTGGGGAGTTTGTACGATTGCAAGCTTGTTACGATCGAGGGTTCTGACGATATGGTCACCTTCGATCTCTTTGACCGTGTCCGTTACATCGAGCACCGGAATAACTGCTCGGGCTCCGTCCGCAAGAGCTGCAAGCACTCGAAGAAAGACGTCCCCTGTGACAAATGGTCGCGCTCCGTCGTGAACGAGCACGTGTGTCGCGTTCTCGCCAACGACCGCCAACCCCGCTTTGACCGAGTCAGATCTCGTTGCGCCGCCAGGAACTACTAGATCTGCGCCGAACCTACCGGGTGTACTCTCATAACCTGCTGGAACGACGGCCACAACCTTTGCAACGTGCAGTCTTGCAACGCGAACACTCTGCTCAAGAACGGTTGTCCCGTCAACGGATTCAAACTGTTTGAGGCCACCAAATCTCGATCCCGATCCGCCGGCAACGACGATGCACCATGCCTCCACCCCAAGAAGCTCAGTTATTCGAGCGCACCATCGAGTTTGACCTCTGCCTCTTCAACACTACAGTCGAGGGCAAAGGTCAACTCTGAGACCAATACCTGCCGAGCCTTTGAGAGCATTCGTTTCTCCCCAGCTGAGAGCCCCTTATCCTTATCGCGAATGCTCAGATTCCGAACTACCTCAGCAACCTGATAGATATCACCAGATTTCAGCTTTTCGACGTGGTTCTTAAACCTACGAGACCAGTTCGTTGGCATCCGAGCCTCCTTCTTTCTAAGGACAGCGAATACCTCCTCGACCTCCTCGTCGTTGATCACCTCTCGAAGCCCTACATCGGCAGCGTTCTCCGAGGGGACCATCAGGGTTAAGTCTCCATACGCCAGTCGCAGGACAAGAAACTCCTTTTCGACTCCTGCCACCACCTTGACTTCTTTGCGTTCGATAATCGCAGCACCGTGGTGCGGATAGACCACTTTGTCACCTACATTGAATGTCACTTTATCTCCCTCGTTGCTCCGCTGAAATGGCTGGACTGCGAAGCTGCGATCTACCGCATACTATTGTACTCGGGGTCTAGGGATAGCGGATAGACCAACGGACAAGGGGGTGCGTGTATCTCGTACGTCGACGCACGGACGCTGCTCTCTGAGACACCACTCTTTCGTGTTCTCGACCCTACCTTGCTCGATGAAGTGGTACGTCGCACACGGAAGATAACCCTGCTCCGATCGCAAATCCTCTTCAGCGAAGGAGACGAAGCCAACGATCTCTTTGTTGTCGCAAACGGTCGAATCGGCATCGTCAAGCGAGTAAGCGACAATAAAGAGTCGATCGTGGCTCTCATGGAACGAGGCGATCTCCTCGGTGAGATGAGCCTTTTCGATCGTCAAGGTCGCTCAGCCACCGCTCGTGTTCTAGAAAGAACCGAGCTGTTGACGATACCATTCTCGGTCATGAGGACCGCCTTGCAGCGACGCCCACAAGCGATGTGGGCAATGGTAGAACTCATTGCGAAACGCCTACGCAGCGCAGACGAATCGCTGGCAAACGCCATGTTCCTCGATGTCACAGGTCGAACCGCACGCCGACTCCTGGAGTTTGCTCAAGGACGCAGCCGATTCTACCTTCCACTCACACAAGAAGAGCTCGCTGGACTGGTGGGCGCATCAAGAGAACGAGTCAACAAGGCATTGTCATCACTCATCAAAGAGGGTGTTCTCACCGTGGAAGGCCACACCTACACCATCATCGATTCAGAAAGGTTCCTCGAGCTTTCGGACGCCTAAACCGAGGCAGAGAGACCCTCATGACCGCCCCACCAGCATCCTAAGGTGCCCCTTGATGACCTTCGCCCACTCCTCACCGACTCCCGGGATTCGGCTAAGATCTGTTTCACTTAGGCTCACCAACTCGCTCAGTGAGTCAACCTCGTGCAGCACCGCACCTTGTACCGACTCAGGAAGATGCGGAATGAGCGAGAGAACGCGCTGTCCCTTAGAGTCCAGCTCAATGACGAGCGGATCAGCGACCTCTCTAGTTCGCTGCAGCAGGTCCACACATCTCGCGCGTTTGGCCACACCTGCGGCGAGGGTCTTCGTATCCAAAAGATCGGCGGTCGACAGAGAAGCGAGGTAGCGAACGATAGCCTCTACATCGTCATCGCTACAGAGCCCGAGAAAATCGCTCACGACCGATCGATAGTCCGAGGACGAGTCCAACGAGAGCTCGTTAAGCTGGAGTTCAACGAGCCGACCATCCGCACCAAGCTCGACGAGGTACCAGCGAATTTCGCTCGAGATTCTTCGAAGCATCTCGGCTCGCTGAAGGACGATCAGAACGTCTTTCAAGGTCGTCTCTTGACGCATCTCGAGAGACGATAGAGCACCCATCACTGAATCGAGACGCTGCTTATAGCGCTCCAAGGTCGAAAGAGCCTGGTCTGCCCGTGCTAGTACGGTTGGGATTGGCTGCAGCTGGCGCTTCCTTTCTCCCCGATAGACCGAGATCACAGATAGCTCCTCGGAGACCGCTATCACTGGCACATCGACACTGCGAGCTACTCGTTCCGCAGTTCTGTGTCGAGTACCCGTCTCGTTGGTTGGAACCCTTGGATCTGGCACCAGATGTACGTTTGCTCTTGCTATCCGAGAGCCGTCCGCAGAGAGCACGAGTGCCCCATCCATCTTTGCCAACTCATAGAGCTTCTGTGGCGTAAACTCCGCGTCAACCAAAAATCCACCAGAACAGAGCGAGAGCACTTCTGGCCCATCTCCGAGTACAACGAGCACGCCCATACGAGCCTGTAGAACTCGGTCGAGACCCTCCCGAAGAGCACTGCCAGGGGCCACCCTTCTCAGCGTACCTACGAACTCATTCTCGCTTCGATCGTCCACGTTGTCAGCCTACCGCACGCACCAGACAGTCCCCCAAACCAAGGCGGTACAGAGCGCGGACGAGATCGTCGACGACGTCTTCCTCGTTACCACCTGCTTGACCAGGCCGTACTACCCTCTCAAAACCAAGTGTTCTGACGAGCGCGAGCCTACTAGGACTCTCGCGCACGCGCCGAACCTCACCAAGGAGCGAGAGCTCGCCATAGGTCGTCCACAAAAACGGAAGAGCTCGATCCCAGCAGGACGAGAGAAGGGCAACGGCGATAGCCAGATCTGCGGCCGGATCGACAAGGTGAATCCCTCCTGTAACCTGCACAAGGACCTGACGTCGATAGAGATCAGTGCCAAGTACCTTGTCGATAATCGCGACAATGAGCGATAAGCGGCCGGCGTCAAACCCCTCCGACAGCGGTCGCGCAGAAGCCTCTCGGCACGTATCCGACACTAAGGCTTGTACCTCAACCAACTCCACTCGAGATCCAAAGAGAGCAGGATAGCGTACTCGACCAGGCCGGTCAGATCGTGGACCGTCACTCACTCCAAGCTCAGCGGCGGGCCGTAGACCACCCAGATCCATTTCAAGAGCTGCATACTCAGGAGACTTACCGTAGCGATTCTTGCTGACACGCAGCACCCGTCGAGAGCTATCGC
>JBMFXG010000146.1:0-6741 GCA_049964535.1 Acidimicrobiales bacterium | reverse complement strand
GGGCACCCATCGTTTTTGCGATGTAGGTAAGGAACGATCCCGAACTTGGATAGAGACCGGCGAACTGTGCGAGTGAGCTCGCAGTAGCGGCCACACCGACCATAGAGATCAGGAAGATCAGCGGTACCGAGGCACCAGCAAGGCTTGCCATGACACCAGTAGTGAAGAAAAGGTTGAATGCCGGTGCCACCTGGGCAAGCCCCGGCATGAGCACTCCGAGCAGTCCTATCTGCCCTCGTTGAAGCTGCTCGGACTGCGGTGGTGAGTCAGGTGTCATAGTTCTTTTGCCCCCTTGTGGCTCTTGAGAAAATCGATAAAGGTTTCATTGAAGGATTGCGGATGCTCCCACAGACAGGCATGGCCACCAGGAGTCTCTCGATACTCACTCGAGACAATGAGGCTGCTCAATTCCTTAGAGAGGTACGTCGGTATCAATATGTCCGCTTCACCGGCGAGGACGAGGGTCGGTACACGAAGTTCACTGAGTCGATCTCGAGTATCGTGATGTTGAATAGCGTAGAGCTGAGCAAGATAGGCGTGAACAGGCTGGCTCATGAAGGCCATCGCTGTTTCAAACTCCTTGAGGTCGTCCTCATGTGTCTCGAAGAACTCAGTCGTGAAGGCCCAGAGGGTCACGTCTTTCATGACAAAAGGCACGCCCATGACCGGAGCTATGGCCGCCCACATCGCGAACATCCTCGAACAAAAAGGTCCAGGAGATGCATACGTACACGCAAAGGTCGCAGTAAGGAGGTTCTCTGGGTAGCGAAGTGCGAACTCCTGGGCGATCATTCCACCCATGGAAACACCCATGATGTGACAGCGGTCGATCTGAAGATGATCGACGAGTGCCTTGGTATCACATGCAAAGAGCTCCGTTGTATACGGCCCCGTTGGACTAGAGCTCTTCCCGATTCCCCGATTATCAAAACGTAAGACTCTGTAGCCCGCTGCAAGTAGATCATCGACCTGAAACATCCAGGTATCCAGGTCGTCTGCAAGCCCATTGACCAAAACGATGGTCTCGGGTCCGTCGCCTTCAAGGGAGTAGTGTATCTCAATATCGTTCACGTTGGCCATTGGCATAGGTCGTATCCTTTCTGCATACCTCATGGGTACGCTTTTCCGTAAAACTGTGTTTCGGTGAGCTCGATGGTCTAGCTAGCTGGATCGAACCGTCATGATGCCCCCTCGCCATCTCTTTCTTTGACTATGTGGTCTTTCTTGGATCGCACCTTTGCGATGAGTTCACGTAAGAGCTCCTCGGTAAGTGAGAAGTGATGCTCGGCTAAACGAGCTGCTTCCTCCGGCCGCTTGCGGATCACTGCCTCTGCAAGCTCGGGGTGTTGTATGAGCGCACGCTTCCGAATTTCAGGGCTATATGGTTCAGCGCCAAAGCCAAGGCTCACCTCCTTGCGGATACGAAGACTGAGTGCTTCAAGCAGCGGGTTGTGCGTTGCACGAGCAATCGAGAGATGTACCTCACGATCTGCGTCCGCTGAAGACGTACGGTCGAGGCCGGCCGATTCATAACGCCGCAACGCCTCGGTGATCTCGCGGGTGTCGTCGGCATCGCAACGCGCTGCCGCAGTCCGAGCAATTTCAGACTCGATGAGAGAGCGCATGTCTAAAAGATGCTCGAGACGTTCCCACTCTGGTACGAGAACTCTTCGGATCATCGATTCGGTCTCAGGGCCAACGTAATCGTTGACGAAAGCACCGCCATTTCGACCACGGAGCACCGTCACGTAACCACTCGCTGCGAGCCGCTGTATCGCTTCTCGGATGACCCCCCGACTCATCGTGAGCATCGACGCGAGCTCGCGCTCCGGAGGTAGTCGTTGCCCTGGAACGAACTCACCAAGTGCGATTGCGGTCACAAGTCGGTCCGCTACTCGCTCTCCAGCGTTTCGCATCGGCAGCGGCTCCAAAAGACTGGAGGTCCACGCGCTCAACTGCGGTTGTTCCTGTTCGGTCACTGCCACAATCCATGGCCGAAGCCGACAAGACCATCACAGTGGATGTAGTTTGCAAAAAACCGAGCGTAGGTACGAGCACCACGCACAATGGAGTCGAGCTCAACGGCTTCATCGGTGCCATGCATGTTTGTTACCACCGGTCCATAGCAGACTGCGGGAATCTGCGCTTGATTGATGTAGTAGCGGGCATCGGTTGTGCTCCCCACGACCGTCGTACCGATTAACTCGTTTCCTGCTTGAGCGCTTGCATGTCGCAGCGCCCCTACCAGTGCATGAGACGGATCAAGGTGGTATCCCTCTGCTCGGAAGCCGTGAGGTACGATTGCCACCTTGACCGGAGATCCGTAGCCCTCCAGGGCCTCAAAGGTACAGGCTCGCACATCTTGAAGGACCTGCTCTGAGCTGTGATCGGAGCGGTGACCGATGCGAACTCCAAGGGTGAGCACCGACGGTACACTCGAGGGCCAATCCCCCATCGTGACCTCACCAACGTTCACGTTGTAGGGATGTTCGATCGTTTCGAGATAGTGCTCTACGTCCTTGTTGTAGCTTGCCTCGAGCGAACGAAACGATGCTAACAATGAGCTCAACAGATCGGCCGGACTACTAACTCGATCAGAAGACTCTGCGTGGCCGCCGCCAAGGTCGATCGTGACCTGGACCCAAGTAACGCCGATTCCACCGACCATGACCTGGAGGTCAGTTGGCTCTGGAAGGAGTACGGCGTCAGCTATGACTCCGGCTCTCAGAGCAGCGAGTGTACCGTTGCCTGTACACTCCTCCTCGATCACAGAGAGCACCCTCAACGGCGCAGAGTGAGCCTCTGCGAAGTGCTGACGAAGCGCTTTGAGCCCGAGTAGAACCATGGCGAAACCGGCCTTCATATCTCCGGCTCCACGTCCAAACATCCAACCGTTCCGGCGACGAGGCACAAATGGAGGCGATGTCCAACCTCGCTCCTGTGCGGGGACGACGTCGATGTGACCGTTGACCAGAAGACTCGGTAGCCCGGTTGATTCCGTAGCTCCAGTCACGAGATTGTATCGATCTGTGTACGGCAGCGTCGGTACGCCGGAGAAGGCATCGTTAGCAACGGAATCAGGTACTGGGAGGTACTCGGCAGAAAACCCTAGCTCAGCGAGTGCCTCTCCGAGGATCTCCTGCGCTCCAAGCTCACTTCCCAATACGCTCGGCCTTCGGACCAACTCCTCAAGGAAGAGAAAGGCCCACTCCGACTCTCGATCGATTGCCCTGTCGACGTCACGCAGCATCTCAGCAAACGATCCCAAAGCTCCCCCTCATATGCGCTAATGGTCTGAACGTTGGACCAATTATAACGAATAGAGAGTTCGCTGTCTCAGAATTCTGTTAAGATCTGTACTTCGGCTCGCAGAGAGGCCCTATGGTCACTTCAGAGATCGCCGAGCGGTCTCGAGCTAATCGGAGAGATCTCCTGGTTTCACCCCGATAGCCGTCAGGCCAGTCGACGAATTTCTTGAAAATAGCCACGGTGTCCTGCTGCTGACAGGTCCCCACTAACTGATCCACGTATCTGTCGATGGACAGTGTCTAAGGTGGCAGATGCGCGCACTCCCACGGCAGCACCAGCGGCCGGTCCGGAGTGACGGTCGGAACCTAAAGAACGACTTTCTCCGACGTGAAAATGTATGACTTCTACGTTGCATTTATTTCGAAACGAACGGCACCATGAACGATCGCTCCCATATTGTTTCTGTCGATGAGAGCTACAGAGATCGAAAATCTCGCCCTGCTGCGCAAAGCTCGCAACCTTATGGATCGCCAGTATGCTCTACCGCTCGACATACCATCGATAGCACGCGAAGCGCTGATGTCACCAGCGCACTTCTCTCGAAAGTTCCGGGCAGCATATGGCGAAACTCCCTACTCTTACCTCATGACTCGCCGAATTGAGCGAGCTAAATTTTTCCTTCGTCAAGGAATGCCGGCATAGGAGGCCTGTGCGGCCCTGGGTTGCCTGTCTATTGGTTCGTTCAGCTCTCGATTCAGCGAGATTGTCCACGAAACTCCAACACAGTATCGTGAGCGCGATCACACTGCACTTCAGGCAGTTCCGCCGTGCTTAGCGATGATGCTCAATCGCCCACGACGCTCCACATCCGACGTCCTGAGATAGTTTTCGAACGAGCAGGAGCCAAACGGGTTTTAGCAACGCTGCACGAAGGTTCATGCCCGACCATTACTACGTCAAAAGAGCAGAATCGGAGAAACACCACCGGTTCGGTCGTACGTAAGATTGTTCCATGGCAGTATCACTCTCCTCAATGTTTATTCCGGTCCACGACCCCGATCAAGCTCTCGACTTCTACCATGAAGCGCTCGGTCTGGAAATTCTCAACGATGTCAGTTCTGATGGATTCCGATGGGTTACCGTGGGGGCGCCCGGCCAAGATGTCGGCATTGTCCTATTCCAACCACACGGCGGTCGTTCGCAAGCCGAAGGGGACGCACTCCTAGCACTCGTAACGAAGGGATCACTCCAGGCGGCGATCTTCCGCTCCGATGATCTCGACGCTACCTTCGAGCGCCTTCGTGCCAGAGGGGCAGAGATCCTGCAGGAGTCGACCTCACAACCTTGGGGTGTTCGGGACTGTGCCGTTCGGGATCCTTCAGGTAACCACGTTCGCATCGCTCAGGCTTGAGCGCAACGCGTCGGGACGGCCGCAGCTCTTCGAAGCCGAACATACTCAGCACAAGACGGCTTCAAGAGAACCACGCTCATCTCCTGCACCACCCTCCGGTGACACCCTTGATGCATTGATATCAAGGAGTTCCTGAAGCACTACATCCTTGCGTGCCTTGGTCGTTGCGCTCATGATTCTGCAACGCTCTCGCCCTTACTTGCTGGGTGTCACAGAGGTTCACACGTCCCATGTTGTACCATCTGTGGACTGCCATAGATCATCATGTTGATCGGCTGGATACTCTGAAAGGTCATGTGTGACGACGAGAGACCGATTCTCCGACCGTGAGCGTTCTCAGTCCATTCGGCAAGGGTCGAGCTTTATGACACAGCTCTCCGCCGCAGTTACGGAGTTAGTACCTCTTTCCCAACTTCGTCGATCCACACCACAGGCGCAATGTCGGCCAGGTGGGAACGTTGTGCACGAACCCTTCGGGATGTTCGGTGTAGGTGTCGAGCAGGACCGCCTCACGTCGTTCATAAACCTTCCTGGCTCGTCGACAGTGGACATCGGCTGGAGTCTGAGCGTCGAAACCGGAGAGACGATGATTTTCGTTGCACTAAAACCCAAATCGTCAAGGCTAAGCCTGAGTGTCTTCGAAACTACCGACTCGATCGGGAAGATCAAGCCGGCACTTGAAGGTTCAATGCTGACTCTCGGAGTGAAAATTGTTGCCACTGCCAAGAGGACAGCTGTCGGCTGTACTATGCAGGAGATCCGCCAGAAGGTGCGTGACTACATTGGCGATCACTAGTGATCGCCAATGTAGGTTAGGCCCAAATCTGCTCAGCCTCGACACAGGTGCTTCATTCACTAATCGCAAGCTCGAAGCACTAAATCAGGCTGCTGACAAGCCGGGGTCGTTGAGAGAATCATGCGACAGCGGTTTAGTATCGGTCGATTTTCAGGATCGAGAACCTCTTACTGGTTGACTCCGGGCGATCGTTATCAGATGCGGCTCGGAATGCCCTACACAATGTATCACTGCTCAGAGCTCACTTCAGACAGCATTGCCAAGTACGTCGCCATCGCTCGTCTCCTCACGTCATCAGCATCAGTTGCAGACCGAAACTCAAGTGGCATGGTTTGCCTCGCGAATCGTGAAGCGTGAATCGTTAATCGTGAATCGTGCACCGTAGCCTCGAGCTTCCCAGATCGCAAGTTATTTCAGTCATCCCTCACCTCTTTTCTCACTGCGCAATCGGAGGACGACGACCAAGTCACCCAACCTGACAGATGAGGCGATCTGAGATCACAGCAAAATCTATGGGCCACAGCACCAAAGGTAACTGTGGCCCATACTGACCCTGACTCGCAACTGACCTTCGCTCAACAGGTACCACCGACATTCCGTTCCCTCTCGGCGCACATTCACCCTCACGGAGTCGGTCAACAAAAGTCGATACGTACGTTTCAAGCCCCGCCCATCAGGGTCCTTACCAGCAGGTTCTTTAGACGGCGGCTCCGTAGAAGGTTGCATTCCCAAAGTCAAAGACACCGCCATCTGCAGCCACGAAACGATACCCTCCACCGTTGGGAGTGGCCTCCATTCCTACAATTGGCTGGTTGAGATGGATCGCTCCAGTCGAACCAAAGAATGGCGCATTGAAGGAGAAGATGCCCCCATCAGCAGCGACGAGCCAGTAGCCCCCCGTAGCGGGATCAGCGGCCATACCGACTACTGGTTGATTGAGATGCGTAGCACCCATTGAACCGTAGAAGGTTGCATTCCCAAAGTCAAAGACACCGCCATCTGCAGCCACGAAACGATACCCTCCACCGTTGGGAGTGGCCTCCATTCCTACAATTGGCTGGTTGAGATGGATCGCTCCAGTCGAACCAAAGAATGGCGCATTGAAGGAGAAGATGCCCCCATCAGCAGCGACGAGCCAGTAGCCCCCCGTAGCGGGATCAGCGGCCATACCGACTACTGGTTGATTGAGATGCGTAGCACCCATTGAACCGTAGAAGGTTGCATTCCCAAAGTCAAAGACACCGCCATCTGCAGCCACGAAACGATACCCTCCACCGTTGGGAGT
>JBMFXG010000145.1:0-6784 GCA_049964535.1 Acidimicrobiales bacterium | reverse complement strand
CTGAAGGTCGGCTGCTACGGCAAAAGGCTCCTGAACGCCGAGAGACAATTGGTCTATGATGTAGCGATTAGTCGAATCAACAACCCCAAGGAGTTGGATTCGCCAAGGATTTGGTGGAAGTGGACCATGTTCGGTGTTGATAGTCACAGCATTGAACCTAGGTCGCTCGTGAGAAAGGCCGATGGTGTTTAAGAAAATTCTCGTTGCGAACCGAGGAGAGATCGCTGTTCGAGTTATGAGAACAGCGAGAGAGATGGGCATCCAAACCGTAGCCATCTACTCTGACCTCGACCGCAATGCCCAACATGTTCGTCTCGCTGACGAGGCTTTTGCTCTCGGCGGCCAGACCGCAGCAGAGAGCTACCTCAACACCGACATGGTCCTTGAGATCCTTCGAAGAAGTGAAGCGGACGCTCTGCATCCCGGTTACGGCTTCTTCTCTGAAAATACGGAGTTTGCCCGAGCGATCACCGCCACAGGTGTCACCTTTATTGGGCCGCCACCTGAGGCTATTGAAGTTATGGGCGACAAAATTAGCTCAAGAATTGCAGCTGCACAGGCAGGAGTCCAAGGCGTTCCTGGGACAAACACCGTTCTTCAAGGTGCAGATGAGATCATCGCCTTCGGCAAAGAGTTCGGCTGGCCCGTTGCGATTAAAGCGGCCTACGGCGGTGGAGGGCGTGGCATGCGCGTAGTCCACGGCCCCGCCGATGCAGCGGAGGCCTTAGAGTCGGCCCAACGCGAAGCGGAGAAGGCCTTCGGCCGATCCGAATGCTACGTTGAGCGATACCTGACCTGGCCTCGTCACATCGAAATGCAGATCATCGGAGACTCACACGACACGATGCTCTGGCTCGGAGAGCGCGACTGTTCTAGTCAGAGGCGTCATCAAAAGCTCATCGAAGAGTCTCCTGCCATCCACTTCCCCGATGAAGTCCGGGTTCGGATGGGTGAAGCAGCCGTCCAAGTCGCCCGACGCTGTGGGTACGTCAACGCCGGAACGGTCGAGTTCCTCTACCAGGACGGTGAATTTTACTTCCTTGAGATGAACACTCGTCTCCAAGTCGAACACCCTGTCACCGAGCTCGTCACCGGTCTCGATCTTGTCGAGCTGCAAATCAGAGTTGCCAACGGAGAGCCACTACCTCTACGACAAGAGGAGATAGCGCACCGTGGAGCCGCGATTGAGGTTCGAATCAATGCTGAAGACCCATCACATGGCCGATTTCTTCCCTCCCCGGGAGTTATCACGCAGTTCACACGCCCCGACGGTCCAGGAGTACGGACCGATGCGGGCTACGAAGCCGGCGATGTCATATCGCAGTACTATGACAACCTCATCGCCAAAGTTGTGGTCTGGGCCGAAACCCGTGAGAAAGCCATCGAGAGGATGGTCCGTGCGCTGCGCGAAACGACCGTTGAAGGCGTTCAGACGACGATACCGGCAGATCTCCAAATACTTTCCCATCCAGACTTTCGCTCTGGCTCTCACTCAACCAAGTGGGTTGAGGAGCGCTCCGGTCTCGAGTCTCTAGCCCCATCACCGACCCCTCTGATGACCGAGACGGTCGACGAAGTTGCGGTACCGACGACCATTGCGGCAGAGGTCGACGGTCGTCTTGTCGAGGTCAAACTGTACCTACCCCAGCAGATGCCGGGCGCTCTTTCGGGTGTTGGGCCACTTCAACAGGGTCCCACGGCCGCCCGAAGACGCAGCTCAACGAAGACCAACTCACGAAGCGGAGGTGCTTCAGGAAGCGATAAGGTCACAGTCCCGATGCAGGGAACCGTCGTTAAGGTGCTCGTCGAGGTCGGTCAGAGCATCGAGGTCGGTCAGAGTGTGTTGATCTTAGAGGCCATGAAAATGGAGAACTCTATCTTGGCCGAGCGTTCAGGAACCATCAAGGAGTTACGCGTTGAAGCCGGTGATTCCGTTGGCACCGGGGACGTTGTTGCCATCATTGAGTAGTTGCGTAGGAGAACTCCCTGCATGCTTCGGCGTTCTGACCGACGATTGATGCAACGATAGATCTGGAGCGTTGTTCGGTCGATCTTGGTTGAGATGACTGAGGGACGTCACGAATGCAGGCCTACGGTTCTCACCGATGAGCGCCCTAGCCCCTCGCGCGAGGATCTCACAAACTCCCCACCCACAGATGTGCCGGGCTCGCTCTTTTCGTCCCTCTCGCAACAGCGTCATCGGCTCACTCATGAGGCATCTGAGAGCGCTCCGCGACACTGCACTGCCATCGAAAGGAGATCTCAGCTCTAGCAGCAGCCCGCTAGTCAGCAGCATCGGCTAGAGCTTCGGCTAGCGAAGGATGCACGAAAAGCGACTCGACGATATCGCTCACTTTGAGATTTGCGGTGACCGAAAGAGCAATGACGGAGATAAGTTCTGCCGCCCTTTCACCCACAATGGAGCCGCCGAGCACCACACCGGTTGCGGGATCCGAAACGATCTTCACAAATCCTCGAGGGTCACCATTGATGAGTGCTCGAGAGTTGGCCGCAAAGGGGACCTTCGTGACACGAATCTTGCGACCAAGAGCGAACGCCTCGGCCTCCGCTAGACCGACGTCTGCGATCTCCGGCTCCGTGAAGATTGCGCTCGCCGCCTTGTCGTAGTCTAGATGACGATGCTCTAGCGAATCAAGACCCATGACGTGTTCAGCTACCTTACGACCTTGAATCGATGCGACCGAAGCTAGAGGAAGCCTGCCAGATAGGTCGCCTGCGGCATAGATCGTAGGGACATTCGATGCGCAGTGGCGATCGACGAGAACATAGCCAGACTGATCGACATCGACCCCAGCAGCATCAAGTCCGAGCTCCTCTGAGTTCGGTACCGATCCAATCGCTAAGAGACAGTGACTACCGCGCACCACCCTACCGTCATCGCAGTTGACAGTGATACCACTCCCGTCCCGTTCAATCCCAATCGCTCGGGCACCCTTCAGGAGCGTGACGCCTGAATCCAAGAAGTCCGCCTCCAGCGCAGCTGCGACCTCTGGATCTTTTTGGGGCAGAACTTGCTGACGCGAGACGATCAACGAGACCTTCGACCCAAATGAGCGGAACATATGAACGAACTCGACCCCTGTGACGCCTGAGCCAATAACAACGAGATGCTCTGGGATAGTGTGAGGAGGATATGCCTGCCTCGTCGTTAGGATTCTCTCACCGTCGACCTTAGCCCAACTCGGAATCCTTGGGCGAGATCCGGTAGCTAGCAGCACCGCATCGGCGGGGACCTCGACCACAGGCCCATCAATTTGATCTACTTCAACGAGGTTCGGAGATCGAAGTCGGCCCGATCCTCGTAAGACGCGCACGCCTTGCGACTCCAAGAGCCTGGAGTTGCCGACCGCCAGTCGATTCGTGATCGACGAAACTCGATGTCTGAGCTCTTCGAGATCGGGCTTGAGGCCACTCTCGACGAAACCCATGCGAGATGACCGGGCACCGAGCGTTATCAACGCACCACTCGCAATCATGGCCTTCGAAGGTATGCAGTCCCAAAGGTTGGCTGCCCCACCAACGATATCTCGCTCAACAACAGTTACATGAGCGCCTAATCTCGCTGCATGCGACGCTGCTTGAATGCCAGCGGGACCACCACCAAGAATAACAAATCTCACGCTGTAAGGATACCGACGTGGTACCGGACTGTCCACCTGGCAGAAGAAGATCTCCCGCCGCCCACGCTCACGAGCTACGGCTGATAACTGCCGAAAACCTCCCTCAAAACGTCGGATACCTCACCAAGGGTAGCGCGTGCTCGCAAGGCATCCTTGATTGGATAGAGGACGTTACCACCATCTTGCGCAACCCTTTTAACCTCATCGAGACATCTACCGACTGCATCTGTAGAGCGTCCCGCACGCAGCTGCATGAGGCGCTGTGCCTGCTCTCGCTGCAGCCTCGGATCAACGGGAAAAACATCGATTTGATTCTCTTCTGGTTCAGAGAATCGATTCAGTCCTACAATAACTCGCTCACCACTGTCGACTGCGCGTGCATCCTCATACGCCGCTTGCTCGATCTCATCTTGAAAATAGCCACTCTCGATTGCGGCAACTGCGCCACCAAGCTCGTCAATTCTTTGAATGTAATCCCACGCTTGCGCCTCAATCTGGTTGGTCAGCGACTCAACGTAGTACGACCCTCCCAACGGGTCCGGCGTCGCAACCGCGCCAGACTCATACGCAAGCACTTGCTGGGTTCGCAGAGCAAGCGTTGCAGCGTGTTCAGTCGGAAGGCCGAGTGCCTCATCAAAGCCGTTCGTATGCAGACTCTGGGTACCTCCAAGGACGGCCGCAAGCGCTTGGATGGTGACGCGCATCAAGTTGACCTCAGGCTGCTGAGCGGTCAATGTCGAACCACCGGTCTGGGTGTGGAAACGGAGCATCATCGACCGAGCGTCGGTTGCGTGAAAACGATCTCTCATGATGGTGGCCCACATTCGGCGGGCAGCTCGGAACTTTGCCACCTCTTCGAAGAGGTCGTTATGAGCGTTCCAGAAAAAAGAGAGCCGAGGAGCAAAACTCTGGAGCTCCAAATCGGCATCGAGAGCTGCCTGCACATAGGCAATACCATTTGCGAGCGTGAAAGCAATCTCTTGGACAGCGGTGCTGCCTGCTTCTCGGATATGGTAGCCGGAAATAGAGATTGTGTTCCAAAGTGGCAGGTGAGCAGAGCAATAAGTAAATACGTCTGTGATCAATCGCATCGAGGGACGGGGCGGATAAATGTAAGTTCCACGAGCAACATACTCCTTCAAGATGTCATTCTGCACGGTTCCACCCAGCTTCTCTGAGGGAATACCCTGCTCCTCGGCGACGAGCTCGTAGAGAAGGAGCAGTATTGGCGCCGTTGCATTGATGGTCATGGAGGTCGTCACGCGATCGAGTGGAAGGTTCTTCAAGAGGAGTCTCATATCCTCGATTGAATCGATTGCGACACCGACTTTTCCTACTTCACCATCTGAGCGTGGGTGATCGGAGTCGTAACCCATCTGGGTCGGCAGGTCAAAAGCACACGAAAGACCGGTTTGTCCTTTCTCGAGGAGAAAGTGAAACCTCTCATTCGTAGACTCTGCGGTACCAAAGCCAGCGTACTGACGCATCGTCCATGGCCTTGTGCGATACATCGTGGGATAGATGCCACGCGTGAAAGGGAAGTGACCCGGATCCCCCAGGGCCGTCTCAGCGCTCCAAGCAGAGAGCTCTCTCCACGAGTACAGCTCGCGCCTTACCCCACTCGGATCCTCAGACTTGCTCGCCTCGTTCATCTCACTACACTACCAACTCCACTAGGTCTTGGATGGTTTAACCTCCGTCCGTACTCAGAAGCCGACCACGACCATAGCGATTCCAACCCTACCTATTGTGCGGCAAGCACCGCATGGGGCATACAGAGCTCGTCGTACTCGGAGATAACAATATCGCTCGGTTCCAGCGAACAGGCGGGACACTTCGGATCCCGACGCATCGTGTAACTCCGGAAGCTCTCCTCCAAGGCATCGTAGGTCAAAAGACGTCCAGCGAGTGTATCACCGAGATCAAGCAGGATCTTGATCGCTTCCATAGCCTGAATCGATCCAATGATTCCAGGTAGAACTCCAAGAACACCGGCCTCAGCGCAGGACGGTGCTAGATCGGCCGGTGGCGGTTCCGGCACAAAGCACCGGTAGCAGGGTCCTACATAAGGGTCAAAGACCGTGACCTGGCCCTCAAAGCGAAAGATTGAACCGTGAACGACTGGAATTTTCGCCTTCAAGGCAGCATCATTGACGAGGTAGCGAGTTGGGAAATTGTCAGTACCGTCGACAATGACGTCGTACCCGTCGATAATCTCCATGATGTTGTCGGCACTGAGGCGCACGTCATACGTTCGAACCTGAACGTCTGGATTGAGTAACTGAAGAGTTTTACGCGCCGAGTCCACCTTTCGGTCGCCGATGCGTTCTAAGTTATGGAAGAGCTGTCGCTGCAAGTTGGAAGCATCCACAACGTCCATATCGACGATCCCGATGGTTCCTACTCCGGCGGCTCCCAGATACATCCCGGCCGGAGATCCGAGTCCACCAGCGCCGAGCAACAGCACGCTACTGCTGAGGAGACGCTGCTGGCCGTCGACCCCAACTTCAGGCAGCAGTAGGTGGCGATGGTATCGATTGCGTTGATCAGAGGTGAGCGAGACCGGTACCGACCAGTCTAAACCCTCATCCTTCCAGCGATTGAACCCTCCTGCAAGTGAGAGAACGTTTTCGTACCCAAGCCTTGAGAGACTCTGTGTAGCAAAGGCGGAACGTACTCCGCCGGCGCAGTACACCACGACAGGAGCCGACTTATTAGGGATCTTACCCTCTACTTGAATCTCGAGATTTCCTCGGGGAATAAATACAGCTCCTGAGATTGTCCCTTGGTCATACTCATCCTGCTCACGCACGTCAAGAAAAGTCCAACCACTCCTCCGAAGCTCTGCAGCCTCCCGAGGGTCAACCTCTCGAATCTCCGCCTTGGCCTGACCTAGAAGCTCTCGAAAACTCGCCATCCGTGCCCTTTCCTAACGTCTAATTAAAACCCTATTATCTCAGTCAACAATGAGCGTCACCCGGAGCGTCCCGTCTCTGATCAACAACGCCCCCTAGCACTGAAGTTGATCGACCGTCGCCTCACAACCAAACCCCTGCCCCTGTGTCGCATCAAAAGTCACCTCTCATCGAAGGACGCTCTTTATGACCTCGGTCGACGTCCTCTTGCCCAGAAGCAAGCGCCGA
>JBMFXG010000144.1:0-6800 GCA_049964535.1 Acidimicrobiales bacterium | reverse complement strand
GGTTTGCGCGCCATCAAGGCCCGCAAGGCCGCGTTGGGTTTGGCCGGCGCATCTAGCAGAGCCAAGAAGGCCGCATGGGCCTTGGCATCGAGGAAGAACACCCGTTGATCGAGGATGGCCTCCTCAGCTTCCCAGGTTGCGTAGTAGTCATCAGCCACGACCGTTGGTTCTTGGACCGCATAGCAACCCACATTCTCGCCTTTGAGGGGGAGGCCGTAGTTCGTTGGTTTGAAGGCAACTTCTCCGACTACGAGCTCGACCGACACCGGAGACTTGGAACCGATGCAGACCGTCCACACCGGATGAAGTACAAGCCGCTCATGAGATAGATCCTCTCGATGCTCGAGATGAGTGGAACGGGCGAGCACGGTAGCGCGGTTGCTCGTCGATGCGTGGCGATCCTCTCGGGATCGCCACGACAGGACCTCCCGCACAGGAGTCATGGTGATCTCGCCGGAGTCTCATTCCCCGAGCCGTGATCGATAGGTTCGACTAGGAAGCTCGGGGCACATCCAAGTTCAGTACCTCCGTCTCCCCTTGGACGCGAAGGGTCACCTGCCGCTCTACGCTCATGGCAGCTAAGCAGTGGAAGCTGGTAAAGAGCGACGAATCTAACCCGACCAATGAACGCTCCAAACATCGCTACGGTCCCTGTGTGATCGATACGCAACGAAAGCTCTACTAAGGTGGGCCTCCTCTTGCGAGCCGTAGGGCAGCCTCCGTGGATCTCACGCACACCGTGATCAGAGATCTAGAACTCCTCGATGACGAGCAGCACCGTGGGGATAAGAAGTTCAACTTCTCTGCAACTCAGGTACTCGCAGCACCCCTCTCTCTGTGTCATCTCAAGTCATCGCATGCTCAAAGGCAACTTGAGTCTTGGAATACTTGATCGGAAGAAACTACGGATAGACACCGAAGTTGCTCGGCCCGAACCAAAGAGCACATGGATATTCCCTTCCTCTCCCATCGAGTTCGATAGATACGCCGCTGAGCCGTCCACGCAATATTCAAAACCGACAGATGGGTCGAGTCCGTTTACGACGAACGTTCCCAGGGTTCAAGCACGTCGGAAAGGTTCACGCAAAGTAGCTCTTCACAGTGCGCCTGCCGGAGCAACTATCCCGCGACCACTGTGCCTTCGATCGCCATCAGGCACCGATACACCCATCCCACCAACGAGAGTCCTCCAGTGAAGCCATCCCACACGACCACCCACTCAACAAAAACAGCGCACATCGGTACAGATCACGTGAACGATGCCTCTCACGTCGCAGACAGCAGCGCGTATCGCGCAACGATATCGCAGCGAGATCGGCTTCGCACTTGGCACCCTGACCTCGTGACCACATCAAACAGTCTCTCCGCTCACCAGGGAGTAGACAGTGCGAGCGCTTGCAAGATCGGTCGCAGTGCAAGAGAGAAGGCGTCTTCAACCACAGGCCACTGAGAATATGATCACGCTGTCCCTATTACCTACCTCAGAGGGTACAGACAGATCCTATTAACTTCTTCATCTTCGGTAGGAACGAGCCGCTCTGTCGAAGCACAGCCACAGCCTTTACGTAGCTTTATGCACGTGGCGCCCGTCGCGAGGAGAGAGGTGTACGCCCCTTACCCTTCGAGTCAGGTGCTGGAGCGGCCCCACGCCGTATCGCAGTCGTCAACCAGATGACGACTGCGAGATCTCGATCTTCCCAATCTCCACACGCTGCACTCGAGAAGCAAGGGGGCTAGGAGAGAGCGATCGCCGAAGCAGATGACAGCGCTATGCCGGACAGGCCGGCAACAATGGCGGGCACTACGACGCGCCAATCACCGACTATACCGAGGTCTGCGTGGTCAAAGACCGGAGCACTTGGGTCAATGTTGACGGCAAGAACCGTTCGAGCCGCTGCAACACCGATCATATGGTTGTACTTGCCCGAAAGTCCTACGGCCAGATAGATCTCGGGCGCTACGTGGCGCCCGGTAATTCCGATCTGTCTCGAGCGCGGGAGCCAGTGCCGATCCGTCACCTTCCGGGTCGTCGCAAGCTCTGCGTTCAGGGGCGTGATGATCGCCTTCAAATGAGACAGGCCGGCTTCTCCAACGCCCATACCGATGCCCACGATGATCGTTGCACGGTTGAGTTGCTCAAGATCATCCTCAACGACCACCCGTTCGATCGTACGTTGCGATAGCTCCTCCATCTGGGGTGCATCAATCCGTCGGATGGGGTGTAGAGTTCGTGGCCTCGGAGAAGGTCGAGATCCTGGCCGCATGGTCACACAGTTCATTTGTGTATTCGAGGTTATCTCGGCGAGTTCGCTTCCACTGAGAGCTGGTTTGACGTAAAGAAAGCCCTCGAGATTTTCGTCGAATTCAATCCTGATGACGTCACTGACAAGACCTGATTGCGTACGAGCCGCAATTCGCCCCGCCACCTCCCGTCCCCATGTCGTTGAAGGGAGGAGCACAAGTTCCAGACGAGACGTACCGCTCCACTTCCCCATGAGCCAGGCGATCTCATCGGCAGACTCCATTTCATCCACCTCCATCACGCAATCGGCACCCCAACCCGATAAGAGATCCAGACCAAGCGAACCGGTCGTAACGACGACCGTCACCATAGTCGCCAGATGCTGCGCAGCATCGGCTGCCATCGCAAGCAGCTCACGAGTCGTGTCAGGTCGTCCCGGCTCACCAACTACAACCACTTTCGAGGAAGGAGTCTCCCATACGGGAGCCGGTACCACCGGAGAAGGTCGATCGGTATCACGGACGGTCGCACGAGCCTGCAAGAGGTCGACGACGGCCCGAACTTGATCATCCAGCGTACCTTCCAACTGCCGCCTCAAACGATCTGCTGCAACCCTCCGGATCGCCCTCACCGCCGTTGGACTTGCCGACGATCCCCATAGCCCAGGACCCAACTCACCGACTCCTAGCCTTACAATTTGATCGTGACCGATGGCATCAACCTCATCGACACCAGCTCGAGCCGGCGAACAGAGGCGCTCAGCACACGTCAGCAACACCGGCAGAGTTGATGACGCTTCCATCCAGCCACTATCAGTTTCAACTTCTACAAAAGCCCGATCTCCCCTAAGGTCTAGGCGACGCACACCGTCAAGGAGTGGAAATCCTAAAAGCTCCGCTAACTGGGCAGGAACGAGGCCAGTTTCCGCGTCTACTGAGAACTTCCCGCACAGAACCACAGACAGTGGACCCAAGCGATTCAGAGCTGCGGCGAGCGCTCGTGACGTCGCCAAAATATCCGAACCAGCAAGCTCAGGATCGCTGAGCAAGACTGCCCTATCGGCACCGAGAGTGAGGGCCTCTTGGAGAGCGCGCTCTGCTGACGGTGGCCCCATGCTCAACACGATGCATGGTTCGTGACGCTCCTTGCCAAGTCGCAGGGCCGTTGCCAGAGCCCTTCGGCAGTAGGGGTTAATCTCTAGATCAACGCCTTCTCTTTTGAGGCTGAGATCCTCCCCAAGGGAGAGGTCCTGGGAACTAGGAACCTGTTTGATCAGAACAGCGATCGACATCGCGCTCTCCTCCTTCTAAGTCATCCACCCTCGAAACCCTCAACCTCATCATCTCTTGCCTGCATCACCCAAGTGAGCTAGCTCAAGCTCGATCGACCCCTGCTCCGGACCGCCACGAGATCTATGTATCGATCGATTGCCCTCATCGCCTTCGGCTACAAGCGGGAGGCTGATTCTGGCCACAGCGCCGCCATCAGGATGATTAGCAACGATCGCCTCGCCGCCATGAGCCAAGGTGAGCAGCTTCACCAGGCTGAGGCCGAGCCCAAAGCCCTCACCCACTCGCACTGGAGTTCGCTTCGCACGCGTAAAGGGCTCGAAGGCATTCGGAAGAAACTCCGGGGGGAAACCTGGTCCATGGTCCCGAACCTCAAAAAAAACCCAACCACCACTACCCGTCAAAGAGATCTCGATTACCATGCCGGCATCGCTATAGCGCAAAGCGTTGGTCACCAAGTTGTCCACAATCTCTCTGAAACGTACGGCATCAACCGGCGCCCAGATCGTTGGATCTGCAGCAACGACAAACAAGACTTCCGCCTCCTCAGCACGAGGAACGAGGTTCACAAGTGCTGCGGTCACAATCGGCTCAAGCGGTTGAACCACGACATGGAGTGGAATCTGGTCCCGCTGACCTTGCGCTACCTGCAAGAGCCCCTCGGTGAGATGCACGAGATGCTCAACCCTCTCCTCCAATCGACGGAAGAACGCTTGCTGTACCTGTGGATCGCTCACGATCCAACGATTCTCCAATTCAATCCTCAACCCCGCCAAAGGGGTGCGTAACTCGTGACTCGCAGCAGAGATAAATCGCCGTTGTAGCTCTGCTGACTTTTGAAGGCGGTCAAGAAACCCGTTTAGGGTCTCGGCGAGGAGGGCGAGTTCATCACCGGTTCCCGGGTCGGTGAGCCTTAGCTCTGGCGGGCTCGTCACCAAGTCCATTGCTTGGCGTCTCATAGCGTCAACAGGACGAAGGACGACTTTTGCTAAAAAGCCTGCACCGAGGCCAGCACAGAGTATGGCTAGCGCACCACCTGCGAAAAGGAGTCGTTCAACCAGAGCGAGAGAGTCACGAACCTGATCGGTCGAACCGCCAACGAGAAGTAGGTCACCGTGATGGGCACGAACTGGTTCGGCAACTACCATCGTCGGGTTGCGGTGATGTGGGAGCACCGCTAGGTACCACGTTGTACTCCCATGAGCCGCCCTCAAACGCCCCAAGCTCACCATCGGAGTCATTCCGGCTGCAACTGTCGTATAGATCAGTCGTCCGCTTGCATTCAGAACCTGAATCGCAGACTGATCCGGCGCCGCTTTAAGATTTACTCCAGAACCGGTGCTAGCCATCACGTGTCCTACTAGCGCACCTTGGACACGATCGGAGCGCCTCAGGAGCGACCGCTGAAGCGTCGCACGAGTCGCCGATCCCACGTACGCATCGAATCCCAGGCCAGCGATGACAACTAAGAAAGTCGTCAAGCACGTGACCGTGAGGACGATCCGTAAGCGCAACGACATACCTCCGACCCCTTAGATCGCTGCTCGAGGATCGAGACGCCAGCCGATGCCGTAGACCGTTTCAATGAGCGGAACCCCTATCTCCGATTGGAGACGCTGGCGTATCTGACGAATATGCCAGTCGACCGTTGCCCTCGAAATCGCCTCACTCCCAGTACTCAAAACCGACTCCACCATGGTTCGACTGAGCACGAGTCCGGGACGCCGAAAGAACAGTTCGAGAACCTCCAGCTCGCGCGGTCGCGTGTGAATCAATCGGCCGTGATAGTAAAGATGACCATGCTCGACATCGAGCAGCAATGCACCCACTGCCATGACCGTTGACACCTTCTCCACCTCAATCGGTGGTAGAGAGTCGACCGTATGTGAGCCCCTACGAAGCACGGCGTGCATGCGAGCCTTGAGCTCGCTCATGACAAACGGCTTGACCAGGTAGTCATCGGCACCAAACTCAAGTCCGGCTACCGTATCCTGGAGTTCTCCAAGAGCGGTAATCATGATGATCTCGGTCTCGGGTCTGCAGCTCAAGATCTCTCGACATACCTCGAGACCCGAGATACCTGGCAGTAGAAGGTCGAGCAGGACAAGATCGTGTCGCTCGTTCTCGAAGATACGGAGCGCAGCTTCACCATCATTCGCAATAGTGACCGAGTAATACTCAGCCTCGAGTCCAACTTTGATCGCGCTGGCAAGACCGAGATCATCCTCGACAAGAAGTATCCGCGCAAGCCACGCGCCTCCTCCCGGCTCGGTCCGGGAGGAGTGATCGTCAAATGTCGACATCATGATGATTAGAGAGCGCTCGCTCCGCTCATGTACGAATTACCCTGGCTTTGCAGCTGCGATATTCCGGCAGACACACTCATCGAGCCGGTCACCACCTGCTGGAAGACAGAATCGATAACGGTCTGAACCTCGGCGTAGGAGTCACTGACCGGACGTGGAACCGTGTACTTGGAAGCCATGGCCCCGACCGATGCAGCCAGACCAGGATGGCTCACAAGAAAGGCTTTGGGGAGGGCCTTAGCGGCAGCCTTGGTCAACGGGGCGAAGCCCGTGTGCTCATCCCAGTACACCTGCTGGCTTGGCTGGTACCACCACTGCACAAAGGTCCACGCAGCCTCATCCTGGGCCTTAGTGTGGCCCTTCGGCAAGACGAAGCCAAGCCCTTGCAACAAATTCGCAGCGTGACCAGTCGACCCCGCCGGCTCTACGAAGGCACCGACTTTGAACTTACCACCGACTGCGGCAAGGACTTTCGCCTCCCCTGCTGAAGTACCATCGATCATCGCCATGTGACCGGAAGCAAGGTCTTGTCGAAGGGTGGTTCCGTGATCGAAGACCATATCGCCAGACTTATAGAGAGATCGGAAGTAGTTCAGCGTGGCTTTCGTCGCAGCATTGTTAAAGGCCACTGCCGCACCCACCGAGTCCGACTTCTTCAACAAGGTCCCGCCATCGCTCATAATCGACGGCAAGATATGTGCCGAGGAGTCCTTCCAGCCGAGTGGAATGACCGAAGCTGACTTCAGCTTGGCAGCGTCAGTAGCGAGTTGTGACCACGTCTTCGGAGCCGACGTGATGCCAGCAGCTTTGAACATGCTTTCGTTATAGAAGACCTCAGAGACCTTCGCCGAAGCTAGCAACCGATAGTGTTGACCACCTTGCACCATTCCGTTCTCCCACACTGAGGGATAGAGAGTGGACTTCGTAAGCTCCTTCGAACTCTTGAGATACGGATTCCATGAC
>JBMFXG010000143.1:0-6859 GCA_049964535.1 Acidimicrobiales bacterium | reverse complement strand
TACAGGTGCTCCTGTCTCAGATCCATCTACGACAGGGCTAGCTAAAAGCCCTAGACCCCGCTAAATGCTGAAGAGCCCCGAAACTACATCCTTGGAACCCCTCTCGAGCGCCGCCCTGACCTCCGAGTCGAAGTCGAACAACCGCGGTCCCGACACCCTCCACCTCCACGTCGTCATCCCTGCCGCTTGGTCGCCGGTGCCACCGACCAGATACCCGCTGGAGCGATCGGCCGGCAGTGTACGGACCGGCTGCGACAGGACCTGCCGGTACACCGGGCTGGGCTGCCTCGGCGGGGCGCGAGGAGAGAGCGATTGACCTTCCCCGGGCGGACCCCACAAGCCCGTTACCAGGACGTTCCTCGAGAGCGAGCGACGGGAATCGAACCCGCGTTCTCAGCTTGGGAAGCTGATGTTCTGCCGCTGAACTACGCTCGCACGATAGAAGTAGGTTCTAAGACTATCGTGTCTTTTAATATGATCCTGTCTGATCGCACTATTCGTGAGGAAATAGCAAGAGGGAGAATCGTGATCGATGGGCTCGATGAGAGCTGCATCCAGCCTTCCTCTGTTGATCTTCATCTGGATCGGTACTTCCGTCTCTTTCGTAATCACTCGATCCGAGTGATAGACGTTCGAGAGGCTCAAGAAGACTTGACCGAGCTCGTAGAGGTCGAGGGGGAGGACGCTCTCGTGCTCCATCCCGGAGAGTTCGTGCTTGGCTCGACCTCGGAGGTAGTCGGGATCCCAGATGATCTCGTTGGGAGGTTAGAAGGTAAGTCCTCCCTTGGTCGGCTCGGACTCTTGATTCATTCGACTGCCGGCTTTGTAGACCCCGGCTTCACTGGTCATATCACTCTCGAGCTTTCCAACGTCGCTAACTTGCCGATCACCCTCTACCCCGGTATGAAGATCGGACAAATTAGCTTCTTGACGATGACAACGCCGGCCGATCAGCCCTACGGCAGCGGAGTGCTCGGGTCGAAGTATCAGGGTCAGCGAGGACCTACTCCATCGAAGTACTATCTCAATTTCTCCTCCGAAGAGACCTGAACTACCAAAGAGTGCTGAACTGACCTAGTATCGGATGGTCGTCTCAGATATCGTTTCGGGGCGCTTGGTCAAACGGGGTGGGAGAGTTCGTTGAGACTAATCGTTGGTCTGATCGTGATTGCCGTTGCGTTAGGAGTGGCGGGTAGACGGTTGCTGTTCATTGCGTCGCTGGTCCGCTCTGGCAAGGAGGCTCCTGGAAGGACCGAGGGAGTGTCATCGAGGATCGTGGCACAGGTAACAGAGGTCTTTGGGCAACGAAAGCTCCTAGCAAAAACCGTTCCAGGGATTGCACATTTTTTTACCTTTTGGGGATTCATTATCCTCATAGCGACGATTATTGAGGCCTTTGGGGCGCTCTTTAGTCGACACTTTGCGATACCGTTGATCGGTCACGACTCCTGGCTCGGTTTCCTCGAGGATTTTTTTGCGGTCTCAGTCCTTGTATCATTGATCGTTTTTACGGTTATTCGAGAGCGAAATGCGCCTAAACGCCTTGAGCGTAATTCCCGTTTCTATGGTTCCCATACCGGTGCGGCGTGGCTCGTTCTCGTTGGTATCGCTCTCGTAATCATCACCCTGCTGGGATATCGAGCATTCCAGGTCAAAGACGGAGATTTCCCTTATTCGAATTGGGCTTTTGCATCTCACGCCCTTGCGTCGCTCTTAGGCTCGATCTCCCCGCACACGAGTTACGTCTGGGAGTCGATCTTTCTGATTCTCAACATCGCTGTCATCATGGGCTTCTTGATCTTTGTGTCGTACTCTAAGCATCTCCATATCTTCTTAGCGCCACTTAATATCGCCTTCTCGCGCCGCCCGAATGCGCTCGGAGCTTTAGCGTCAACGCCTGATATGGACCCTGAAAAGTTGACCGAAGAGAGTGTTTTCGGCGTTGGAACTATCGGTCAACTGTCCTGGAAACAGATGCTAGATCTGGTGACGTGCACGGAGTGTGGGCGCTGCCAGGAGCAGTGCCCAGCGTGGAATACCGGTAAGCCTCTGTCACCAAAGCTCTTGATTATGGACCTTCGTGAGCATCTCTTTAACTCGTCGAAGGTTCTGCTCGGAGCCGGTGCCTCGACCGCCGGAGAGGAGATTAGCGATGTTGCCACGCTCGTACCAAACGTGATCTCAGAGGATGTGCTGTGGTCGTGTACGACCTGTGGTGCGTGCGTGCAAGCCTGTCCCGTTGACATCGAACATATCGACACGATCGTCGATATGCGTCGTTACCAGGTTTTGATGGAGTCTTCGTTCCCATCGGAGGCTGGCTCGATGTTGCGCAATATCGAGAATCAGGGTGATCCATGGGGTCTTGGAGGTAGTCAAAGACTTGAGTGGACGAAGACACTCGATTTCGATGTACCTGTCGTGACCGACGTGATACCTGCAGATATCGAGTATCTCTTCTGGGTGGGCTGTGCTGGTGCTCTCGATGAGCGAGCGCGAAAGGTGACTCAGAGTATCGCAAGACTCCTCAATCAGGCTGGTGTCAAGTTTGCCGTACTTGGCCCGAGGGAGAGCTGTACAGGAGATCCGGCGCGGAGGCTCGGGAACGAGTATCTCTATCAGACTCAAGCTGCGGTGAACGTTGAAACTCTCAAGAGCGTTGGAGTGAGAAAGATTATTGCGTCTTGTCCACACTGTTTCAACTCCTTGGCGAACGAGTACCCCGCATTGGGAGGGAATTTCGAGGTCATCCACCACTCTCAACTCCTCGACTCGCTATTGCGTACCGGTCGGCTCACTCCTTCGGGGAGGAACAATACCAAGGTGACCTACCACGACCCGTGCTATCTCGGTCGACACAACGGTGTGTACGACGAGCCAAGAGGTGTTCTCGACGCCATTCCTGGGGTGACGACGGTTGAGATGCCACGCCATCGTGAGAAGGGATTTTGTTGCGGTGCTGGTGGCGCTCGTATGTGGCTTGAAGAGAATATTGGGAAGCGAGTTAACGCAGAGAGGACGGATCAGGCTCTCCTCACCGGAGCAGACGTCGTATCAACCGCGTGTCCGTACTGCATGATCATGCTCGACGATGCGCTGAAGACCCGTATTGCTGAAGGTGCTGCTCGAGAGTCTCAGAAGGTCCTAGACGTCGCGCAACTGTTGGAGAGCACGCTGAGTGGAGCTGAAAGTGGTTCGGGCGAATAAGGAGCTCCAACCAACGCAGCGCATACGAGCGCTCTGAAACTTGTTCAGACACTCTTCGTCTACCTCATGTTTGGTAGATCCCCTGGGACGTGCAAGATTAACGGGTTCGGCGCGAACTGGGTCCGCAAACTTTTTTGGGGACGTTACCCCTTGGGAGCCGCGGTTGTCGACGGAGACGTCGCTGAAAGCGGAGCCTTTCGAACGACACCATCTGTGCCGATGACAAACCAGATGCCACCCTTACCTTCGGCGTGGTACTGTCCTGGACCCGTATCACCTGAGTAGGTATAGAGCGGATACTGTCCGTACGCAATCTGCTCGTGACCACCTTGCGAGGTCTGGAGCACGCCAATGTAGGCGGGAAGGAGTCCGCCAGTTGCTTGAGGAGCTCCATTGGTAAGGACGGGAGGAAATGCTGCGAGACACTTGCCGGTGCACTTGGAGATTCGATACGCATCGCCGAGCCGAACGTAGATAGTCTTCCCCGACAGAGTAGTCAGAATAGGTCCATATGGCGAGTTCCGATAGCTGATCGTAACAGGTCCTGGCGGATGACCCTGGATCCAGCCTGGAAGCGTTGTCGTTGGGTAGTCCGGAACTTTGAAGCCTGCACCACCATCGATCGTAGGATGGGTGCCCTTTGGTGCTGCTTGCAGGAGACTCGCATTCGTTCCTTTGTAGCCACCTCCATAGGTTGCTTGCCCGTTTGAATTCGGAACAACTACAGGGGCTGCGCCAGCAGGTCCGTTCTCGCCGTTCGAAAAGTGACATGCACTGAGTGTCGTGGCACCGAGGGCGACGCCGATAATGAGTTTTGCAGTTGAGGAGAACACAATGTGACAGTCTACCGCTGTCGTAGATATCTGTTGAGGGGCTGCTTTCAGGGTTCTAAGAGACCTTGGATGGCTCTGCGATCTCCTCTCGAGGTTCGTCTGGTAACACGAGCGATGGGCGGATGGCGATCGTTGTCGCATCCCCACGCGATCATGGTCGAGGGTGCACCGAGATTGGTTCGTCGCACCCGTCGCAGGTCCTTCGTTAGCTCTCTGGTTCAAGGACGGTCTTCGACCGAACGGCGAGATCATCGTCGAACTCGTACACGATTGGAACACCATTGGCTATCTCGTAGTCGATGATTCCTTCGTCGCTCACATCTTCCAGATGCTTGACGAGTGCTCGAATCGAGTTGCCATGGGCCGAAATTAGTACGTTCTGGCTTTGCAATAGCAGCGGGGTCACGACGTCGAACCAGTATGGCAGCATTCGGTCTAAGACATCTTTAAGGCACTCGGTTCCAGGGAGCAACTCCTTGGCGACGTAGCGATAGCGACGGTCATTGCGGGGATGCTCGTCATCGTGCTCGTCGATTGCCGGCGGGCGGGTTGTGTAGGACCTTCTCCAGAGGAGTACTTGCTCTGCTCCGTGTTGGACTGCGGTCTCGGCCTTGTTGAGGCCCTGGAGGGCTCCGTAGTGACGCTCGTTCAGGCGCCAACTCTTCGATTCTGGTAACCAACTCTGGTCGAGTGCCTTGAGAGCCAGCTGTTGCGTACGTATCGCTCGCTGAAGTACCGAAGTCAGCGCAATGTCAAAACTGATTCCAGCTCTTCGCAGCGCTTCCCCGGCGGCCTCGGCCTCCTCGACACCAGATGTTGTGAGGTCCACATCGACCCAACCGGTGAATTGGCCGCTGAGGTTCCAGGTACTTTGCCCGTGGCGCAGAAGCGTAAGGATTGCCATGCCTCCACGGTAGCCCAAG
Source organism: Acidimicrobiales bacterium (assembly GCA_049964535.1). Lineage (GTDB taxonomy): Bacteria > Actinomycetota > Acidimicrobiia > Acidimicrobiales > Acidimicrobiaceae > JAJYZP01. The sequence continues at coordinate 1,896 of JBMFXG010000143.1, read as the reverse complement.
GAGATTCGGCTCCACCAACCTTGTCCTGATGCCCTAGACGCAGAGCTGTTGGATTCTGAGTGAACTTTTCCAATATGAGCGTAGGTCCATCGATAAAGTTGATATACTTACACTCAACTTTGTAGTACAGTGAGTTTCGTAGGAAGACTACGGAGACAAGAGGAGGCGTCATGCCAAAGGCAGTTGGAATCGATCTCGGAACGACAAACTCTGTCGTTTCTGTCTTGGAGGCAGGAGATCCTATCGTTATTCCCAATGCAGAGGGTGGCAGGACGACCCCCTCGGTTGTTGGTTTTGCAAAGAACGGAGAGGTCCTCGTTGGTGAGGTCGCAAAGCGCCAAGCGATCACCAACCCTGATAAGACGATTCGATCGGTCAAGCGACATATGGGCACGTCGTGGACGATCGACATCGATGGCAAGAAGTACTCTCCTCAGGAGATTAGCGCTCGCATACTCTCGAAGCTGAAAAGAGATGCAGAGGCGTATCTCGGGGACACCGTCAATCAAGCGGTGATAACGGTTCCTGCGTACTTCGATGATGCACAGCGAACTGCAACGAAAGAGGCCGGTCAGATAGCTGGTCTTGAGGTGTTGCGAATCATCAACGAGCCCACTGCAGCAGCTCTCGCCTACGGTCTAGATAAAGAGAACTCTGACCAGACCGTTCTCGTTTTCGACCTTGGTGGTGGAACCTTCGACGTGTCGGTGCTTGAGATCGGCGATGGAGTTTTTGAAGTTAAGTCGACGTCGGGTAATACCCACCTTGGTGGCGATGACTGGGATCAAAGGGTGATGGACTGGCTGGTGAAGTCGTTCAAAGATACCGAAGGTGTCGATCTCTCTTCGGACAAGATGGCGATTCAACGGCTGAAAGAGGCTGCGGAGAAGGCGAAGATCGAGCTCTCAGCGGTTCAGGAAACTACGATTAATCTTCCCTTTATTACCGCTACTAGCGAGGGTCCGAAGCACCTCGACCTGAAGCTCACGAGAGCTAAGTTCCAAGAGATCACCGCAGACCTGACCGATGCCTGCAAGGGTCCTTTCGAGCAAGCGATCAAAGATGCGGGTTTGACGACGTCGCAGATCGATCACGTGGTGATGGTTGGGGGATCGACCCGAATGCCAGCGATCCACGATCTCGTAGTCTCTTTGACCGGCAAAGAGCCTCACAAGGGTGTCAATCCCGATGAGGTCGTTGCGATCGGTGCTGCGGTGCAAGCTGGAGTGCTCAAAGGGGAGGTAAAAGACGTTCTCCTTCTGGACGTGACGCCTCTGAGTCTCGGAATTGAGACCAAGGGTGGGGTCATGACCAAGTTGATCGAACGCAACACGACGATTCCAACGAAGAAGACGGAAGTCTTCACCACGGCCGACGACAACCAGCCCTCGGTGGAGATTCACGTTCTTCAAGGTGAGCGTGAGATGGCGAGCTTCAACAAGACGCTTGGGAAGTTCCAACTCGTTGGACTGCCGCCTGCACCCCGGGGAATCCCTCAGATTGAGGTCACGTTCGATATCGATGCGAACGGGATTGTTCACGTTGCGGCAAAGGATCGGGCCACTGGCAAGGAGCAGTCGATCACGATTCAAGGGTCCTCGACGCTCTCCAAGAGTGACATTGAACAGATGATTAAAGATGCAGAGGCACACGAGGCCGAAGATAAGGCCCGACGTGAAGAGGCTGAGGTCCGCAACAACGGTGATACGTTGGTCTATCAGACAGAGAAGCTTCTCAGCGAACAAGGCGATAAGTTCACCGGTCCTGAGAAGGAGAAGGTCGAGTCTGCGCTGGGTGATCTTCGAACTGCACTGAGTGGTAGTGATCTTGCAGCAATTCGTACTGCCACAGATGTCTTGATGTCGGCGAGTCAGAGCTTTACTCAGAGACTCTACG
>JBMFXG010000142.1:0-7089 GCA_049964535.1 Acidimicrobiales bacterium | reverse complement strand
GATCCCGTCAAACCTTCAGAAGAACGCGCTTCGTCCGATTCCGTCAATCCGTCACAGACTTCCCCCTCTCAGAGCGGTACATCGACGGCCCCTCAAACCGCCGAATCAAGAATCGATACAAGTACCGAAGACTTAGAGATCGGTTCCTTCACTCGAAATGGCCCTTGGACGGTCGATCTCTCCCGCTTGGAATGGCTGCCCGCTACGCCTTATCTCAGGAAGCGATCAAAGGCAAAGGTACCGCTGCTTATCCGCCACCGAACCGTTCCGCCAGCGAGACGTGTCATCGGCACCGGCATTCGCCTCGGCTCAGCCTTGCTGCTGTGGAAGATTCGCGAGAGCAACCGGGGTCAGCGTGCCTCACGGCTCGGGCTCTCCCGCCGACTTCGAGTGGCATTCGAGGCTCTCGGCCCCACCTACATTAAACTCGGACAGATCATCTCAGCTGGCGAAGGGATCTTCCCAGAGGAGCTGGTAACCGAGTTTCGAGAGCTTCGAGACCACGTTCGAGCAGAGCCATTTCCTCTGATCCGAGCCACCATCGAGTCCGAGCTTGGAGACCAGCTCGAAAACGTCTTTCTGACCTTCTCACGAGAGCCGATCGCCGCAGCGTCGATAGCACAAGTACACTTAGCCACTCTGCGCAGCGGGGAGGAGGTCGTAGTCAAAGTACAGCGCTCCACCGTCGCAGACCTCGTAGAACGCGACCTTGCAGCGATGTCGTGGATCGCACCACAGCTGATAGGGAGAATTCCTGTAGCGGCTCTCGCAAACCCACCGGCCTTTGTGGAGCTCTTCGCCGAGACGATCGTCGAGGAGCTTGACTTTCGTCTCGAAGCAGCCAACATGTTAGACATTGCAAAGATCCTTGCCGAGACGGATCAGCGAGCACTCGTCGTTCCGCGCCCGCATCCTCGCTTTGTTACTCGCAAGGTATTAGTCATGGAACGCTTGCAAGGGTTTGGCTGGGAAGACGTCGAGGGAATGCACGAAGCAGGGATCGACACTACGAAGGTCGTTCGGGCAGCGATGGTCTCTTTCTTAGAAGGTGCCATCCTTTTTGGGACCTTCCATGGCGACCTTCACGGGGGCAATCTCCTCGTTCAGAGAGATGGAACCGTAGCGCTCTTGGATTTCGGTATGACCGGTCGCCTGGATGAGGTCAAGCGAATGGCCTTTCTCAAACTTATGCTTGGCGGGACGGTCAATAACGTCTCCATGCAGGTAGAGGCCCTTCGAGATCTCGGCGCACTTCCTCCAGACACAAAGGTCGATGAGATCATCTCAGAGCTCGGACTCGACCGCCCTGCAAAGGATCCGACGCAGATGACGCCGGACGAGATGATGAACGAAATACGAGATATCACGAAGGCACTTTTGGGTTATGGGGCGAAGCTGCCCAAGGAGCTCATGCTCTTCGTCAAGAACATGCTCTTCCTCAATGCCTCGATTGCCTACTTAGCTCCAGATATCGACCTCTTTAGCGAGATCTCCTACCTCGTCACCTACTTCACCACGAAGTATGGAAGCGTGCTCTCCAACGAACTTGGCATGGAACTCAAACCCGACATCTTGGACCTCGACGGTGTGCGAAACTCCTTGGGACTCGACCACGCAACAACGGAGATCACTTACCGAGAGCTCCAGGAGCGAAGAGAGATCATTCGCAAGCGAATGGAGGAGCACGGCCGAGCGCATCGATCACAGAACCGACCCAAACTTCTCCGTCGACGCACTAAGCGCTAGCTTCGTAGCAACCGTCACCGCAAGGCACAAGCTGCACCTCCGGGCCTCGCTCGTGTTGCAGCTATGGCGACCTGGAGACAGACCGAGAGCGAAGGTGAGCCATGTGACAACGACCAGGGCTGCACACGCAGATGGTCCTCTCGGTACGTGGCTAAAGGACCACTCTCAGACCAGACAAGCAAGTAACGGTTCGAACGGCAATCCTACGGAGTGTACAGCACACCGTTGCTCCTTCACTCAATGCCATGAGCAACGAGGGATCGGGAGAGGACTCGGGCTCCTTGGAGAGCGCTGCAAGGAGCACCTGAGCAGGTCACTCACGCCCATCGGGTGTTACAGATCTGCTGAGCGAGATCGGACACTTCTGCAGGAACCTCGTTCGCAAAGGTCCGAACCAAAGAGATATAGCTGCACCAAAGGGCCAGCTCACCGCAGGCGCGTCAGCCTCCCAACTAAGGCTTGGCGACAGCTTCGAACGAGGTTCTACCGAGCCTGACCTACCCTTGCGAGCGGGCCGGCAGATAGGGATATCGCCAGGGGCGTCGCGCATGAGCGTGAAAGTGATCGGGGATCTGTCGCATCATGCGATCAACGAAGAAGTCATCCGTACCAAAAGCCTCTCTAGCAACGGACTGAAGTCGAGCCACCATACCCTCCACCTCCCAGACCGCCGGAGATACCCCATGCTGACGCCACACCACCATCGGAACGCCACAAGACTCGCACTCTGCAATCCAGCACAGCTCGTCTTCGAACCAACGACGCGTCAATACAAGAGCATCACAGAGCTCACAGTTATCAGGCATCGAGAGCGGCTCGTAACTCCGCAACGAACGCTCCAATCTCTCGGGGGCCAGCCCCATCTAACACTCGCCGAACGAGCGCAGAGCCCACAATCACCCCATCGGAATCCGAAGCGGCCTCGGCCGCTTGATCAGGATTAGAGATTCCAATACCAACGAGAACCGGTTTCGTCGTGAGAGCCTTCAAACGAGGGCCAACTAGTCGCGCCGTGTCAGCGAGCGAAGCTCTCTCACCCGTCGTACCCATAAGTCCGATCCCGTAGACGAATCCCTCGGATTCTCGGCAGAGGACTTCGGCCCGATCTTGTGGAGTACTTGGAGCCACGAGCTGCACGGTTGCGATACCTTGAGGTCTGGCAACATCACGCCACGGAGTCGACTCTTCGAGCGGCAGGTCGGGAATGATCACGCCTGAGATACCTCCGTCGACGAGCCAACCCGCAACGCGTTCCAAACCACTGTGATGGAAGAGATTGAAGTAGGTCATCGCCACAAGCGGGACTGGTACATCCAACTGATGGAGATCCTTCATGATCTGAAGGGGATTAGCGCCCTGCTCCAGGGCATGTTGAGATGCCTTTTGAATAGCTACGCCGTCGATCATCGGATCCGAGAATGGAACGCCGATCTCGATGGCATCGACCCCAGAATCGACGCAAGACAGGATCAGGTCGAGCCAGTCATTGTTTAACCCACCAGTGAGGTAGACAACGAGCAACTTTCGCCCCCCGTCTCTCCTCTGGCGCAAGTGCTGCTCCAGATCGATGGTCAAGAGAGTCGGTCCGCAAGCAGCTTTGCAACGACCTCTGCGTCCTTATCACCTCGACCCGACATAGTCAAGACTACGGTAGAACCGAGAGGAATCTCCTTACCGGCCTCACGCAGAAGATAGGCGACAGCATGAGCTGGCTCGAGCGCAGGGATGATCCCTTCGAGCCGTGAGAGCGTCGTGACTGCCTCTAGGACCTCCTCGTCACCTGCACATCGATACTCGGCCCGTCCCAGGGAAGCAAGGTACGAGTGTTCTGGGCCGACGCCAGGGTAGTCCAGGCCGGCAGAGATCGATACCGCTTCCTCTACCTGGCCAAACTCGTCTTGAAGGAGCTGAGATCGCATACCATGGACGACACCAGGTGAACCCTTGGCGATAGCCGCACCACCCTCGGGCTCCACACCGACAAGGCGGGCTGGACTGTCCACAAAGCCACTGAAGGTACCTGCTGCGTTTGATCCTCCACCGACACAGGCAATCACCACGTCCGGCGAACCACCGACCAGACGTTCGAACTGCGCAGATGCCTCCTCTCCAACCACCCGCTGAAACTCTCGCACCATGTACGGATACGGATGTGGGCCCATTACCGAGCCAATGCAGTAGTGCGTCTCATCAATCTCCGAAACCCACGCACGCATCGCCTCGTTCACCGCGTCTTTGAGCGTCTTCGATCCAGAGGAGACCGGAACGACCTCTGCACCCAGCAGCCTCATTCGGAACACGTTGAGCGCTTGTCGCTCGACGTCGACCTCGCCCATATAGACCCGACACTTGAGACCCATCAGGGCGGCCGCGGTAGCGGTTGCCACCCCGTGTTGGCCCGCACCAGTCTCAGCTAAGATCGCATTTTTCCCCATCTTCTTGGTCAACAGTGCCTGTCCAATGACGTTGTTGATTTTGTGAGAGCCCGTATGCGTCAGGTCCTCACGCTTCAAAAAGACACGCACGCCGAGATGCTCCGACAGGCGATGAGCTTCGGTGAGTGGAGTCGGTCGACCGGCATAGGAAGACAAGATCTCGGCGTACTCCTGTCGAAACTCCTCGTCTGCCCAAAATTTCGTAAAGAACTGCTCCACCTCGATGCACGCACCAACGAGGGACTCTGGTACGAAACGACCGCCGAACTCGCCAAATCTACCGGTCTCATCCGGATGACTCATGATACTCACGTGGGATCCTCCCAATTGTATGGCCCAACATCGTTCGATCCTTGGGCGCTCCTATCCTCTTCAGTCGACTCATCGAGTTCTTGCTCAACCGCCCGGACCTGTGCAATGAAAGCTCGCAACTTCACAGGATCTTTCCTTCCTGGCCTCGACTCGACGTGCGTGGAGACATCCACTCCAAAGGGGCGGACCGCACGCACGGCACTTGCGACGTTCTCGGGCCGAAGCCCTCCCGCTAAAATCAGACGCGAGCGTTCGGGTATACCCTCGACGACCGACCAATCGAAGACCTCGCCCGAACCCGGCGAAGCGGCATCTACGAGATACGACCAAACTTTATACGATTTCATTGATGCCAACGGTTCTCGACCCGCAGCGAAGGCGCGCACGGTATAGCGCACACGCTCGGAGACGTACGCTGTCGCTTCAGGTCCCATCGACCCGTGAAGCTGTGCTCCGCTAAGACCCACTCGGTGCACAATCTCTACAACATGCTCTGGGCGTTCATCCTGAAAAACGCCGAAGGTCAGGACACCATGGGGAAGCTGAGCGAGGATCGCCTTCACTGCGTCAGGTTGAACCCTTCGAGTCGACGGTGCAAAAACGAAACCAAGGGCATCGGCCCCAAGTGCCACCGCAAGCAGAGCATCTTCTGCAACCGTCAACCCACAGATCTTAATGAACATTGAGAACGCCGTCTCCGGAAGATCTTGAACGAAGACCAGCCATCATCCCGATCTCTCGTGCTGGGTCTTCACTTCGCACCAGCACTTCGCCGACCAGGACTGCGTCAAAACCGGCGTCTGCCAACAGTACGCACTGCTCGATGGTGGTAATGCCGGACTCTGCCACGCGTACAACTTCGTTAGGCAGCTTCTCGACGAGTTCTAAAGCTCGCTCAGTATCGACTGCAAAGGTCGCCAAGTTACGCTGGTTCACTCCGATGACCTGGGCACCACAACGCTGAGCACGATCGATCTCAGCTGAATCGTGAACCTCAAAAAGACTGGTCATATCGAGCTCGTGCGCTAACTCCGAGAAGGTTCGGAGCTCATCGTCGGACAAGATGGCAACGATGAGCAGAATTGCGGATGCCCCCATGATCTTGGCGTCATACACGTCGCGAACGCTTACGGTGAAGTCCTTGCGTAAGATAGCGAGATCTGGATGTGCAGTTCGAATCGAGCGAAGATCGTTCACAGATCCGTTGAAGAACTCCTCATCGGTCAGTACTGATACGGCCGCAGCGCCACCTGCCACATACGACTTAACCAAGAGCTCCGGGTTGAGGATCGGGGCGAGATCACCCTTCGAAGGAGACCGTCGCTTAACCTCGGCAATGACACAGAGGCGGTCACCGAGGAGAGCCTGCCGAAACGATGGAGCCATGGCAACCTCACCCGCACGGTGCGCGAGCTCACTGAGTGGTCGATCATCAGCTGCGCTGTTAGTGCGATGCCACGCCGCAATACGGTCCAGATACGTAGTCACAGAGTCAGCCTAACCTTTCCTCGCACAAACGCTTATCTCCACTACCAGCTCGCACCAAGACTCAGAAATCTCTCGGTCAGCGCTGCGCTGAGAGTCCATGAAACACCCCTCAAAGAACGACCTGCCAGCACGACATGTCGCAAATGCGACGACGATCTACATAGATCCCTAACACTTCTCTGCTATTTTTGACAGCGTGGGAGCCGTTGAGCAGACTATCGTCGTCGTCGAAGACGATCCTTCTATTGCTGACTTGCTCTCCACCTACCTTCGCAATGCGGGGTATCGCACCCTCCTCGCTGGCGATGGCACGAAAGCCCTCGAACTCTTCAAGCGCGAGCACCCAGCGATGATGATCTTAGATCTGAACCTTCCCGGTGAACTTGATGGCCTCGACATCTGTCGCGAAGTTCGACGACATTCAGAGATTCCTCTCATGATGGTCACCGCTCGCGATGCAGAACTCGACCGGGTGATCGGGCTCGAACTCGGGGCCGATGATTATGTAACCAAGCCATTTTCGCCACGCGAGCTCACTGCAAGAGTGAAGGCCATTCTCAGACGGTCGGGGCGCTCCTCTATGGATGCAACCGAGATCATCACGGTCAAAGAGATCACCATCGATCAGCGCCGGCGTGAAGTCTCGGTACACGATCAAGTCATACCTCTCACTACACGCGAGTTCGACCTCCTAGTGTTCCTTGCCAGCAATCGAGGTAGCGTCCTGAGTCGTAAACAACTACTTGACGGCGTCTGGGGACCTGAATGGTATGGCGATGATCGCACCGTCGACGTGCACGTACGTCAACTACGAAAGAAGCTCGATGCACACTTTGTCCTCACGACGGTCTGGGGCGTTGGCTATCGGCTGGACTGAGACCAAGCACAGTGCGTACTAAGCTCACGCTCGCTCTCATGAGTACCGTCGCGATCACCGTACTCGTAGCCGGCATCGGCGTGCTTGCGATCTCGAATCGTATTGAACGAGATCAAACCGTCACGGTTCTCGATCACTCATCAAAGCTACTCGCAACGCTGGCCTCCACGAACGAAGCACGATTCGAAGCTATCTACAACCGCGGACGTCGATTCGCTGGTGCACGAATCT
>JBMFXG010000141.1:0-7175 GCA_049964535.1 Acidimicrobiales bacterium | reverse complement strand
GTCGATGTAGCAGCGATCTCCGGGGGTGTGATCGATATGCATGGTGAGCCGTGACTCTTTTCGGTAACGACGAATCTCGGCGTTGAACTGGGAGTAGGAGTAGCACTGTTCATCTGGGTGGTCCCTCTTGTACTCATCCCACAGCACCGTTCGTGTTGGTGGGTGCTGTGAGTTCAACTCCCGATCAACCCACACAAGGTCAATGGGTGCAAAGCTCTCCTCAGATGGACCGGGTGTTCCACGCTCCAACAGCTCTTCAAGTGCGTCATCATCGAGCGCAAGAACATCTGAGAGGCTGATCGATGCGTCGTTGATTCTTCGTAGGTATCTCCCCACACTTTGATGCGATATTCCAACGGCTACAGCAATCTCTCGCTGGGAGTAACCGTCTTTCAATGCAAGCGCCAAAGCGGCGCGAACCTCATGTAATGGCAATGTCCACTTCTTTCTCGTTGTCACTGTCCGTGCTCCTCCTCCGCCGTGTTGTTCGGCATAGGAGAAGTCTCTACAACGAGACATCTCTGGTCCTAAGATTTCAGCGAACTGGTCCTAAGATTTCAGTAGGTGGTCCAAAGATTTCATCCGGGTGGTCCAAAGATTTCAGCGGCGTGGTCCAAAGATCGCAGCAGAGTCAGTGCTACTCATGCACTCTGTGGAGCACACCTAATCAGGAACCTTATCTCCGTTGGAGAGGTGCAACGCCAGAGTGCCTGGGCTACAGGGATGACTGAGCTACTGCTTCAGATGAAAGACGCAGCACAACAGGCGAGGGACACCGGAGCTCACGAAGTCCCACAGCACGTACTCAACTCCTTCTTTCGTCGCTACGACGACCTCGTTCGGTTGGCATTTGACGCAAACCCTGCTCCAGTGAAGGGTACGAAGCGCAATGCGTTGCAGCGGGAGTCCTATAACCTCGCTGTTGCGTTCTCAGAACAGAGAGAATCGATCTGTCGCTTCGCCTGTGACCTTTCGGTCCCCTTCACCAACAACAGAGCCAACCACGACCTTCGTATGGTGAAGCTTCACCGAAAGATCTCAGGGAGCTTCCGTTCTATGGAGGGAGCGGAGCGTTTAGCGGCAGTTCGTTCCTACATCTCAACGGCACAGAAACAGGGACGAGATGCCCTCGGAGTCCTGACGATGTTGTTCGAGGGCCAATCGTGGATGCCTGCACCCCTGCAAGCCGGACCTTGAACATCCACCCTGACTCGATCCAGCTGAAGTCGCTAGGCATCATCACCGGAAGAACGCATCTCGGTGGTCAAGGAGCGACCACGTGAATGGTTACGATCTGTTTCACCTAGTTCTGTTACAAGAGTTGAAAGCCGCTCTCGGTCCCTGCTTCAAGTTGCACAAGAGTTCTCACGCCAATTCGAACTTGAGGCATATTCGGTCTATCAACGGACAAGATTCGGTCTACAGTAACGTATATGGCCGATTCACAACACATCAAGGGGATCGTTGTGGGCGTCGACGGATCCCCTCTCTCCCTCTTGGCAGCAGAGTGGGCTGCTAAACAAGCCGAGCTCACGGAGGTACCTCTTCACGTGATCACCGTTTGGCACTGGCCGCAGAGTTTCGGCTTTCCCGTCCCCGGTACGGATGGCTACGATCCAAGATCTATTGCAGAAAGCATCCTTAAACCGATCATCGAGAGCCTGCAGCAGGCTCACCCCTCTCTCACGATCGAGGCCCAGGTAGCCGAAGGGGGAGCAGCCGATACCTTGGTCTCAGCGTCCCGAGATGCGGAACTTTTAGTGATCGGCCGTAAAGGGCATAGTGAGATCTCTGGTCTCCTCCTCGGATCGGTAAGCGCCTACTGCGTCGCCCATGCACACTCCCCTGTGGTCGTAGTTCGCACCTAGCATCCCTCAAACATCCCAAGCTGTCTGAGCAGCGACTCACTATAGAGAGTCCGCACCCGCTGCTATCGCTCTGAACGGCTCCTTTACGAAGCCAGCACGTGGTGTCCAAGAAAGAGGACTATTCCTCGGCTCAGTAGGTACGCCACTGCTACTCCGGCACCGGGACCGATAAACCAGCCTTTGACAATGCCAACGAGCACGGATCGGTTCACAGTCTGATTCCCCCGCGCGCGACCCGCTCCGGCCATAGCACCGACGAGTGACTGGTTCATCGAGGTGAAGAGTCCAAAGCTAACCGCAGTTACCACGACCAGCGCCTGGGTCAACTGTGCCGAAGTCGCCATCGATCGATCGAGTTTGACGATGTCAAAGGCTATTCGATTGAGCAGTGGCCGGCCCCACGTCAGAACGCCGAGAGCCAGGCCAGCCCCTCCAAGCACACCTGCAGCAAGAGGGGAGAAGATGTGTGTGGCCAGTAAGGAACCGGTGGCATTAGCAACATCGTTGCTACCCATCACAAACGAAGCGGCGGCTCCAGCAAGAATCAAGAGCACCCCGATCGAGCCACGTCGATTCCCTATCTCCTCTGCACTATTGGCCTTCTCCACCATCGTCGCTTGCGAGAGATTCGTGCTCTTCTCCGCACTTCTCCCCCGCCCGCTACGACGAGCACCCGCTGCATCGAAGAGTCGTGTGAATCCGTATCCGAGACAGGCGGCAACACATGGAGCAGCAAACCATACCAGTACCAGCAGGCCAATCGTTGCCCAGGCCACGCCAACACCTATACCGAGAGCAACTCCTGCGAGGGAGAAGACCAGGATCTGTATCGTCGAAGTTGGAATCTTTAATTTGGTGAAAACGGTCGTCAAGGTGAAAGCCAAAACCAGCACCACGACCTCGGCATTGAGGTGCAGCGGATGATCCGTCAGTCGAACCGCTACGGTGTGTTCCACACGATGACTCGCTAGTGCCGCACCAAGGAATGATAGCGGGGCCATAAGTAAGAGGGCCTGCCACGCACGTAGTTGCTTGAGAGCGTACGTCATACCCATACACGCTCCTGTGTAGTGAGCACCCATACTCCAGCAAAACGCAAGAGCAATAACGACTAGTACCGTATCCATAGAACTCTTCCCAATGCCCTCAATCAAGTGTCGCAGCCCGCTCGCGCACCAACTGAGATCTATCTCGTGAGTATCTCGCAAGAACTTCGCGATCACCGCTCGTCCTTACCACCGTAACCACGGGATTTCGTCGCTCCGCTGCAAACTCAGCGAAGATATCTTGCTGTGCGAGGTGCAGATACCAGTAGCTAACAGTCTCAAGCCTACGTCATCGGAGACGACCGCCTCAATCACTGGCTTCGTCGGTGACACCAACTCACGAGACCACCTTCAATCTCTCGTGCCGATCACGGTTCTACAGATCTCACCACAGCGTGGCCCACGCGCTTCGCTGTACTTCTCTGCTGCCGCATCGTAGACCAGCGGATTACTAAGCTCTCTCACCCACGCCTAGCCAAGGGTAATCGGTGAGAGCTCAGCAACAGATCTCCCAACTTCTCTACGGATACCTCTCACAAGAGATCTTTCGCTCTCAGAAGCGTGAACTTGCATCGCCCAGTGCTTCAAGTGTCGTCCCCACGAGGCCCTCGTGCACAGATCAGCGTCGGAACACTGTAACATATGATACAGAAGGAGCACACGATGGTAACACACACCACAAAGCAGAACGAAGCAACCTTCTCCGAGCTGGAGTCCGGGGTTGGATTCCGCCTGAATCGAGTTGCACGAGCACTCCGTAGATCGTGGGCCCTTGAGCTCGAGCCCCTCAACCTCACACCCCCTCAGGCAGTGCTACTCAGGGCCTTAAGCGAAGAGCCAAGATGCTCGATTCGCTGTCTCTCTCGTCGTATCGGTCAAGACGCTATGAGCACCAAGCGTGCCACAGACTGCCTCGAGTCACGCGGGCTCCTCCGAAGCGCACATCGCGGGACCGACAGGCGTCCACGACAACTTGAACTCACTGATGAGGGCAATCGGGTCGCAGCCCTTGTCCGAACGAAGGCGCGACATCGAGAAGAGGCTCTCCGGGCCGCCTTGGCACACGAGCACCTCGATGCACTCTCAGCAGCGCTCACCAGCTTGGAGTCACATCTCCAGATTGGATGCTCAAGCTCGAGCGAAGAGACCACAACCACTCAGAATCTATCACAGTGATGGCCGAGCTCTCAACTTCGGTCATCGAGCACCACACAACTCTTGCCAAAGACCCACAACGCTGAAGGGAACACGATGACAGACCAAGCCCGAGGGGATGCTCACGAGGAGACCTCTCCCCAGAACCAGAACACATCACCACAGGCTCCAAGTGAGATCGGAGCGATCTGGGACGATCGCTTCGCTACCAACGAGTGGCCTACCGAGCCAGACGGACCCCTCGCCGATCATCTTGGCGGAGTAACACCGGGATCCGCCATCGACCTCGGATGCGGTCCCGGAAGAAACGCCATCTGGCTCGCTCGCGAGGGCTGGAGCGTCACCGGTGTTGATGCATCCGCGGTCGGACTCAGCCAGGCTCGTCTTCGCGCTGAGGCAGACGGGATCGACCTCGAACTCATTCAGGCCGACCTCACCACCTACCAACCACCTCCAAAGAGCTTCGACCTCGTGGTACTTGCGAACATGCACTTCTCTCCCGAGGAGCGCACCGCACTCTTTGAGCGCTTCGGCGCAGCCGTCAAGCCGGGCGGACACTTCTACGTGAGCGGCCATCACTCAGAGTCCTTTGGCATAGCGGGTCCACCGGATATCGAGAGACTGTTCACCGAGGAGCTTCTTCTCGAGCTTCTCACCGGCTTTGAGGTCACCGTTGAGCGTCATGAACGACGGACCGGCGACGGCGACGTTGTCATCGTCGATGCTGTGGCTTGGGCGACCGCACCACAAGACGACCAGGAAGGACAAGGAGTCCAATGAGCACGACCAATGCTATACAGCCACACTCGCAAAAACATTCAACGCATCGACTTGCCTTAGTGGTCATCGCCGCGGCGCAGCTCATGGTCATGCTCGATCTCACAATCGTCAACATAGCGTTACCTTCGATCCAGCGAGAGCTTGGCTTCTCACTCACCAATCTCACCTGGGTTATCGATGCCTACGTCTTAGTCTTCGGTGGCATACTTCTCCTCGGTGGAAGAACCGGAGATCTCTTCGGTCGACGTCGCATGTTCGCAGTCGGCATCGCTCTCTTTACCCTGGCTTCCCTAGCAGGAGGACTTGCGACCGATCAAGCGTGGCTCATCACCGCTCGAGCAGTCCAAGGTGTCGGAGCTGCCATCGCCTCACCAACGGCTCTCTCTCTGATAGCCGTCACCTTCGATGAAGGCACTGAGCGTCACAGAGCAATGGCAGTCTACGCAGCTATGTCGGCAGCTGGAGGAGCCTTGGGACTACTCCTCGGCGGCATTCTCGTTGACATTGCTTCGTGGAGATGGGTCATGTTCGTCAATGTCCCGATCGGTCTTGCGGTCTTGGCGGCGATCCGACCTACCCTCCCGGCAACATCGTCGAAGCGAGGCAACCTCGATATTCCCGGCGCAATCACGGTCTCGGCCGGCGTTGCCTCGATCGTCTACGGCTTCATCCACGCTCCGACCGCAGGCTGGACCAACCCGACAACCCTCGGTGCCTTCGGGATCGGTATCGTCGTGCTCGCAGGTTTCGCAGTTCTCGAGCACAGGACTCCTCAACCCCTCGTTCCTCTCACGTTTCTCGTCAACAGATCTCGAGCCGCTACCTACGCAATCATGCTCCTGCTCGGGGCCGCCATGCTCTCGTTGATCTATTTCCTAACACAGTTTCTTCAGAACGCTCTGCACTACAGTCCTATCGTCGCAGGAGCTGCGTACCTCCCAATACCGTTCACCGTTGCGTTGACGGGAGTAGTTGTATCCAAACAGATTCGAAGGTTTGGCACACGCCCATTTCTCACGCTTGGACCTGCGTGCGTCGCAGCGGGACTGTTCTGGGTCTCATTCATTACGCAGCACTCGTCCTATCTCTCGGTCTTCGGTCCCTTAGTCATCGTCGGTTTCGGCATGGGGCTCTCGTTTGTTCCCCTTACGCTACGAGCGGTATCCTCGGTCGAGCCTCACCAAAGTGGGCTTGCGTCGGCGCTCTTGAACACCTCGCAGCAGATCGGAGGATCTCTCGGGCTCGCCGCTCTCGTCACAGTTGCAGCCACCGCATCGAGGAGTTACCTCACACACATCGGGCACACCGGCTCGCAGGTTGCTTTACAGCTCAGTGCCGCAGTACACGGCGACCAGACTGCCCTGAAGGCGGCCGCACTCGGAGCAGCGCTTGCCTTCGTTCTCGCAGTTACATTCATCCGATCGAACCCACAGAGCTCTAGCCAAGCGTCACCGGCAACGATGTGAAAGGACCCGCTCTCGACACGGCTGAGGGAGGCTCAGTGTCGATTCAACCTAACGAGAGCGTCCTTCGCAGACTTCTCTCAAACCGTCTACAACTTCAAACGTTCATCGATGTTGGAACGCCGAGCGAATCGATCCGCTATCTGCGTGTTAGCGAGTCCAACGACAACCAACGCGCCAAGCCATAGATAGGCGTATCCTCTTCCGATCGCCTCTCCAGCAGCCATTGGACCAATGACGTTCGAGACTGCACGCGCGAAATGACCGAGTCCAAAGTATCGACCACGTTGCCCAGAGCTTGCTAGAGCAACCATCACCGGTGTTCGAACCGGTGAGAGACACATCTCCCCGAACGCAAAGAAGGTAGCAAAGCATCCAAGATCCACGAGAACCGAGAACGTTGAGCGGAACCAGAACGTGGCAAAGAGCGTCGACCAGGCAATCGCAAAGGTAAGCGAGGTGAGCTTAAGCGTTCGTCGGGCGCCGAGTCGAGCCGTCAAGGCATAGACGGGACGCTGGAACAGAACGATCAAGATTGGGTTCGTAGCGAACCCAATCGCAACCAGTTTCGGAGACTTATGTAAGGTGATGCCGATCAACCCCGGCAGGCCAGCATCGAAGGAGGCGTAGCTCACCAGCGATAACACGGCGGCATAGAGGAGATAGCGGCGCAAGTTGGGATCCTGGATCGCTTCTCGGTACCCGGTCGCCTCGTGTTGGTGAACCCTGTGAGGTGCCTCCGAGATCACAAGGAGACTGATCGCTCCAACAAAATTCAATATTGCACTGACCGCAAGGAGAGTCATGAAGGTGGCCGGGTGGTGGAGGTTGATGACGGTACCACCAAAGATCGTCCCTATCGC
>JBMFXG010000140.1:0-7231 GCA_049964535.1 Acidimicrobiales bacterium | reverse complement strand
TGCATCGCTCCACTAAAGCGTTTCACGATGTAACACTATCACACCCAGTTCACTACGTCAAACCACTCGTGTCTACAATTTCAGCTAGTTCTTAACGATCCACCCTGTTCATCGGTGATATTGGGGTCAGAGGGGGTCGTAAGTTCGGGCTAGACGAAGTGAGACGTAAAACTCGCTCTCACCGGGATCGTCCAATCCGAGAATCTCAAAGTGAACGACCCCAAGCTGTGCGAGATCGAAGAGAATCAGGCGAAACGTCGCAGGCGTGAACCGCCAGCAGTGCACATCGACGTACTCTGAGTTCTGACGGTACTCCTCAAAGACCTTGCGCGCATCACCCAATACGTGTGCCAAGGAGTCGGGAGTCCGTCGCTCATCACCATCCCACGAGAGTGCACCCCCCAAGAGAGCGGCCGACGAAAAGTGATCGAAGATCTGACCCGGCGACGGCCGCCTCGAATCCCGTAACCAAGCATCAAGCAGCGCACCGGTAGTTGTCGTTGGTAGGAAGTAGTCGAAGCATCGAGCCTTATGCGGAACGACCAGAGAGAGAACGCCATCATCTCGAAGAATCTCGCTCACATCAGAGAGGAATCCAATCGGATTTGGCACGTGTTCGAAGACGTGACTTGCGAGCACCCAGTCGTAGTGGCGACGATGTCCAGTAAGCTCCGCGAGCGGTTCACCGTGGGAGATGTAGTCGACCTCTTCGATGCGACGTAGATCGATACCATGTGTCAAGTACTTCTTTATGAGAGCTTTGCGACCGAGATGGTCAACGATGTCGACATCGAAGCCGGCCGACTTCGGTGCCAAGGGATTATGCGAAGGACCAATCTCTAAGCCTTTGCCGTCACGCTTCAAATACGCAAGTGCTCGTTCACGATCTCTGTGCTCGACTACCTGAGGCTCGAGAGGTCGTCCCTCTCTCTCACCGTGCACCCGGTAGTGCACGTATCCTGATTGAAGGTTCCCAGCCTCTACCTCACGAGCCACATCAGGATTGGCACTGAGGTAGCCAAGTTCATCGAAAGAGAGATCGCTCTCCCTTGGGACGAGACCCTGTGGGATCCCTGCCTCTTCGACCGAACTCTCGGCCGGTGGTATCTTACGCCTCAGTCTCCTCATATCACGCTCTCTGTTACGCCCGAGCACCCCACGCTACGCTATAGCGAAGAGATCTCGGCTTATCCGAAACGCAGGCTCAAGGCCACTGCATCGTGATCGCCACGCCGGTTCGATGACCGGCTCCGAGGATCGTCCTCATTCGAACTACGATTTGGTGATCATGTCACAGCAGACTACACCACAAGCTCGGTCCACGCTCGTTGGAATCGGAGTCGGTCCTGGAAACCCAGAGTTCGTCACCCTGGCTGCACTCCGTACTCTCGATGCAGCGGACCTGATCTTTGGTCCGACCTCATCAGCGGGCCAACCGGGCCGAGCCGAGACCATTATTCGCTCCCTTCGACCAGAGTTAGTGGTCACTCCAATCCTCTTCGAGATGTCTCAAGGGAGTCTTGGAATCGAGCAACGTCGACAGAGCACACTTGGCGCAGCAGAAGAGGTCGTAGCGGCGCTGAAACCAGGATTCACTGCCGCCTTCCTTACGCTTGGTGATCCGAATATCTTCTCGACCTTCAACTTGCTAGCAGAGATGGTGACGACCCTCGCGCCGAACGTGAGCATCGCCTCAATTCCGGGAATCATGGCGTTTCAAGCAGTGGTTGCGACAACTGGAATGACGCTTCTCAATGAGAGCGAGCGCCTCAGTCTCCTTACAGGACTAGAGGTCACAGATCGTCTCGACCAAGAGTTGGGAGACCCATCCTGTGCAATCGTTATCTACAAGGGAGGACGCAATCTTGGGGCGATCACGAGGCGCATCGAAGCTCACGGGCGATCCCGAGGAGCCGTCATCGGGATCGGTGCCGGACTGCCTGGAGGCACTGTCTCCGAACTCACAGAACTCCAAGAGACCGAAACCGTACCGTACCTCTCAACGATTATCATTCCACCACTGCGACACGGGTAGCGATGTAACACTGACAGAAGCTCCTACCGCCCCGCTCCAAGAGCCACAAGCGTGCCTTGCTCACACTACCGTCAGCGAAGTCGACTTGCAGCATGTTGAGTGCAGCGAGAGTGTAAGAGAATAACCGTCTGCGCTCTATCTTTTCTGCAGCGAGCGAGATCCTCGGAGTAGCTCTACGAGCGCGAGATCGGAGCAGTCTCTTAATTACTGTCGTACTCGAGTGCACACGGTAGAGCAACCGTCGCTCGAGAGCCGAAGCGAATCTCTTCTCGCTCAAGGCGAGCTTGTGTGTCGAAGGACCTACATCGCCACCGACACAGATCGAACCTTCGAGCGAGACCGAGCTCTCCCTCATCGCAGCGACCTCACTTGAGGCGCCGCACTCTCGTACCTCCCGCCCACACCGAGCCTCAGGACCTGACCGCACCGATATCCCGAGAGGAGTCTTCGGTAGCCAATGACACGCTTGCAAACTCATCAGGCGTCCGTCTCAAAGGGTGCGTCACCGGACGCTCGGCGGTAGTGCCGATCCGCTGGTGGCATACTCTGAACCCCTCACTGCGAGTGGGTACCATCTGCAGCCAGGTCGCCGATCGCTTACGGTCCACCCTTGGCTCTCTGATCGGAAGCTACTCGTGCGACCAGAGTCGCAAGACTAGCGAGACCGGTTCGTTCAGACAGATCGGTGGCGTAGCTCAGCGCGATCCACGAAGCGACCTACGAGACCGATCTGCATCGAGACCAGGCCCGTGAGCGCTGCCCTATGCCGAGGAAAGCACGTCGGCCTGGACGGTACTGCGATACTCCACCTAGGATCTACAGCAAAGAAGGAGCGGATCTGTGATCTCATTTGTTGGAGCTGGCCCAGGTGCAGCTGACCTCATCACGCTACGCGGGGCCCGTCGACTAGCCGAAGCTTCCGTGATCATCTGGGCCTCCTCACTCATTCCTGAGGATCTCCTCGATCATGCCAGCGACCACGCCGTGATCTACGATTCAGCTGCAATGACCCTCGAGGACGTTATGGCCATCTATCTCGCTCGCCGAGAGGATCCCATAGTTCGGTTACACTCTGGCGACCCAGGAGTCTACGGAGCGATTCAAGAACAGATCGATCGACTCGTCGAAGAAGGCATCGCCTACGAGATCGTTCCAGGGGTCACATCGGTCGCTGCTGCCTCAGCGGTTCTCGGCAGAGAGCTCACGATCCCTGGCGTGGCCCAGAGCGTAGTCTTCACCCGTCTGGCGAGCAAGACTCGGGCATCGATGCCCGACAATGAGTCCGTCGAGGCCTACGCACGTGTCGGAGGTACACTCGCCGTCTTCCTCTCTGGTGCCTACCCACGAGCATTGCAAGAAGCGATACTGTGCGAAGGGACTCAATACCGTGCGACCACTCCCGCAGCGATAATCGTCAGGGCTACCTGGTCAGACGAGGAGATCGTGCATACAACCTGCGGAGAGCTTGCCGCAACGATGACAGATCTCGGCGCTCGCAGAACAGTACTGGTCATCGTGGGAGATGCACTTGCAGCGAACCCTCGTCGCTCTCACCTCTACAACCCAGGCTTTGCCCACACATTTCGAAAGAGATCCCTCAGCGGCAGCTCCTCAGGCCGACCAACGAAAGCATCGCGCGCCTCAACCCGCTAACGGATCACCCATGTCGAACCGAGCAGCAGACAATGATGATCTCTTGCCCCCAGCCCCAGATCGAAAGCGATTGCGAAGCGGATGGACCACCGGAGCCTGCGCCGCAGCCGCAGCCAAGGCCGCCGCGCTCTACCAAGCATACGGAGAGGTACCAGCCCACGTCGACATAGCACTTCCTCGAGGAGGGCGAGCACAGTTCGAAGTTCACGTCGACGATGCCGGTCGAGTCTTCGTCATCAAAGATGCCGGCGATGACCCCGACTGTACCGACGGAGCCCATCTGACGGCCGTCGTCACACTGGGTAAAGAGGTTGGTCCGATAACCTTAGAAGGAGGAGAAGGAGTCGGCCGAGTCACGCTGCCGGGCCTCGGACTAGAGGTTGGCGGACCCGCAATCAACCCCGTGCCGCGCTCGATGATTACCGAGGCAATTCGCGAGGTCACCGACTGCTCCGCAAGGGTTACGATCTCGGTTCCCGGCGGAGAGGTAATGGCAGAGAAGACAACGAATGCACGACTTGGGATCATCGGAGGGATCTCGATCCTCGGAACGACGGGTATAGTTCGTCCATTTTCAACCGCATCTTTTCGAGCATCGGTCGTACAGCAACTCGATCTCGCAGGTCATCAAGGTGCGAGTCACGTCATCTTCGCTACCGGATCTCGTTCCGAGCAACGAGCACGGACGCTCTACCCAGAGATCCCGGAGCTCTACTTCGTCGAGGTAGGAGACTTCACCTCAGTTGCCATCAAACGAGCTCAGCGTAACAAGATCGCCCGCATCTCTTGGGTCGGGATGGCAGGAAAGGTCTCCAAGCTGGCCCAAGGGACGCTCATGACCCACTTTCATCGCTCTCATCTCGATACCAACGTATTGGAGCGTGCGGCGCTCGAGAACGGCGGGGCACCAGCGCTCATTGAAGCGGCTCGAGCGACGACCACCGCTCGACACTTTGCTGAAGTCTGCCTACGTGAAGGCGACCTTCGACCGCTCAAGACACTGACGCACTGGGCGAGAGAGACGTTACTGCAGGCCACCAACTATGGCGTCGAGATCGAAGTGGTCATGGTGGATTTCGAAGCTCACGAGGTCCTAGCACGTGCCTAGCATCAAGAGCGCTCACAATGCCGGCACAGAGACGTGGTCAAGGCGACCCTACGAGTCCTACGACGTTATCATCGTTGGATCACTCTCCGACGACCTCAGCGACTGTAGCGCCGAGACTCGGTCGGTATTGGAGCAAGCATCATCCGTCTTCGTTCCTGGAGCGCGCATCGATCAGCTGAGATCCTCTAACTCCATCCCAACCAGCTGTACGATCGTTGAACTACCCCGCGACCTACGCTCAATCTGGGAGCTCCTCGATGCACGGCCAGGAATTAAGGTCGTGCTCGCAAGTGGTGACCCGGGATACTTTGGGATCGTGCGCTTGCTTCGAGAACTACGACCGCAAGCGAACATGCTGACTCTGCCAGGCGCTTCGTCGATAGCTCGAGCTTTCGGGCGTATCGGTCGACCATGGGACGACGCAACGGTTCTCTCTGCCCATGGACGAAGCCCAAACGAAGTTGCAGACGCTCTGGGTCGACTCTACCACCGTCAACGCTTCGAGAGTTCCGGGTCGTTCGCTGTGCTCGCTTCGCCAGAGCACACTCCACAGCGAATCGTTGCAGACATCGTCAACGCTCGCATTCGTATTGATCGCCTCATCATTGCATCCGATCTCGACACCGAGCGAGAGGAGGTGATCGAGACCGATCCGAAAACGGCGGTACAGTCCTCCTACTCTCCGCTCTCGGTCGTCCTCGGTACTTGGGGCGACGATCATCCCCGGCGTGCCATCACACCTGGAAGACCGTCACCACCTATCCTCGAGCTATCAGCCTTCGACGATTCGGCCTTTACGCTTCCAGATTCGAACTACACCAAGCCGCCCGTCAGAGCAGCGATCGTTGGCCGTCTTCAGATCGACACGCTGCCCTATGGCGCAGAGGTCTGCGACATCGGCGCCGGCTACGGTACGGTCGGCACGACACTGCTTGCCCTCAGACCCGATCTCAACGTAACCTTCATCGAGAAAGATAGCAGGAAGATTCCCGTTATCGAAGCCAATCTTGCACGCTTCCACCGTGACGCTATCGTCCTCAACACCGATGCGATCCGCTTTCTCGAGAATCTAACGACCAGATTCGACGCTCTCTTTCTCGGAGGAGGCGGCGCAACGGTTCTCCGTAACGCAGTAGCACGAGCCGGCACCTCGACCCGTCTCTGTGCTACGTTCGCATCGATCGAGAGAGCACAGCTCGCACACGAGCTCCTGGGAAACGTTGAAATCATCTCAGAACGACGATTACGACGCTTCCAAGGCGGCTCTAGGATAATGGAGACCAACTCCACCTTTGTAGCCTGGAACGAGCTTTGACGAAACCCTTACGACACGCAAGAGATACCCTGACCTACGAGTTTGAAACCGAATCAATACTTGCTCTAGCTCTCACCGAGACCGGACTGGAGCTCGCCCGGACCTTGGGTCTTGAGACCCGTGCGCTCAGTCCCACCTCGGTCCTGTCAGAGTTGTGGGATCGCTACGACGTCTTCGTCATTGTTGCGGCGATTCCCATTGCGATCCGGCTGATCGCTCCCCTACTACGCACTAAAGCGACCGATCCCGCAATCGTTTGCCTCGACGAGACCGGCGCGTTCGCCGTTCCTCTCATTGGAGTTCACCACGGCGCCAATCGAGTTGCAAACACTCTGAGTAAGCTCCTGGGAGCAACCGTTGTGACCACAACTCCGTCAGACCTCGGAGACCATAGCGCTCTCGACCTCATCTCGGGAATGACCCCCCGTGGGTCCATAGCCTCCGTGCAATGCCACCTCAACAGCGGTGGGGTCGTTCAAGTGGTCGAAGACCTACCATGGCCACTCCCCGCAAGGTTTCCACGTGGCGAGTCTTCGTTTCGAGTCATCGTCTCAGATCGCCTCATTGCACCACAAGAGCTCGACGAGACCACGGCTCAACTCGTGCCACCCTCTCTCATCGTCGGTGTCGGCACCTCTACAACCTGCAGCGCCCAAGAGCTTCGAGAGCTCTTGACCCGAGTTCTTCTCGATCACGAGCTCGACGAGGCAGCGATAGCTTGCCTAGCGACGATCGACCGGAGGCGCGATCACCCAGCGCTCGTCTCGCTGGGTCTGCCCATCCGTAGCTACACCGCAGAAGAGCTGGACCGCATCGTCGTTCCAAGTCCATCGGTGACGGTCCATCGCGCAGTTGGAACCTCCTCTGTTTGTGAGGCCGCTGCACTCCTTGCAAGCGAGTCCAAAGGCGATCTCATCGTCACCAAAGAACGCTCCAACAGTGCAACGATCGCAATCGTGCGACGAAGCGTCCCGTCGGGGACGCTCTTCGTGGTCGGGATCGGTCCTGGATCGCCCCTTCAACGCACGAGAGAAGCGGAAGGTGCTATCACGAATGCAGACGTTGTCGTCGGCTATTCGGCCTATCTCGAGCTCTGTGAGGACCTTCTCCACAGTGGTCA
>JBMFXG010000139.1:0-7264 GCA_049964535.1 Acidimicrobiales bacterium | reverse complement strand
CATGGTCGTTTTCCTCCATATCTATTCTGGAGGCAAAACTCACATATCGGGTGGGTTAGTTTTTGGGGAGCTCCTCAATAGGATCCATCCCTCTTCAATGCGAAATTACGCTTATTCAGCGCATACTGAGAGGTTTGTACGCAGTTTCGCCTCAACTGCGCTGTCTCATCGTTGAGAAAAACCCTTGAGCTAGGGATTACCTTCGAGGTACAAATTGATTGCTGTTGGATTTACGGAAAGCGCGAAAATTGCCTTTCCCGGTACAACTTGACACAAACCTAGTGAATCAACTTAATGACGTTGAACATTGGGAGGTAGAGTGCAATGACCATCGATCCCACGACTGAGCCTAAGACCACGATGAGAATCGGTTCTAGCAGCGACGAGAGGGAGGCCACCATAGTTTCAACTTCCGACTCGTAGAACTCACCAACCTTGTCAAGCATCTCATCGACACCTCCTGTCTCCTCCCCAACGGAGACCATCTGCGTCACCATTGGAGGAAAGATCTCGTGAAGCGCCATTCTTCTCGCAAGAGGCTCTCCTTGGCGAACCCCCACCTCCATATCGGAGATAGCGTTCACGACGCGAACATTGCCTGCAGCCTCTGCAGTGATGGTCAACGAGTTGAGGATAGGAACGCCAGAACGCAGTAGTGCTGCAAGAGTTCGAGAGAAACGAACGATGGCATACTTATGAGCCAACCGTCCAAAAATCGGAATCTTCAAAGTCAGCTTATCAAGTATCTCACGACCTCTCTTAGACCGACGAAAGCGTACGAAAGCGTAGATGGCGCCGATATAAAAAAGGATGACAAGCCAGATCCACGATACGAAGATCTGCGAGACATCCAGAAGTATCCTCGTTGGAAGCGGAAGTGTACCGTGCAGAGTGGCGAAGATCTTCTTAAATGTCGGGATAACAAAAATCATCATCGCAGTCAAGATCAACACGACGAGAACCATCACTGCGATTGGATAGGTCATCGCAGACTTGATCTTACGTCGTATCTCGACCTGCTTCTCTAAGGTGGAGGAGAGTCGCATGAGCACGTCGTCGAGCACTCCACCGGACTCGCCCGAGCGAATCATGGCAATGAAGAGATGATCGAAGACCTTCGGGTGCTTCGCCAGGGCAGCCGACAACGAGGACCCTCGCTCGATCTCGGTACGCACTTGCGCCAAGATCTTCGACAACGCTTGGTTCTCGGTCTGTCCAACCAATATCGTGAGCGCCTTCAGCAGGGTGAGTCCAGCGTTGATCATGGTCGCAAACTGACGCGAAAAGACCGCTATATCCTTGGCACCAATTCGATCGGTCAGACCAGGAATGTGGATCTCATTCGATCCGAACTTTGTCTTCTTCTTGGTGACTGAAACCGGTATGTAGCCCATCGTGCGCAGGCGCTCGACCACGAGCTGCTGCGACTCGGCTTCGACCACTCCGTCGAGTACGCGTCCTCCTTGATCTCTCGCCTTATACGCGTATGTTTCCAACGTACCCACCTCCCGAACCTGCGAGTCGGCGTATCTCTTCTGGATTCGAACTGGCAGCGAGGGCCTCAGCGAGCGTGATCTGCTTCTTGGTGACGAGATCAACCAGGGCAGCGTCCATAGTCTGCATGCCAAATTGGGCACCGGCCTGCATTGCCGAGTAGAGCTGATGAGATTTACCCTCTCGTATAAGGTTACGAACGGCTGGAGTCCCCACCAAGACTTCCACCGCAGCAACACGGCCTCGCCCGTCGCTGCGCTTTAAGAGTTGTTGGGTGACGATCCCTTGGATCGACGCTGCCAACTGCATACGAACCTGTTGCTGCTGGTTCGTTGGAAACACATCAATAATCCGATCGATCGCTTGCGGAGCGTCTTGGGTATGCAGAGTCCCGAGCACCAGGTGGCCCGTCTCCGCCGCAGTAATCGCCGAAGAGATCGTTTCAAGATCTCGGAGCTCACCGACCAAGATCACGTCCGGATCTTGACGTAGGACGTGCTTCAGCGCCTCTGCAAAAGACTTGGTGTCGACGCCGACCTCCCGCTGGTCGACGAGTGAGCGTTTATGAGGGTGTAGAAACTCGATCGGATCCTCAACGGTGACGATATGACTAGCCCGACGCTGATTGACGAGGTCTAAGACTGCAGCAAGCGTGGTCGTCTTACCAGATCCGGTCGGGCCCGTGACGAGTACGAGACCTCGCGGTAGATCGGCGAAACCAGAGACGACCGATGGCAGTCCTAGCTGCTCCGCAGAGAGGATCTCAAAGGGTATATGGCGAAAGACGGCCCCAAGGGAGCCACGCTGCTTCAATACGTTGAGCCGGAACCGGCCGGCGCCGGGAACCGTATGTGAGGTGTCAAGCTCAAGAGCGTCCTCAAAGCGTTCCCGCTGACCCTGAGAGAGGACGGAATAGATCAGAACCTGAAGAGCCCGTGGGCGCAGAGGGGGATAGTCGTCTGCGCGGTGAAGCTCTCCGTTCACACGAAAACCAGGTGGAGCCCCTGCCGAGAGATGCAGGTCCGAGCCTCGGTGTTGAACGAGGTACGTCAAGAGCTCATTGACGTGATACGGGTAGACATCCTCGTGTGAGTTCTCAGGCCGAGATCCCATCTCTTGCTCACTCTGTCCGGATTGTAGTAACGTCACTCATCACCTACCGTCGCATTACCACCCTTTGTGGTCATAGGCCTATCGGTCCTTTAAGCCACGACCCTGAGTACTTCTTCTAGCGAGGTCATTCCATTGGCAACGTGGAGCATGCCGATCGTACGCATATCGACCATTCCGCCATCGAGAGCGAGCTTGCGAATCACATCAGTCTGAGAGGAATCGGCAATTGCTCGTTCCATCTCGTTCGTGATCGGCATGACCTCGTGGAGGGCAATGCGACCCTGGTAGCCCGTATTGGAGCACTGCAGACAACCACGCGGGCGAAAGAGATTCTTCGGAGTCGCAACGCGCTCGAAGTTCCAGCCCGCAAGAACTAGCTCGTTCTCCTTAACAGGAAGCTCCACCTTGCAGTTGTCACAGAGCCTCCTGGCAAGCCGTTGGGCCACAACACAATCTAAAGCCGATGCTATCAAGTATGGCTCAACCCCCATCTCAAAGAGCCGAGAAGGAGTCGACGCTGCATCGTTGGTATGGATCGAAGAGAGCACGAGGTGGCCCGTAAGTGCTGCTTCGACCGCTATCGTTGCGGTCTCACGGTCTCGAATCTCCCCGACCAAGATGACATCTGGATCAGAACGAAGGATCGACCGAAGCGCGTTGGCGAAGCCAAGGCCGGCCTTCGCGTGAACCTGAACTTGATTTACTCCAGGAAGTCGATACTCAACCGGGTCCTCGACGGTAATGATATTCCGGTCATCGCTATTGAGAATATTAATCGTGGCATAAAGCGTCGTGGACTTTCCCGATCCCGTTGGACCGGTGACCAAGATCGTGCCCCAGGGTCGACGAAAGCTCTTCTCGTAGACGACCAGCGACTCCGACAGGAAGCCGAGTTCACCGAGCGAGAGCTGAGCCCGAGTCTTGTCAAGAATTCGGATGACAATCTTCTCGCCCTCTACCGTTGGCAAGGTCGCCAAACGCAGATCCATCTCCTTGCCATCAACTCGGAGTGAGATTCGTCCATCTTGAGGAACCCGCCGTTCCGCAATATTGAGGTTCGCCATCAACTTCAGTCGAGTCACAATACCGGACTGCAAGCTCTTTGGTACCCGAGTCACTTCATGGAGGACGCCATCGATACGGAAGCGGATCCGAAGGTCGCTCGGATAGGGCTCAATATGAATATCCGATGCTCGATCCATGGCCGCCTGGGAGATGGTCATATTCACTAACTTGATGATGGGCGCGTCATCGACGATCTCCGCTGCTACCAGATCATCGATAGCACTCTCCCCGGCAGCCTCATCGGCGGCCTTCGCCGTCACATCCAGCGCTTCTTCAGAGATTCGTTGCGTTCGTTCCAACGCTCTATTGAGGAGCGACCATGCACACGTAACGACGATCACCTCGCGTCTCGTCAGCGCACGGACGTCATCAAGGGCTACCACGTCGGTAGGGTCTGCCATGGCGAGCACAATCTTGTCATCACGGAGGGCGATCGGGAGGATTCGATACTTCCGCTCCATCTGAACCGGGATCAGCTGGGTAGCAGCCTGATCCACAGGAACCTTTTCAAAGTCGACGAACTCAAGGCCCAGGCGTGAAGCCATAAATCTCGCCAGCTCAACCTCGTCGACCAGCGATCGAGAGAGGAGAAACGGGATCAGTGGTACTCGCGCAGCGCTCTGTTCCGCTAAGGCAGATCGAAGCGTCGGCTCGTCAATAATCCTCGCCAAAATGAGCGCTCGACCCAGAGGTGAGAGGTCGCGACCTGGTGGTGGAGTCACTCCTAGCGTATCAGCTGTTCCCTCCATTAGCTCTCTATCGTCGCGCTTCTGTCTCAACCAAAGTTAAAGTTGCGAAGTCATGCCGTAAGAATAGAAGTGCCTCGCCGCTCACATGGCCCCTGGTAGATCGCAAGAATAGAGCTCCTAAAGTCGCCGTAGCACGCCGCCGCCCCTCGTAGCGCCCTCGCCCACTGGGAGCAACTATCTCGGGTTCGAAACCCACCGACTTCCATAGCGCTTCGTCGATCGCCTCGGCCCGGCGCACATGAACGTAACTCAAAACGTCAGCGTCGAAGCCGAGTCTCCGAGTCGCGATTCGTGCAAACAAAGTCAAAACGCCAAGGAGCTCCTCATGGCCTAATAATCCTCACCCAGGCTCGTCTCTCTAGAGTTCTCCATGGCCGCAACCGGCGTGAGCCGGCCAAAGTAGGGCTCAAAATAAAGCCTTCCCAGCCTTCCGAGCAGGTTGAACCGAACAACGCAATACCGCGCACACCGCAGTGACATCCGTGTGAGCAGGTCCCAGTCGGGACCGAGAAGAGAGCTCTCTCTCCGGCCGACAGCTCGAAGCTCACGAAAAGCAAATTCACCGTTCGAGTAAGACAACAGCGTTCTCCCCCCACCTCTTTGAGGTGAGGAGCCGGACGTCATTTACAAACGAGCCCGAAAGTGATCTGTCGGTACGAGCAGTTTTCTCATCGTCGAGACCGGCACGCTGTTGCGGTACGAGAATCGCCTACTCTGACCCATCAGTGCATAGAGATCGGGCTACCCGACGTCTCGGAAGCGAGACTCAACGTCTTTGGGGCCATGTCCCACTCCCAGTTAGATCACTCGATGGTGGCACCCGATGTCGCAGCACTGCCAACACTCAGCAACTGGCAACATTCGAGTTCCTCAACAAGGAATCTCCGTAGAGGCCTAAGGTCAGCACTCGGAACCCATGCTCGGTCAGCTGGGTGGACGGTGCTGCGACGGCTGAAATACTCGCCGCACAGCTAGCGCATCCCCCGGCCACAAACCAGACCATGGCCGGCCTGCTACGCAAGGAGGCGATATGAGCGGTCCTTCCCAACGTCGTGGTGTTAATATCGTTCAAAGCGAACGTATCGCAGGCAATCCGCTGCTCTGACGGTCCTGAGAACTGACTCACCACCGTCGCTCAGCGCGACGCAGCGATGGTGGTGAGGAGCGCAGTGCGAACTGAACCGATAGCCAGAACGGCAGCGCCCCGACCAGGAGCCACCGTTTCCAGGATCGACCTTCAGCCGTTTGAAAGTTCGTATCGTCACCGCTCACACAAGTGCCTTTGCAGCGCGTAGCAGCTGAGGCATGGTCGATCCTGGTGAACTATTGACGTAGGTGATCTTTCCTTGGGCGTTGATGAGATAGTAGATATCGAGATACGCCTGCGGATTATAAGCATGGGTGAGAGTCGCTGACGCCTCGCCAAAGGTCCAATCAGAATTCGAAAACTCGCCTCCAGCGAGACTCTTGGCGAAGACAGCCATTGAATCGCCTTTTTGACCGAGATCAGCGTAGTTCTCAACTTCCACCACCCGAACTCCGTCAGCCGCAAGCGTGGAAACGTTCTGGGCCATCACCTGCGTGCCGGCTTGACACGACGAACACCATGTAGTTACGAACCAGATAAGGGTAGGCCGACCACGGAATGCCCCTACCTTCTCAGTCGTGCCACTCAGAGTAGTGATTGTACCGTTCGGGGCAGTCGTACCTACCGGGAGCGACACGTTCGAAGTACCTGAACGCGCGTTCGGAGATGTGGAACGTGCGTTGCTCTGTGTTATATGGAGCGAGATGACCAATGCCGCAAGGACGACGAGCACGGTAAATCCTCCCCCAAGGAGCAGACGATTCCGCTGACGACGCTGAGCCTCAGCCTTATTCCGGGCAGTTACCATCGGCCGTAGTGGGCGCTGACGCGCCGAAGCTTTGCTCATAGACGTGCTCCTTCTTGGCTACCGGAACCTCCAGCAGCGTCTCTATCCTCGGTTGTCGACGTCACATCACCCCGGATCCCCGACCGTGGTGCACTATCGCTACTACGGTTGCTAGCAACTTTGATGGACCTATCTCCATGCGAATCGTCGAGTACACAACCGTCGTCAGAGAAGCACTGCGAGCGTGCTACCTTGTAGAGACCCCACCAGCTCATAGCGGCAAGCAACGCCAAGCTTGCTGAGAGGAACCCGGTCTGATGAGCTGCGAAGAAGTGCTGCAGAGCTCCTGTAGTTGAATAGAGGCCGAGCCCTGATAGCCCAACGAAGGCGAGCAAAGAGGGGATGATCGGCGTACAGCAGAGAAAGCTGGGGAGCAGACTAGCTAGGAAGGCTAGACCACCGGCAGCTCCAGTTGTAGCACGTGCCGCTGTGATGCGACGCATGGCGTACAACTGAATTGCAAGGAGGAGTGCAAGAGCTGAACCGAGAGCGATCGACCAAATGAGCAGGTAAGCATTAAGGTACTCCCAGTTGGAAAGCCCGAAGCGCTGCGTGTAGTCGAAGGGGAGGAGGAGCGTGTAGAACAGCGTAATAACGCTCGACGTGACAAGAAAGCCAACGATGCGAGCTGGCGTGCCTAACACCTCGGCGAGCGCCCGCGCGACGCGCGGATCGGTAGGCCTTTTCGTGATCGACGTCACAAGCACCTCCCTGTCGGTGTCAACTGACGCCAGCGTGTACGACGTCGACTTTGTGCAGAGAGCACGAGAACGATCGCCAAGATGGTGACGCCAACGATTGCTCCAACTGCACCAAGTATCACGACACTCGTAGCTGCGAGCGCAGCGAAGATCACAGGACCGCCACAGCACACCATTGGTACGAGGAGCAACAGATAAGCTCCGTGGG
>JBMFXG010000138.1:0-7380 GCA_049964535.1 Acidimicrobiales bacterium | reverse complement strand
GAGCTAGCTGATCGTGGTGGCCTCAACGACACCGAGAGCAGCGACCCTCTTCCTTACGGCCCAACGATGAAAGAGCCAGGCCGTCACTGCGATCGAGACCACGCCGAGCAAGAGGGACCACCGGACCCCATAGGTTTGAGCCACCCAACCAATGATCGGCGAGCCAATCGGGGTGCTTCCGAGAAATCCCACGGAGTACAGTGCCATAACTCGACCCCGCAAGGCTGGCTCGGAGTTCAGCTGTAAGAGCGAGTTCGCTTGAGCTATGAAAGCGAGCGAGAAGGCTCCCATCAACAAAAGTGCACCAGAAGCGAGCCACACATTGGGAGAGATCGTGAGCCCGAGCATGGCCAGAGCGAAGACCGCAGCAAGTTTTGCTAGTCGGGCGAGCTTCGCATCCGCGGCAAGTGCCGTCCAGAGGCCGCCAGCGATCGCACCTACTCCAAAACAAGAAGTGAGCAGCGACAAAGTCCCGGCATTTCCGTGAAACGTATACTTCGCAAGAAGCGGCAAGGTCACGTTGAAGTTGTATGCCAGTGTGCCAACGAGGAAGATACCGATCAGCGTAACCGCCAAGATGGAGTGCTCTCGAACGTATGCCAGTCCTTCACGAACCTGGCCCTTGCTCCGCACTTGAGGCTGATAGGGATACATCTCACTCTTGCGAAGCGCAAAAAGAGCGGCGATTACCGCAATGAATGAGATTGCGTTGAAGAGAAAGGCGTAGGAGAGTCCGACGGTCAGAATCAAGATGCCCGCGATCGCAGGACCTACAGCACGAGAAGCGTTGAAGGTCACCGAGTTGAGGCTCACGGCATTTTGAAGTCGATCTCGTCCTGCCAACTGTTCCACAAAGCTCTGTCGAGCCGTGGGGTCAACGGTATTTACCGCTCCAAAAAAGAGAGACAGTGCAAATATCATCCACAATTTAATAGAGCCACTGTAGGTCAGGACAAAAAACCCAAGCGCCTGCAGCAAGAAGAGGCTCTGAGTGATCAGCAGAATGGTCCTGCGCGGAAAGCGATCAACGACCACGCCCGCAAAGGTCCCAAAGATTAAAACCGGTAGGAACGAAGCCGCCGAGACCAGGCCCAAGTCCACTCCTGAGCCCGTCACACGTATTACGAGCCAGCTCATCGCAATCGACTGCATCCAGGTACCGGTATTCGAGATCACTTGACCGATGAGATAGATTCTGAAGTTTCTCGTTGCCAAAGAGCTAAACATCCGTCGAAGAACGCTCGTTAGCCGCATCGGACATCCTCAAGCATGACCACTGAACGAGCTTGTCCATCCAAAAGGTGGCTCGTTAGGAAATTCGTACCACCGCTACACCTGCAAAGCGAAAAGTGACGACCGACAGTCTTCATTACGTGAATAGCCTTACTCGGCCATAACGGCCGGCCCACGGCTTCGAAGAGGAAGTTCCGGTAGAAAAATCGCTGCTAGAAGGGCCAAAGCAGCGAAGGGAACCGCCCAGAGAAAGACTGCATCGATACTGTGCACAAAACTCTGCAGCACTCCGGTCCGAACTACTGTCGACAGACCATTGAGTTGCGAAGCTCCTGCTAGCGACTCCGGCGAAATCTTCGAACCTCCCGACGAAGGTGGAAGATAACGATGGAAGTTATAGGCCAGCCGATTGATCAAGATCGACCCGAAAATAGAGGTTCCAAGGGATCCACCAAGACTACGGAAAAAGGTAATCGCTGATGTCGCTGTACCCATATCTTTGAATTCAACGGCGTTCTGGGTCGCCAGTACCACAATCTGAATAGAGAGCCCGAGTCCGAGACCGACGATCGCCATCGCTACTGCCATCAGAGCGTACGAGGTTGTCAAAGTTAGACGAGAGAGAATCAGGAACCCAAGGATCAAAATGGGCATACCGAGAATAGGAAAGATCTTGTATTTTCCGGTTCTCGTGGTCAGCTGACCTGAACCGACCGATCCAACCACGATGCCGAGCGTGAGGGGTGTGAGCGCCAGACCAGATTTAGTAGCCGAGTCGCCCAGAACTAACTGCTGGTACTCGGGTAGAAAGATAACCGCTCCAAAGAGCGCTAAGCCGACGAGAAACGCAACGAGCGAAGAGACCGAGAAGGTTCGGTTCCTGAAAAGCTTCAGCGGTAGAATTGGCTCTCGAGCAGTACTCTGACGCCAAATAAAGAGACCGATCAGTACGACACTGACTATCGACAGTGAGATCACCTGCCACGAGCCCCACGGATACGTTGCACCTCCCCAAACCGTAACCAGTAGGACTCCGCCGCTTCCACCCGCAACGAGCCCTGCACCGAGATAGTCGACCGAGTGTTCGACACGGCGAACAGAGAGCTTCAGTACTGCCGAGGTGACCACCAACGCAGCAATGCCGATCGGAATATTGACGTAGAAGATCCACCGCCAGGAGATCGCGTCGGTCAAGAAACCACCGATCAGAGGTCCACCGACGCTCGCAAAGGCAAAGACTCCTCCCGTGTAACCCTGGTACCGGCCGCGTTCCCTCGGCGGAACAATATCTCCGATGATCGCTAGCGCCAGAGCGAATAGTCCGCCTCCGCCAAGACCTTGGAGCGCACGAAACGCAATGAGCTCATAGACATTCTGAGAAAGCCCACTCAGAGCTGAGCCAATCAGAAATAGGACGATAGCGAACTGAAAGATCCTCTTCCGGCCGTAGAGATCCGAGATCTTCCCATAGAGAGGGGTAACGATCGTCGATGCCAGAAGATATGCAGTCACAATCCACGACAGATGCGAAACCCCGCCGAGCTGCGAGACAATCCTCGGTAACGCGGTCGAAACGATCGTCTGATCCAGCGCAGCAAGCAGCATCGCCAGCATCAGCCCTGAAAAAATCGTCATGATCTCTCGGTGGGTATAGGTCCGAGGTTGTGGATCATCCTCAACTGCGGAGGCAGCACTCACCTCCGACGAGGTTACCTTCAGGTTCTGCTTCGACATATGGGCTTCAACCTTCGCTGTAGTTGTACTATTCCACTATTTCTTTCTTCCTGCATTCTCGACAGGACCGTCGTGCCCTTGAGGATCTACACTGCAGAGCATGTGCGGCAGATTCGTCCAAGCCCTCACAGAGGGTGACATCTCTGATGCATTGTCGAGCGCTGGATACGCTCTGATCCTCGCAACGATGCGGTCCAACGAAGCTGGATACGACTCTAGCGCACCGATGAACTTGCCTGCTCGCTATAACGTAGCTCCTACGCAACAAGTCATCGGGCTCGAACCGCTGCTGGAGAGCATTGGCGACCAAAACCGAGAGCTCCAATCGTGTACCCTACGCTGGGGCCTTCAGCAGGGCAGTGCCGGCACTGGAGGAAGATCACTCAGGCCGATCAATGCTCGAATTGAAACACTCGCAAGCAAATCGTTCTTCCGCACCGCCTTCCTCAAAGGTCGCAAAGTAGTTCCTGCAAACGGTTATTACGAGTGGCAGCGATCGACGGTGGAGCCGAGCAAGAAACCGTACTTCATCAGCGACCCAACCTCGCCGATACTCCTGTTGGCCGCCATCTCACGTCCCAATCACGAAACCGGAGAGCAAGAGTTTGCAGCCCTCACTACCGCAGCACACGAGAACCTCAGATCTATCCATGATCGACAGCCGGTCGTGCTTACTCCCGAGACCCTCCCACTTTGGATCGGTGAGCACGGCAAACCGATTCAACCTCTGCTCCTCGAGCACCTCGCTCGACCGCTTCCACTCCGAGCTCAAGAGGCCGATCCTCGAGTTAATTCGGTTCGCAACGACTGGCCCGAACTCATAACAAAGCCCGAGGAGACCGACCCTCTTTTTCGATAAAGAACCGAACTCCAGGTATCCACAAGACTACGAGTCCACAGAGGACTGCGACCCAGACCACGAACTACCCCACTCCGAACGGAGAACGCTCAGGCACTATCGACTCGAACAAGCGTCCTACCCACCAGGTCAAACGAGCGAGTACTCGCCACGCTCTCCTACACAGGTCCCGAATCTGGTTGCCGCTCTCGCGCAAGAGCGGCGAAAGGAGATTACACGTCCCACGTGCGCTCGATGGCATCTCCTAAGCCCACCGAAGATGCTTCGACAACCTTCCAATGTGCCGTGATCGATGCACGGATTCCTTCAACATCAAGTCCCAACTCTGCCAACAGGGCATCGGCATTCCCATGCGGTAGAAACGACGTTGGTAGACCGAGATTCACCACAACAATATTCTGCCGACGACTTCGCAGACAGGACGCTACGTGCTCACCAGCTCCGCCGTGCACTAAGCCATCCTCGATCGTGACCACCAAAGAGGCTCCAGAGAGTTCATCGAGCATAGCGGAGTCAAGAGGTTGCAGACAGCGTGGATCCCAAAGGTCGACGGGAACTGAGTCCTCAACGAGTCCGAGCACGACTTCATACGCTGGAGCGACCATCTTTCCAACGCCAACAACCGCTAAACGACCACCATTTGCGAGTATCTTCCGCGCATGGCACCCAGAACCAATCTCGCCCGCAATCCGTTTGAGGCCAGGAGTTTTGGGGAATCGAATGGAGCTCGGACCTGGTAGCTCTAGAGCAGTGCGGAGCATCTCTCCAACCTCGTCCGTTGAGGAAGGAGCAAAGACCACCATGCTCGGGATCGAGAGCATCTGCACAATATCAAGCACCCCGTGATGTGACGGTCCATCCTCACCAGTGACTCCAGCACGATCGATCGCAAATACTACGGGTGCACCATGCAGCCCAACATCCAGATTGATTTGATCAAAAGCCCGCGAGAGAAAAGTTGAATAGATCGCCACAACAGGTCGCAAACCACCCATTGCCATACCAGCAGCGCTTGTGGCAGCGTGCTGTTCTGCTATGCCGACATCAAAGAATCGATCGGGAAACTGCTCGGCAAACGCCAAGAGGCCGGTCGGACCAGGCATCGCCGCAGTGATTGCAACGACTTCAGGGCGCTGCTGTGCAAGCGCAAGCAGCGACCTGGAAAACTCTTCCGTGAACGAACGCAGCGGCTCTCCATCGACGACCTTGGTAACTTGAGGGGCCTTCAAATCATGCATGCAGTTGATTTCGTCATCCTCTGCCGGTCCATATCCGCGACCCTTTTGCGTGAGGACATGAACCACAATCGGTCCGGACCATCCCGAAGCGCCTTCCAAGGCATACTCGAGCTCGGCAATATCGTGACCATCTACCGGTCCAACGTAGCGAACGCCCAGAGCTTCAAAAAACACTCGTGGTTCGATAGCCTCACGAAGCGCCCCGGTAAGGCCCGTCCACGACGATGACGCAAGACCACCAACGGCCGGTATCTCCGAGATCATCCGACCTAATCGGCTCCGGGCCTGGATATAGGAAGGGTGGAGGCGAATCTTCGTAATCGACTGAGACAAGCGCGAGATCGTCGGGGCATACGAGCGACCATTATCGTTCCAAATGATCGTGATCTCCGACTGAGAGTGACCAATATTGTTCAACGCTTCGTAGGCCATCCCACCGGTCAGTGCTCCATCTCCAACAACGGCGACAACTCGTCGAGGAGCACCAGGGTCTCGAGCGCTTTGAGTTGAGCCCGGAAGAGGACCACGACCGAGCCGAAGCGAGGCAGCAAGCCCGTAGGCATAGCTCAGAGCTGTCGAGGCATGTGAGTTTTCAATCCAATCGTGTTCTGACTCCCGGCGATTTGGGTACCCAGAGAGACCACCGGAGCGTCGGAGCGACTCGAAATCCTTGCTTCGACCCGTAAGGAGCTTGTGAACGTATGCTTGATGACCCGTGTCGAACAAAATGACATCTCTCGGTGAGTGAAAGATTCGATGGAGCGCAATGGTCAACTCAACTGCACCAAGATTTGAGCCGAGGTGGCCACCATGACTGGAAACGACATCAATGATGAAGGTCCGAATCTCTTCACTCAGCTCGTCGAGTTCTGCATACGAGAGCGCAGCTAGATCGTCCGGGGAGCTCAACTGCTCAAGCCACATACATGCACTCCAATCGCCCGTTCCACCGTTGCAACGAGTTCGGCGGAGAAACCTTCCATAATTCTAAGACCAATTCTGACCTTCTTGGGTTTGTCTCATCGACGCCTCTTAGGAACAGGTTCGACTCGCCGGGACCACACTCTCCGCAAGTATCCGTTCGAACGAGAGGTTGAAGGAGATCGTCCGATCGCCAGCGGCGGCTCCAACCCATCGCATGAGGCCCGGTCCAACTCGTTCGAGACAGCCCTGCGACGGTACGAGATAGGGCGAATAGTTAATCCGGATCAGGTGCGTTGTGCGACCCACAAGTCGTACGGTCAGAGTGCTCTGATGGAACACGAGTACTCTGCCTCCTGATATCAGTGGGTCTGTCTGGCGAACAGCAAAAACTTCGACCGACCCTCTTCTCCAAACGAGCCGAAGTCCAGATGGACGCTTCGAGACAATAGTCGCTTCTCGTTGCGAAGAGAAATCATACGGTCCACCTGGAAGGACGACAAAAGAGACAGCTCGTGTCCGCAAAAAATGAAGATACTGTACGGCTGACAGCGTGGGTGAGTAGAGCGTCTCGTTCAGAGGAAAATCGTCTTGACGAAACCAACCCCGAACCAGCGAGATACCTGCGTGCGCTAAGAAGTAGTCACCGGAATGAGAAGCTGGATCGACGAGCTCAACCCGTTGTCCACTCTGAAGGTGCGAAGCAAGGTAAGCAGTAGCACCACTCCAGTAGCTCGCACGTCCAGTCCGCGCTGCACTGGGGTTAAACAATGGGCCATCAACGGAGGTAAAACTCCAAGGTACGACCACTACCACCAGTGCAAGTAGAAAGAAAAGCGCTGCAGGTCGCATACTCCTCCCCTTCGTCGCCTGCGACCCCTTACGCGTCACACCGACCATCAGGAGACCAAGCAGAGGGAGTCCGAACTCCGAGAGACGCGATAGGTTCGCCCCAACGGGGCTCGGTATGAAAAAGAGAACCAACGACGATGCGGCATAGAGCACCGAACCCGCTAGAAGCGCTCGTCGAAGTGTTGGATCGAGAGAGAGAGGAGCCACAAAGAGTGATGCAACCACGAGCCCCGAGATCACGATAATCATGAGGAGATCTGAGACGAAGAAGGGGTAGCGACCACCCGTCGGGAAAGCGCGATCGACCAGGCCAAACAGAGCTAATGCAGCTACCACTACAAGCACGTAGAAGCGCAGAGAAGTGTGAACCATGTCGGCGAAGAATCGTCGCATTTTTCCGTCATCGCCTGCCGCTGCACATTGCGAGATTAAAAGTGCCAGAAGTACAAGCCCAAAAAAAGCTATCGCAAGAGCAGAGCAGAGCACACCAGCAATCACACACCCAGCAAATACAACACGTCGACGAGCTAGAACCGCTACAAA
>JBMFXG010000137.1:0-7474 GCA_049964535.1 Acidimicrobiales bacterium | reverse complement strand
CTGTTGTCAGGTTCATGCTGGTGTTACTTGCTCCAGTGTCGTACGTACCAGCACCGACCATGACGCTATCGCCGAAGGCGTTATTTGCAAGGGTAATAGCCTGGGTCAAAGAGCACGGAGCGGCCATAGAACACGTGGTACTGGTCGCATTACCGCTTGGAGTCACGTACAGTGTCTCTGTAGTTATGGTTGATGATGCAGAGGCAACACCTGGGAGCAGCGACAGCGTCGCTGCTCCAAAGAGTGAGAGCGCTCCTAGAAAGACCGCTCCCTTTGAACCAAGAGCCCTCAACCCTCTACGACGCAAGCGACCTTCCATCACCACAAGAACCACGCTTTCATTCTGTGTGGTAGAACTCCCACCTCTGAGAACCACCACTACGTTTCACCGACACCACTATGTACTACTACCACCAAGGGAGCATCTGTCACCTTCGATAAGACCTGCAACGATCACCAGACAGGTCGTGCCACGACATAGATCTCTCTGAGTACAACGAGTACGAGAGCTATCCCACCACCTGGGAAACATCGTCACGCTACCATGGTGACGATACCCCTGTCAAGGGTGGTTTGGTCTGACTCTGGTGCAGGCTTGACGCTTCGGAAGCTCCGATGTACCAACCAACTGTGATGCTCTCTCTCACCTCGTTTGCTCAACATGTGAGAGACGTGCATCGATGCGTTATTCCTACTTAGATGGCTAGAGCATCAAATCTCCCGCACTATTTCAAGCAAATTACTGGCTACAGTTACAACCCAGAATTGAACAGATGAGCTGACGAGCGTTGCAAAATGAGAGCAGAGGAGGGTAATTTCAGGCTCAACATACTCGAGAATCGTGGAGTCGACTTAAATATTGACAGAATGGACTATCGAATGCAAAGCCATTGAGTGAAGCGGAGCATTTCGGATCGGGTGGTGTCGAACTCACAGGTAGAGCAAATTTAGTAACAGTCCTCCCCAGATCTCAAAGGATAAGGGTGTCGCAAGTTGAGCCTTTCTCGATCGTTCTAGTTGGACGGTTCTGACTCAGGACTCATCATGGACTTCCGTGACCGGCGGAGACCCTATTGGTTATTGGACAATGGTTGCGTTCTGCGTCCCGTTGTACTGGGCCTTTCGGTGCGGTCTCGACTAGCGCTTCTGTAGTCGGACCTCGAGAGAGTCTCGGAGAGCATCACCGATGAAGTTGAAAGCGATGACAGTCACGACGATCGCGAGTCCGGCGGGAAAGATCAGCCACCAGTATCCGTCATAGATATAGTTCACACCGTTCGAGAGCATCTCTCCCCAGCTCGCTGCCGGAGGTGGAAGTCCGAGCCCGAGATAGCTCAGAGTCGCCAAGATCGCGATCGCATCGGCGATCTGGAAGGTGGCATTTACCACAATCGTGCCGACGGTATTGGGGATAATGTGTCGGAGTATGATTCGCCGTGCCCCTCCGCCCATGATTCGAACGGCCTTGACATACTCTCGGGTTCGTAAAGACAAAGACTCCCCTCGCACGAGTCGAGACGGTGAAAGCCAAGAGATAAAGGAGAGGATGATGATGAGGAGAGGGAGATTTGGCTTGAACACTGCGGCAAGGAAGATGAGCAAGAAGAGAGATGGAATCGAGAGAAAGGTATCGACGATCCGCATCATGATAGTGTCGACTACTCCGCCGAAGAAGCCCGATATTGCACCCCAGAGGACGCCAAACACAGTGGCGATAATCGCCACGGCAAGACCAATTTCGAGGGAGCTTTGTCCTCCTACCATCAAGCGACCTAAGACATCTCGTCCATTCTCGTCAGTCCCGAGCGGGTGGCCCGGTCCAGGAGGGAGATTGATATTGTAGGACGTGTTGACTTGATTGGTGTGGTAGAGCAGTGGTCCGATAAAACAGAAGATCGCCATCGCCACGACCAGCGTTAGCCCGATTATTGCGAGCTTGTTCTCAAGGAAGGTTCGCAGAATCATACGGAGGGCGCTTCCGCTTACCTGAGCCTCCCCAGCATCAGTATCGGAGGCGATGACTTGATCTGCGAGCGTAGGCGTCCCGTCATTGAGCGGTGATTCCTGTGCCTTTGTCACGTAGTGCTCCTGATCTTTCTAGTTCGTTACCGGTAGCGGACGCGGGGGTCTAGCACGGCGTAGGCGAGATCGGCGAAGAGGTTACCGAGGATGGTGAAGAGGGCAATGACGAGAATTGTGCCGAGTAGGAGAGGATAGTCCTGTTGTACGGCTGCGTTGTAGAAGTCGAGCCCGGTTCCTGGATAGTTGAAAACTTGTTCGGCGACTAGTCCATTGGTGAAGATTCCCGGGATCGAGAGGCCAACCAAGGTCGCTATCGGGATCAATGCGTTGCGAAGCATGTGCTTGAAGAGTATGACCCTCGATGACAGCCCCTTTGCCTTTGCGGTTCGAATCCAGTCTTGAGCTAGCGCCTCGATAGCTGATGAGCGCATATAGCGGGAGTAGGCCGCGTAGGTAATCAGTGTAAGGGTCAAGATCGGCAGTACTAGCGCGTTCGGTTGTGAAAGTACCTGAGTGATAGTCGATCCTTGGGGAGCTTCTGCAGGAAAGAGATGGACCTTCTCTGCTAAGAGGAGTATGAGTAGCTGACCTGCCCAAAAGGTCGGCATTGCGTAAAGGAAGAACGATGCGCCGGTACCGACGT
Organism: Acidimicrobiales bacterium; assembly: GCA_049964535.1. GTDB lineage: Bacteria > Actinomycetota > Acidimicrobiia > Acidimicrobiales > Acidimicrobiaceae > JAJYZP01. The sequence goes on along the minus strand of JBMFXG010000137.1, from coordinate 4,809 downwards.
AGTCGACGACCTTGTTGCGCTTTACCGCTTGAATGACCCCGATTGGGATTGCTATGACAATCGAGAGCAAGGTAGAGGTGCCGACCAAGAGAATAGTCTTCGGCATCTCGTTTGAGAGGATAGAGGTAACACTCTGATTGAGTTTGAACGATCGCCCGAGATTTCCATGGAGGAGCTGGACGATGTAGTCGAAGTACTGCACCCAGAAAGGCTTGTTGTAGCCGTTTGCGATGTTGAACTGCTTGATCTGGACTGCGGTAGCTCGCGGTCCGAGTAGTGCCCGGGCGGGTCCTCCTGGAATGAGATGTAGGAGAAAAAAGGCGATGATCGTAACGCCGATGATGACAATGATCGACTGTCCGAGTCGACGTATAAAAAAACCGGTCACGCTCCTCGCTGCTTTCTCATCGATGCATCTCCCTCTCGTTGGTTCTTGACAATGTTAGCAATGCCAGTGCAAGGTTCTGTTTGTCTATGTGCAAAGACACCGAATCGTGTAAATATTTACACGATCCGGTGTCGATTTTGAAGACGGAGCTTCTCGGTGTGTTACTTCACGGACCAGTACTCTGGCGTAAGGTTGGCATATGGGTTTTGATTCCCCGTGATGCCTCGAACGTTACTTGAGACCTCAGAGAGCTGGAAGTAAGCGTTCGGTGTGAAGACAACTGGCAGCTGCTTGGTGATGTAGTTCTCGTAGTTGGTAAGTGCTTTGATCGTATTTGGCGATGTGTGCGTCGCGTTGATCAAGGCATTCGCCTCTGCGGAGTCGTAGCTACCGAAGTTTGAGCCTGCGGTCGAAGAATAGATCTCACCGCCTGTTGGCAGGTAGTCAGGCGCGTAGACCCATCCAGCGCCCCAGTTCTCCATCTGCCAAGTACAGGTGTTCGAGCCTGAGCTACACGGAGCGGCATTCGATATGACTTGGTTGAACGATGCCTTTGAAAGTTGAACGTTGATCCCAATGTTCGAGGCTGCTGACTTGAGCGCTTGCATCTCCTGCTCCACGAGCGTGACACCTGAAACGTATTGGAGCGCTATGTTGATCTTCTCACCCTTGGTGATCCCAGCTCCGCACTCGTTCGCTCCTGAGCCCGGCTTAGCACAGAAGCTGGCCCCACCGGCCTTGATCGTCCAGCCGTGCTGCTTGAGGATCTTTGCTGCCAAGCTCACGCTGTATGGATATGGGTTCTTCTTCTCGTACGCTGAAGCGAAGTTGTTCTTTGGCGCTATTGGAACTGGACCGTAGGTAGGTATGGCGAGTCCTTGAGCGAAGTGCTTGATCCACGCTTGCTGATCGACGAGGCGTTGGAAGGCCTGTCGAAAGTAGAGCTGCTTAAAAATAGCACCATCCACCGGGTTGTTGAAGTTCTCGACAAAGTAGTTGAACCCAAAGGTGGTCCAGGGATCCATTTTGTAGCCTTGGGAAGCAACAAAGCCTTTTTGAGCGAGATCAGTATAGGGGATGTAGCCATAGTTGATCGTCTTACCTGCTCGGAGTACGTTGAACTCTGTGCTCTCGGACGTAAAGGGAAGCTCGATGAACTTCGCAATCTTTGACTTGACCGGTCCGGTATAGGACTTGTTCGGAACGAAGACGGCCTTACCTTGAGTAGTGAAACTCTGCAGTCGGTATGGCCCATCGACAATGGACCAGATCGGACTCGTGGCATAAGTCGTGAGGATTCCAGCTTGCGTGTTTAAGAAGTTGTAGACCGCTACCGCTCCAGCTGTGGTCTGATCGGGGAGGCTCGAGACAGGCGTAGAGGCACTCGGTGACGGAGCCTGCATTGACGTTTTGTCCCACGCCAACGGGAGCGGAGTAATCTGTGAAAGCTCGTTGTAGGTAAACCAGGTTGGGTTGTAGGACTGGTTCAGCTGGAACTGGACCGTTGTCGGTCCGAGGGCCTTGTACGAGACGATGTTGTCGGGGAACGCTCCGGGCACATACGCGGCCCATTTCGCTTTATTGGCTTTGACGAGATTCATCCAAAAAATGACGTCTTGTGCGCTTACCTGCTCGCCATCGGACCATTTGTAGTTGTTCAGTGAGACGGTGACGGTCTTATCGTTGTTGGAGTAGACAGGCTTTTTCCCGACACTCAGCGTGTAGTTAATCTCAGGCTTTTGGCCCACGCCGAACCAGTAGAGGGGGCGGTACATCAAGGTTTGGAAGAAGCTGAGGTTAGAGGTTGCAAAGTTTGTGCTTGGTGTAAGAGGGAAGATGTAGTTGGGTGCAGCTCCTGGTTGCTCGGCCATGGTTATGGTTCCGCCTGGCTTAGCTATTCGAGCGGCCTTCGTGTGATGGGGCTTCGGACTTGCTTGGGCGGCGCTCGATCCGACACCTGACAGTACCAGGGTTGCAACGGCTGTGCTCGCCACGAGCGTGGTGACTCGACGTCGAGGGGAGATCTTCATGGTTCGCAGGGTTCCTAACTTCTTCTAGGTGTACGAGAGGTGTCCACGTAGTGAACACTCGAATGTTATAAGCAAGTCCTGCATAAACCCGACGCTCAATTTAGGATCACCCCTGTTCCTGTGAGTTGTGTAAGAACGGGAATTATTGAGGGTGGACTCGTCATAGCCCTTGATAAGGGACTTTACCGCAGTTCGAACTTTGAAAGATTTGTATACACTGAAGAACTGCTGAGTAATTTCTGGAAACAACCGAAAATGTCTTGCCGCTCAGGGCGACATCGATGCACGTCCGTTGGTAGGTAGCGATCTGAAAGGGTGACCAAAAGCTCCTGGGTTCTTGCGTGGTTACTACCGAATTTTGAGGTAATCCTCAGACTCCCGCGTCAATATTGTTTCAAAGGCTGTCCGACGATCGCGTCGGCCGCTGACGATACCGACGGTTCCAGCCCCGTCGGTATCGACCATTTTGGCTACCCATCAACCTCTCGATACAGGGTTGGGAGCTCAAAAGACATGGTTACCGTAACGAGTATGGCCGCTCGCAATGTCGGTCGCTATGGGGGTTCTTGACGCCATGGCGTGGACCGGCCCGGTTGCCGCTCATCGTCCCTTGCTTCGAAGAGAAAAACAGGAGGTGCTCTCTGAATTCCCTATTTACTTCGAAAGACTTTTTGGGATGGGAGCTAACTCTTTGAATGACAGGGAGTGAGCCTCGTGTATTGGTCTCTCTTCTCTCAGAGAAAGGTGAGACGAGGAAGCTAGCCTGCTCTCATTGCGTGATCGATAGCTGTGTGACGGAGCCGCTTCTCTCGATACATCATGGCATCCGCCAAGATGACGAGGTCGCTCGTTGTCTGAGTACCGTCTTCATCGGTAGCGAATCCCATGGAGACTGCAATGTCCGCCTCCTTGAAGACCAATTCAAGCCGCTCACGCAGTACCGAAGCGGCCTGCGGTCCGGTCTGTGGTGCCATGAGTGCAAACTCATCACCACCCAGTCGAGCGGTGATGTCGATCGTCCTGCTTGCTTCACTCAGCAGTTTGCCAAAGCGCTTGATGAGTGCGTCGCCAGCAGAGTGGCCGTGTCGGTCATTGACGGTTTTGAGACCGTCGAGGTCAAAGATTGCAACGGTCACCGGGCTCAAATATCGACGTCGACGTCGCTCTTCTCTACCCAACTCCTGGTTGAAGCCCCTCCTATTGAGAAGAGTCGTGAGCGTGTCTCGTGAGGCGGCTACCTCGGCGTTGTGGAGCTTATGCGCCACACCTTCGAGTTCACTTCGCATGATGAAGGCGGCCTCAATGTGGAGAGCGAGCAACTTCACGAGAGCGCACGCCGAGGATTCGTTGGTCAGTGAAGCACGTGTCGAGAAGAGGTTCAGAACTCCTTGGATACCACGAACCTCGACATCGGTCGAGACTTCGACCTTAATCGGCCCGACACTATAGAGCTCTGACTCAAGGTATCGATTCGACACTTCTGGTGCTTGTCTCATCGATGCATAGCTCGGTTGGCGGCCATACGACTTGGGCTTGAGCTCGGGGAACGCTCGAATTCGAGTAAGACGATCGCCTCGGAGGAAGATGCGAGGATAGGAGCGGCAGACCTCAACGCGATAGTGCTCCTGGTCCTTCGTTGCGAAGAAGATTCCGGTTGCGTCGGTCGCATCTCGTATGGCGTCCATCATCTCGGCGATCGAGAAAAGAATGTCGTCTCCGGGCATCATATTGAGACCAGCTTCAACTCTCGGGTCGCCCATAGCTAGTAGTGTAGTTACATGCTTGTAAGTCGACGCCCCGAAATGAGGCGGTGAGTGTCAATTCCCCAGAGATCGCAGCTGCTCGCTGTTGCCTTTGCACTGATCTCCTCTCTTGCATGGGGATTTTGGGGCTATTATTCACATCAGGCTTCGCGCACCCACGCGGCCATGGGGCTGTGGGTGACCAGTGTACTGATCGAAGGCCTAATCGTACTTCCCTTCGCGCTTCGGGTTCGGCCTGTGTGGTCGTGGTCGATTCTCGGGGTAGCGGTCTTTGGAGTCGTCGGCTATGGCATCTTCTTCTTGGCGCTCAAGGTGGGACGAAATCCCGCTCCTCTCGTAGCGATCACAGCACTCTACCCAGTGGTGACCCTCGTGCTGGAATACCTTCTCCAAGGGGCATCGGTTTCGCCTCGTCAACTTGTCGGGATCGCCTTGGCGGTTGTGGCAGTGGTGGTCTTAGCCTTATAGCGAGATAGTGTTCACGATCGCGTGAGAGCGTGAGAGCGTGAGAGCGTGAGAGCGTGAGAGCGTGAGAGCGTGATTGCAGAGATTGGAGATCATCATGATTGCCGGTGATGACATCGTCGTTGAATTGAGCGATGTCGGAGTGAAGAGAGATGGATCGTGG
>JBMFXG010000136.1:0-7554 GCA_049964535.1 Acidimicrobiales bacterium | reverse complement strand
ACCGTTTGGTCGAGGTAGCTCTAGTATATGAAATGAAACGCCTAAGGTCGGAGCAGGAAGCGAGCGAGGCAGTGACCTTGGAGGTCATGAACTTCTTCTTCATGCTTGTGGATTTTGTAGAATTACTCTGACTGGATCACGTGGAACCTACAGAGCGTGGGCAGGGTAATCACTCATGGACGGTGCTTGCTGGGTCTGTTTTCGCAAGGGTGAAAGCGATAGCAGAGGTGGTCACTGTGGCGAGATCTCTCGGCGATCGTTATGAGGTGTCGCTCGAGGTGGTACTTCTACGATGGTGGAATCGACTCGATCGTTGTTGCATCGAGGAGGTAGGTGGTTGTAGAAACGCCACCATTGGCGAGCAGTCCCGCCTCGGTAACGAGCAGGCGTCGTTGCCCCTTCTGCGAAAGGTAGTTGATACTTACCGGCGGAACCTGGGGCTGAACTTTTGTGAGTTTGCTAGGGTTGATCGCCGGCAAGCTCGTGGAGACTGAGGTCGACCAGTCGTCTCCAGAGTCTGCTGTCCACCGGACAGTAACGGCTCCTCCAGCGCCCACGTAGCTCACGAACCACGCCTTAGAACTTACAAACGCCATTGACGGAATGCCGGATCTTGCGGGCGTTGAGATCGATGCGATCACACTGCTGTGACCCGTATCGATGGTGAGCGAAACGATCGCAATCTGGTGGGTTTTCAGCGGCGTCGTTCCTCCAAGGGCAAGTAGAACCGTGGAAGAGTTCTTGACCCGCTGAGCTAGGAGGATGGGACTACCGATACTTGATGGAGCGATGACGTCGACGGCGGTAAAGTTCAGGCCCCCATTGTGAGAGATGATGACTCCGAGAGCGTTGTGATCGGTAGCTATCGGTGCAAGTGCGACGACGGTCTCGGTTCCAACCATCTCGACTATCGAAGAGATCTTGGGATAGGCTAGTGCGTGGAAGGTAGCCCCAGCATTGAACGTGACGTACACCGTTGCAGGTCCGCCGGTTCCCGGCTGAATCTGGACGTAACCATCGCTAGGAGACGAGAAGGCCACCGAGAGTGTGGCCTTCGCCCCAATGGTGGCGAAGGATCTCTGAAAGCTCCACGTCGTACCCCCGTCGGTCGTGTGGAGGAGGACTGCGTTGCCGCTTCTCTCGGTGGCGAGAACCCATCCGGCTGTCTTGGTGGGAAATGACGCATCATCGATGGTGAGAGGTGGAACGATCGTTGTTGCGATACTACCTAATGAGTGCGGCGAGAGTTTCGGAAGGTTCATAGAAACGAAGTTAGAGAAGTTACTCGTTAGCTCAAGTGAGTTGACCCATCGTTGGTTGGCGCCTGTCGACGGAGATGTGAGGAACATGAAAGGACCTTGAGGTCCTTGTGTCCCAATGAATTGGGCGGTTTGGATACTTGTTCCAAAGTTCACAGCCGTTGTTAGCGTTGCGACATTGAGCTGCGACGTCGGTGGTGCACTCGAGGAGGAGGCCATCATCCCACAGGCACTGAGCATGGTTCCTAGTATCGCTACGCTGCCATAGCGCAGATATCTCCTAAGAACGGTCGAGAGCATGCATGTATCGTAGCTTCTACCTGCTGAGCTGCGTATTTTGGTCTCTATGGGATCACTTAGGTCGATTCGCATAGGGGTGTCTTTCCAAGAGTGCTCCTCGAGGAGTAAAACCATCAGTACGGCGTAACCAGGGCGAGCTGCAGTGGGTAAGTTCGATAGTGGAGAAGCTCCAAATCTTCTCGATGAGAGAGCAGTACTGCACTCAGAAGTACCTTATGGGGAGGTGTCTCAGTAGGGTAGCGGTGGGATTAGTAGTGAAGGAAAGAGGTATCGAGCAGTGTTGCCATGGTCGAAGGTTCTAGCTGGGCGCTTGGAGAAGCGAGAGATCCATAGCGAAGCGCTGGAAGGCAATCCACTGGGAGACCCAGCTACGCGACCGATACTCGTCTACCTTCCTCCTAACTACGACATCGAGTCGGATCGCCGTTTTCCCTGTATCTACGTGCTTCAGGGCTACACCGGACATGTTGAGATGTGGAGGAATAGAACTCCCTTTCGTCAGCCATACCTAGAGACCGCTGATCAGGCTTTCGCCTCAGGAGAAGCGTTGCCGGCGATCGTGATCTACGTGGACGCGTGGACGAAGTTCGGTGGTTCTCAATTTGTTGACTCGCCCGGAACTGGGCGCTACCACAGCTACCTCTGCGATGACGTCGTGAACTTTATCGACTCCCAGTATCGCACCATAGCACGGCCAGAGAGTCGTGCGGTCCAAGGAAAGTCGAGCGGAGGTTTTGGGGCGATGATTACTCCGATGCTACGCCCCGACCTCTTTGGAGCTCTAGCAACACACGCTGGGGATGCGCTGTACGAACTGCTCTACATCCACGACTTCGGTGTGTGCTCTCGATATCTTCGACCCTATGACGGAGACATCTGGGCATGGTGGCAGGATTTTGAAGATCGTACGGCCTTTACGAAAGCGTGTGATGGCCCGCTGCTCTCCATGTTGGGGGTAGCTGCGTGCTTCTCTGCCGAGCCCGACGGTACGATACGACTCCCATTTGACACTACGACAGGTCGGGTTATTCCTGAGGTCTGGGAGCGTTGGAGGAGATGGGATCCACTCAATATGATTGATGCCCGTCGAGAGGCGCTTCTCGGCCTTCGGGGGATCTGGATCGATGCCGGACGCAGTGATGAGTACTTCTTGGACCTTGGGGCTCAAGCATTTCGTGATGAACTCCATCGCATCGGCGTGACCGATCTCTACTTCGAGCTCTTCGATGCGACCCACAGCGCTATTGAGTATCGGTACCCGATGTCGCTGACCTACCTTGCGAATCGACTCGCCCGCTATGAGTGAGATCGACCAGAAGGTACCATCGAAGAAGGACTCGGAGAGCTCTGAGCAGTGGCGTCGTCACGGATATCTCGATGCACGCTGGGCGTATCTGGACGACTCCGGACCTATGACGCTCGTTTCGCAGTGGGAGCGACGCTGGGTGGAGGATCCCACGGCAGTTGTCATGAGGGACGTGGGGACAGGTCGCACGATCTCTGCCGGCCATATGGAGGAGGAGACCGCTCGTCGTGCCCGAGCTCTTCGAGGGCTTGGGGTTCAGCGCTCGAGTCGTGTGGCGCTATCGATCCTTGATCCCGTCGAATTTGTGCTGTGCTACGCGGCGGTGCTGCGATCGGGAGCGATTGCCGTTCCGCTCAACCCTCACTACCGTCCTCGCGAAGCCCTCTCTATCTTTGAGGATGCTCTCCCGTCGGTCTTGATCGCCGATCGTACTGAGGCCCAAAGTGAACTCAATGAGCTACTTCAGGTGCCACACATCACACCTACTTTTGATAGTCTCCACCAGCTCTCCTTTGCCGAGGAACTTGTGCAACCAGCGCCCGAAGACGGAGCGTTGATGCTCTATACTTCCGGTACTACCGGTCGACCTAAAGGAGTCGTCCACACCCACTCGGCACTCGCTGGATCGACAAACTCCCTGGGAATCGCTTGGCGCTGGAGCTCCGAGGACTGCCTCACCCTCTCTTTGCCGCTCTTTCATATGCACGGTCTTGGGGTCGGGGTGCACGGAGCGCTCTCACGCGGATCGATGCTTCAGGTCTCCTCCGGCTTTGATACGAGCTCCTTGCTTGCCGAGATAGGGCGCGGCGCGACCAGCCTCTTCTTTGGAGTTCCGACTCTCTATGGATCGCTTATGAACCACACCAACCGTGGAGCGCTCGCCAAGGTCCGCCTAGCAGTGAGTGGCTCGGCTCCGCTCCCTGAGACCTTGTTTCACTCCATCTCCGCCGCTACCGGTCAGAAGGTACTCGAACGATACGGGATGACCGAGACAGTGATGATCCTCTCTAACCCTTACGAAGGGGAGCGACGTCCTGGGACCGTTGGTTTTGAACTTCCCGGTGTCGAGGTCAAGCTGGCCCAGGGTGACAGTGGTGAGATTCTCGTTCGTGGCAGTTCGACCTTTCACGGCTACTGGCGCAGGCAGAGCGCAAATGTCGATGCGTTCGACTCCGAGGGCTGGTTCCGAACCGGCGATATTGGCCAACGCGATCGTGATGGTTACGTGTCGATCGTTGGGCGCTCGAAGGAGCTCATCATCTCGGGTGGATACAACGTCTATCCTCGAGAGATTGAAAATGTCCTAGAAGGACTTCCTGGCGTCGCCGAGTGTGCAGTGGTTGGCCGTCCCTCTGAACGGTGGGGGGAGGAGGTAGTAGCGGTGATCGTTGCCACCGCTGCTGGGTCACCAACGGTTGCGCAGCTAAACTCGTGGTGTCGCGACCATCTGGTCAACTATAAGGTTCCGAAGGAGTATATCTTCGTCGAATCTCTCCCGAGAAACCACATGGGTAAGGTCGTGCGGAGCGAACTTGAGGCCCGAGTTCGCTCGTAAGGCTCGAGGTAGGGAGTGAACTTGCCCCGCAGCGAGCGTGGCGATCTCGCTCATACCTCGAACGACGGCGAAGCGTAGGGTCACTAGCTCTGAGTGAGAGAACTGATGGGTAGGGTAGGAGAGGTGGCCGTAGATGAGGTTGGAGGGAGCGTGATTGAGATACGACCTGCTCGTGAGGACGAGTACTTGGCGGTCGGAGAGCTAGTAGAGAGCGCTTTTCGTGGCCTTTTAGGGTCTGATCTCAGCGAAAACTACGCGAACGAACTGAGAGATGTAGCTATTCGAGCGAGGTCTACCGAAGTCTTTGTCGCTCTTCTGGGTGAACGTATCGTGGGATCGGTAACCTACGTTGGCGACCCTTCCTCACCGTTCGCCGAAGAGCTCGAGGCTGGCGAAGTAGGAGTGCGTATGTTGGCCGTTGATCCCGCTGTTCAAGGCAGTGGAGTAGGTCGCGCAATGATGGAGTTCTGTAAGTTGAGGGCCCAGGCGGATCGAGCTCGTGCAATTTTTCTCTTCTCGACACCGGCAATGGTGGCCGCTCACGGACTCTATCGATCGATGGGCTTCTCTGAGCCATCAGAGCGAACGCTCACGGTGGGGAATGGTCTCTGCCTGTTACCGTTTCGACTCGAACTCTAGGGCTTTATAAGCTCTCGAGTGGAGAGAGCGATTGGTGCTACCTGACACGAGAAGCACATGACTATGGGGTCTTTCGGTCATCTCTGCTGTTGTCTGCTGTTGAGGGCGCCCTCTGTCGGTGAGGCCTAGGTAGGCCCAAGATCGCACCGGTCCGAGTTTCCGTTGATTGCTTTCATTGGTCAGCGCTCTCGTTTCTTGGTGTTTCAGTCATCGAAGGACCATCGAGATCTCCGAAAGGCGAGATCCGAACCGCAAGCTAGCTAAGCCTTGAACGGTTCCGATAGTAGAAGATCGATTCAAATAATGAAATACCCTGCATTGAGCTAATCCTTTGTGATTGAATGCGTACGTGGTTGTCGAGTAGAGGAGGAGATAATATTGGCGCGCTCGGTGATGCAGCGGGCGCCTGTGCCGAAAGTTGTTCTCGATACACCTTGGTAGCACGATGTCTGCGTGTTTCTTCTTAAGCTGAGCGCAGAGGCGCTCGCCCCAACGGCGTCTTCTAGCTCGTTCTTAACGACCCTATCGCAGGTATCGTGCGGTGTCGGTTCGTTCCTTCTGCGATGCGACGAAGCACTCGGGAGCTACCTCTAGACCCTCGCTTCGGATGAGACCGTGCCGATAAGCACGGGTCGAATAGAGATCAGTTTGGTACGGTTGGAAACTCACTATCGATGCTCGAACGATGGAAGTAGGAGAGTAAAAGTTGGCAACGGTGATAGTTCGGTTCGAACTTAATGCAGTAGCAGCGTTGGGCCGTCTCGTGCCCAAAGCTGTGAGCTAGCCGAGGACCTTCGTTGCACGGTTCAGGAGTTTCAACAGGATCGCACGGAGAGAGCGCCTACCTCGGACGTCGCATGCAGATGGTATCGAGAGACCGAGCTCATCCAGGTAGAGCGGTGCCGATAGCTCCCGAGCGACTCCATGCAGTTTTAGGATGTCTGCTCACTCCTCCTTACCCCGAGCACTGTGAAGTGGCGGGATTTGCGATGGGCTGCTTCTGGGGTGCCGAGCAGACCTACTGGAGCGTTAGCGGAGTGGTCGTGACTGCGGTAGGTTACGCAGGTGGTTATACGCCGAATCCCACCTACGACGAGGTGCTCACAGGGATGACGGGGCACTGCGAGACTGCACTAGTGGTGTACGATCCGCAGGTAGTCAGCTTCGTTGAGCTGGTAAAGATCTTCTTCGAAGCACACGATCCAACGGGTTCGATGCGCCAGGGCATCGATCTTGGCACTCACTATCGCAGCATGATCTTCGCGCCCGATCGTGTTCACTGCGTGATCGCCGAGGAGATGCGACTTGCGTACCAGCGATCCCTACTCCTCGAGGGATTCGGCCCAGTTCGAACGGAGATCGAGCCACTCGGTGCCTTCTATTTTGCTGAGTCGGCTCATCAGCAGTATCTCGCCCGACACCGAGATCTCAAGACTCGTCAACGACCGACGGGAATTGCCTTTCCTGTCGACTCGCTACCTAGCGCCCACTAGGTTGAGCGCCTTGTCGGGAGGAGTCAACAAGCGTCCGTGAACTCGGTTGGTGGTCACGTTAGCCCTTGGATTTATCGTATGCCTTGACGTCCTCTAGGTGTCGTGTCTGGCGCTCTTTTGCCAGTATCTTTTCGTGGCGTGTATAGGTGGAGTGAATCTTCGGCAAGAACGGTGTGAACGTGTTGAGTGTCGCATGGCTTGCTAGTTCGTGTGCCCAGGAACGGACCTGGCCACGCACGCCATAGGCCGTGAGCAGACCAAGGCCGAGCGTGAGCACCAAGATGGAGAGACGAATACGCGCCGTTCGGATCTGACCGGCGTTCGCTGAGCGAGATCGCCTCTTCAAAAGCATTCGATTGTCGCTGGCGATCGATCTGCCTGACCGTCTCAAATACGCCAAGCTGTGGAGTCCAAGAAGTACTAGCCATACGACCGAGAGAAGGGTGTGAGCGGGGACCAGGAAAGAGGACGAGAACGAGTTCGGTCCGGCAAAGATCAGCTCAAAGCCGCTCCCCAGAACTAAGATGCTGACCACAGCGAGCAGTGGAGCTAGAAACCGCAGGCCGATCCATGGCGGCCCAGCTTTGAGAAACTCTTTGTCGCCTCCGTAGTAGGCGACAAATCGATACCCTGCGAGCCCAAGCTTGGTCAGCACCACGATCGTTAGCATCGACCCCACGATGACGTGCCACGAGATTCGGGTCGCAATCAACGGGATGGTCAAAATTTCAAGAATAAAGAGAACAAGTGAGGCAATTCCTAGGGTCGCTGAACTCCTGGCGATGAAGCCGACCTTCGGCATTCCTTCTGGCGCAATCTCTGTGATCAAGCTCTGCGGGATGAAGTTCTCATACAGCTGAGTGACCGACGAGTCTCGAAGTGAGTTCGAGGGCTGATCATCTCGTGATTGTGTGGGTGTCGTCACAGTGCATACCGCTTTGTTAGCTCAGGCGAGGTCCTTGTACTTGTAGAGTCTACCCCGATGAGTTTTTTAACGTTGGG
>JBMFXG010000135.1:0-7573 GCA_049964535.1 Acidimicrobiales bacterium | reverse complement strand
GATTCGTTGGGAACTCCTCCTCCGGTAAGCAGGGTTTTGCCTTGGCCAGCGTGGCCGCCGCATGGGGTGCGGAGGTCGAGTTGGTCTCTACGGTGGATGGGCTAGCTGGGTTCCCAGGTATCTCGGTGACCAAGGTCGTCTCAGCTTTAGAGATGCACGAGGCGACCTTGGATCTCGTTAGCGAGATGGATATTGTTCTCATGGCTGCGGCGGTGGCAGATTTTCGACCCTCACAGAGTGCTACGGAAAAGTTTAAGCGTGAAGGACGATCGGAGTGGCACGTCGATCTCGTGGCCAACGATGATATCTTGGCAGACTTAGTTCGAAGACGTCGAGCTGGAAGTGTGGTGGTTGGTTTTGCGGCAGAGACCAGCGATCTCGTCGAGCATGCCCAGGAGAAGCTACAACGGAAGCAACTTGACATGATTGTAGCGAACGACGTGAGCGTTGAGGGAGCCGGTTTCGACGGCGACACGAACGTTGTAGTGATAGTGACCGCCGATGGTTCCCGGGCCGACCTGCCGAAACTCGACAAGTCCACCGTTGCTGAATATGTCTTGAAGAAGGCTTACAGCCTCTTGCCATCTCGTTGATTGGATCGCTCTGGACAGGCTGTGATGAGAGGGTCTTGCGTCGGCATTTGGACTTAACCTCTGGTGAGCACTTGGGCATCTCAAAGTCGGTAAAAGCTTCTGCGGAACGAAACCGTTGGGAGATCGCATAAGAGACCGCACGTGACCATCGAGTTGGGCCTTGAGCACTCCCAGTCGGGACCAGGAGTAGCGATCGTCTAGGCAGACGGAGTACCTCGGCTCGTAGTCGCTGACATCAGCCAGGAGTGCGATGCGGTGAAGGCGCTGACGATGTGTGGGCAGATCTCGACCGAGCGCTCTGTGGCAGGGGGTCTCCATGAGAGTTCTCAAGGTCAGCGTTCGCAGGCTGGTCGGCCACTGTCATGCGCTCTCTTGCATGAGTGAACACATGGCGGTGATGTCGATCGGCGGAGAGTGGCGCTGCCGTTGCGAGACCCAAAGGGTGAAGCGGGGTGAGCGTTCCGCCGATCGCTCTGAGGGGCTGGGAGCGCAGCTCGATCTTGTAGATTTCGTGGTCTTCTCAGTCCTTCAGTCATCTGGGCTGCGTGTCGTGAATGCAAGCAGGTCGGAATCGTTGGAAACATCAGCTCCCAACGGATCCGATCCTCGATGTGGTCGAAGGGTCACTAGTGTGATCAGTGCAGTTCGAGAGGGAGTTTCACCATGACGACACGTTTTACCTTTACCTCTGAGTCGGTAACAGAGGGCCATCCGGACAAGATGGCCGACCAGATCTCCGATGCAATTCTCGATGAGATCTTGACTCAGGACCCCAATGGTCGAGTAGCCTGTGAGACGCTGCTAACGACTGGGCTGGTAGTCGTCGCCGGCGAAATTTCGACCTCGGGGTACGTCGAGATACCGCGCATCGTTCGTCGGACAATCTGCGATATTGGTTACGACCGAGAAGACTATGGCTTCGATGGACATACGTGCGGCGTGATCGTCTCTTTAGATGAGCAGTCGCCCGATATTGCCCAGGGGGTCTCAGGCTCCTTTGAGTCTCGACGGGGCGGATCAGAGAGCGATGATCTCTCGCAGCTCGGGGCGGGTGATCAAGGAATGATGTTCGGTTTTGCATGTGATGAGACTCCGGATCTCATGCCACTACCCATCTGGCTCGCGCATCGCTTATCTCAGCGGCTTTCGGAGGTTCGTCGTGCAGGTGTGTTACCCTACTTGCGGCCCGACGGTAAGACGCAGGTCAGCGTCGAGTACGAGGGTCATACCCCGAAGCGACTCAAGACCGTCTTGATCTCGACCCAGCATCAGCCTGGGATCGATCTTCAAACGCTCCTCCTTCCAGATCTGAAAGATGCGGTGATCACCCCGATGATCCCGGCGGGGCTAGAGATCGAAGGCATGGAGATACTCGCGAACCCAACTGGGCGTTTTGAGCTTGGAGGTCCGCATGCCGATGCTGGTCTGACCGGTCGCAAGATCATCGTCGACACCTACGGTGGCTCTGCACGACATGGTGGCGGAGCATTCTCGGGCAAGGACCCATCGAAGGTAGATCGATCTGGAGCGTACGCCGCGCGCTGGGTCGCTAAGCATATCGTCGCTTCCGGCGCAGCGAGACGATGTGAGATTCAGGTCGCCTACGCTATTGGGGTTGCGCATCCGGTCTCGATTATGGTCGATACCTTTGGTACCGAGACCGTCGATCCAAATGCAATCGAACGAGCAGTTCGAGAAGTCTTTGATCTCCGACCGGCAGCCATTATCAACGACTTGAATCTGCGTCGCCCGATCTACCGGCGTACCGCAGCGTACGGTCATTTTGGACGCCAGGACAAGGGTTTCACTTGGGAAGAGCTCTCGAGGCTGGGCGATGTGCGCTCTGCTCTCTCGCTCTGAGAGATGGCTGGAGCGCTAACGATACGGCTGGGACTTAGGCCGTCTCCTTGAGCTCAAGGTCGGTCGTGACCGTCCTCGCCGATCTTCCGCAGCTCGTCTCGCCGCTGACCTACTCCTGGCCAGAGCGTTTGGGGCCGGTCGTTGAGCAGGGATCCGTCGTAAGAGTACCGCTTCACGGACGCTATGTTCGGGGATGGTTGGTATCCAACGGCGACGACGGAGAGCGCTACCCCGGCCAGATTAAAGAGGTGCAGAGAGTTGTTGGTGCCGGCCCTCGGCCAGACGTTGTAGCCTTCTGCGTCGCTGTCGCTGAGCAGTATCTGTGTTCTCCGGTTGTGCCGTTACGCAGTGCGTCATCTTCTACTCCCACGAAGCTGCTCGCACGTGTCGTAGAGCGGGATGGTGGCGGAGGTGAAGGCCGAGGCTCGAGGTTTGAGCCATTCCTGCCGGAGCTCTCGAAGCAGCGAACCTTGCTCTGGGTCTCTCCAGATGGTACTTTGATTCGAGAGACGTTGCGGATTGTGCTCTCTGTGGTTCGTTCAGGCCGATCGGTGATCGTGGTTGCTCCCACCGTGGAACGGGTGCGCGAGTTCTCACTTGTGGTGAAGCAGGCAGGTCTCGACCCCCTGGATTTTCGGAACCATTGGGGTGAGATTCGACGGTCAACGGGGCCGGTGGTGGTTGTCGGGGGCCGGTCTTCTATCGCTGCTTCGGTGCCTCACCTTGGAGCGGTGATCGTCCTCGATGGCCAAGACCGCTCGCATCGAGACCAGCGTAGGCCATACGCTGAGAGCTCGGAGCTTGCACGCTTGCGATGCGAACTCGTCGGTGCCTACTGCGTCGATATCTCGGTGGCACCACGGTTGGAGATGGTTCGGTCGAGTAATCTCGCCAGGGTTGCGATGCCGTCCTCTACTCCTTCGTGGGCACGTATCGACGTTGTGGAACGAACTACTCTCGAGCAAGATTCTGAGTTGATTGCAAGATTGAATCCACCTTCGTTATGTTCATCGAGCTGTGTATATCGTGGTGGTCGGCACGCTTCGGTAGCAGTCGTGGTCAATCGCAAGGGATTTGCGCGCAGGGTTCGGTGTCGTCGTTGCCATGAGAGACCGTTGTGCGAAGAATGCCACGTTCCCCTCCTTGGAGGGGGTGGAGTGGCGCTCGAAACCGCTGAGCGTCTTGAGGCCTTGCGTGAACGTAGTCGGCTGCGGTATCTCCAATGTCCATCGTGTCGACGTCGCTATCCGCCGCTCTGTTTTCATTGTGGTTCGCCAGATCTCCAAGCGACGTCGAAGGGAACGACTAAAGTAGCGATTGAGCTGGAAGGGGTGCTCTCGCAGCCGATCGTCGATCTCAGTCGCAGTGACTCAGCAGCTTTTTCTCCTGGAAGTGTGGTGGTCGGTACGGAGGCCGTGCTCTTGGGGTCGATGACCGCGCATCGAGTCGTGTTTTTAGACTTCGATCAACTACTGTGGGGTCCTGAGGTCGATACAACGTTGCATGCTGCGTACCTCTTAGCGCGGGCCTCAGAGGCTACCGTTGCGCTTGGAGGATCGGTCGTGGTTATGACATCAGCTCGAGATGGACTCGTGCTTCGTTGTGGCCGTCGGCGATCTCTCGATGAGCTCTATCGTCTTGAGCGAGATCTTCGACGAGAGCTGGAACTACCGCCGTATCGTGACTTTGCAAGGGTTCGGCGAGCTGAGGTGCAAGAGCTCGTGGTGGAGCATGAGCACGAGCTCTTGCAGGCGGGCATCGAGGTCATCGTTCTTAACGAGTCGGTCCTTCTTCTCGCAGCTCCAACACGTCAAACCCTCCTGGTCGGACTCACGAGTGTCTTCGAAAGGTCGATTCTTTTGGGCATGAAGCTTGAATTTGGTCTTCGGAGTCCGTGATAGCTCGAACGTATCGCTGGGGATTGGCTAGTATGTCGCTCATCATTGTGCGCCTTCGTAGAGGAAATGTAGAGGAGACCGGGTGAGTGAGCGGACCGCTGTAGCCGATGCCCAGCAAGATGATCGTCTTTGGAGTGTGGAGAAAAATGGTATCAATCCAATTGGGGACTCCAGTAGGCATGGACGAGCGCGTGAGCTCTTCTGGATCTGGTGCGCTGCCAATATTGGAGTACTAGGAATTACCTACGGGGTCTATCTCGTCACGCCTCCCTACTCGCTCAATCTCTATCAAGCGGTCTTCGGCGGTATCATCGGAACGGTTCTCAGCTTCCTTTTGGTTGGGGTGATCGCTCTCGGCGGGAAGATGGCCGGTGCCCCTACCCTCGTGCTCTCTCGTGCATCGTTCGGTGTGCGTGGAAATATCATTCCGACCGCTATCAGCTACATCTCGCTCGTAGGCTGGGAGATCATCTTGGTGGCCTTGGCCACCTTGGCCGCAGAAAGTCTACTTGGTCGCCTCGGGCTCGCGACCTCAACGGTGACGACGGCGATCTCCTTTGTAGTGATCGCCGTGATAGCGGTAGCAATCGCCCTGCTAGGCCACGCTACTATCGTGCGAGTACAGACCATCTTTACGTGGCTCTTTGCGGCTCTGACGATCATCTTTATCGTCCTAGAGCTCCCCAAGATCTCCTTCTCAAGGGTGACGGCTCTTCACAGCGGGTCGCTCTCTGGTCTGATTGGCGGAATCTCTATTGTGATGGCGGGGCTTGGAATCGGTTGGGTTAATGCAGGAGCCGACTACTCCCGTTACCTACCTCGCAGTACGTCGTCAGCGTCGGTCGTTGGTTGGACAACGTTTGGGTCGTCCATCGCCCCGGTCGTTCTCATCGTTGTCGGCGTCCTCATCGGAGCTAATAATCCCTCGCTGGCGAGCTCGTCGAATCCGATCGCCGCTCTCGCCGCTCCGTTGCCGACCTGGTTTTTAGTTCCATATCTCGTGGCAGCCGTAGGCGGTTTGATCGCAGGTGCTCTCGTTGATGTCTACTCTTCTGGGCTCAACCTTCTGACACTTGGAATCAAGCTCCAGCGATCTCGGTCGGTTCTTATCGATGGGTTCTTCATGATCGTTGGCAACATCTACGTCTTGTTCTATGCAAAGAGCTTCTTCGCTCCGTTTGAGGGATTTCTCATCACGCTTGGCGTACCGCTTGCTGCGTGGTCGGCCATCTTCATCGTAGATATTCTGCAGCATCGGCTTCGCCGAGGCTACCGAGAGGGAGATCTCTACGATTCTCGGGGCTACTACTCGAAGTACTCGAAAGCGGGCATTGCATCGTTCTTGGTGGCGTGCTTTGTTGGTCTTGGTCTCGTCAGCTCCTCCGCTCCAATTTTCTCTTGGGTTGGGTATCTCGGGGGGACTCATGGACTCTTTGCCACCAGCTCGATCGGACTCATCGTTGGCTTTGTCGTCGCGGCGGTACTCTACGGTCTCCTCTCTCCGTTTGAGGAGCGAGCTCGACAGCAACGCCTGGCGGCGCAGTGATCCCGGTCGGTTCTACGCTCGTCGTCATCGATCTGCAACCGGTCTTCCAACTCTCGAACTCGCCATGGTGCACTCCGGGTTTTGACTCTGTGGTGAGCGGGATAGTCGCGGCATCGGCGCTCTTCGATTCGGTGTTGGCGACGCGATTCGTCCTTCCTGAGCAGCCAGAAGGATCTTGGACAGAGTACTACCGCTTGTGGTCTGAGGTGAGGAGCCCAGAGTTTGAGCACTACTTTGATCTCGTGAAGGAGTTAGCCGAGTTGGGCTGTGAGGTCGTGGCTCGTCCCACCTTCTCGAAGTGGTGTGACGCACTCGCTGAACACGTCAACGGGAGTATGACCCTCGTTGGGGTCGCTACAGAGTGCTGTGTGCTCGCCACTGCTCTGAGCGCAGTTGACGCTGGTTGTTCGGTCTCAATCATCACCGATCTCTGTCGGGGCTCGACGTCGGAGCTGCACGACAGCGCTCTCCAGACTCTTTCGTCGTTTGCTCCTCAGATTCATCTTCTCGACAGCTCCGAGCTGTAGGCACTTACTCGTGTTCGATACCCTCCTTGCATCAGAGCCGCTCGCTCTTGTAGATCGAGCCAGCGGTCTCGTCGCTCGCATACTCCTCTACTCGTCGTCACGCCATCAGTGCTCATCGCTGCGAAGTGGCGACGAGAGCCAAATCTTCTTCGGAGCTCGAAGCGTCGAGCTCGGTGTGGCTCAAGCGACGCTACAGTTTGCCGGAGCAAGCTTTGCCGTTAGTTATGCGGTAGATCGGTCTGGTGCGACCTCGCTCTCACTGCGAGTGCTGCAAACGCCTGAGTGGGGTCTTCGGCTCTGGTTCTGTTTTCAGGTCGGCATGGTAGATGAGGTAGCGTGTTCGACTCTCCTACGGGATGATCCAGAGCCGTTTCTACGCTCGCCTCGTTACGAGATAGCGGGAAAGGACCATCAGCGTTACGTGTTAGAGGTGAGTGAGCGATGCGTTGACAGCGTCGAGCACGCTCACTTTGATGAGATAGCGGATGCATTTCTACGCCACGGGTACTACCAGCGATTGAATCCTTCTCCAACGCCGGCGGTGGTAACGTTTCGTTTCAACGCGATGACTGAAGCGGTAACACTGCGACTCGTGCCAATCGATGGTGATGGCGTCGGCGCTACATCGACGCAGAAAACAACCGTAGCGGGAGGAGAGATCGTCGGTGGGCTTCTCGATGGTGAGTTCCCGATCGACTTCGTGCGACGGGTTGGTGGCAGCGCCTTGGGTTGGGGGAAGGTCTGGGACCGAACCCATGACTCGGTCATCGTTGCCTCGTCACGTCGGTGGATCGATAATCGATTCGGTGGTTGGAACATCTGGCAGTGTGACGGTTGGCTTCACCTCATCATGGCGGCGCGTATCGGTGAGAGAGAGCTGGCCGAGATCGTTGTTGAGTCGATGTCTCTGCTGCTCACAGATCGTCCTCATGCTGCAGCACTAATGTCGGGGACGACGCAGTGGATCGATCGTAATCACCCCCCGTATGGAGCCCTAGCTCTGTGGGAGTATGTCTCGGCCTTCGGGATGACTCCTCGAGTCAAGCAGTGGGTGCACCAGCAGGTTGAAGAGTTTGCGTGGTGGTTTGAAGCGCGTGACGGAAACGGTAACGGGCTCTTAGAGTACGGCTCAGATCCGGTCGGTGATGG
>JBMFXG010000134.1:0-7626 GCA_049964535.1 Acidimicrobiales bacterium | reverse complement strand
ACAGGTGCTCCTGTCTCAGATCCATCTACGACAGGGCTAGCTAAAAGCCCTAGACCCCGCTAAATGCTGAAGAGCCGGTCAACCCGCTTACACTTAGATAGCTCACTGGTCAACTCGACATGATACTTCTTTAAATTCCAACCTGTTGTGCCACAACTGACCGAACATAGGCAGAGCCCTTATCCTCGGCCGAACCCGCATAGACACGAGAACTGATCGCTCGATGGAACACTGCCGTTGCATCTTGAGTGGGTGCAGAAGTGTCATTCTCGTCGTGCCGTTACTGCACCGCGATCAAGCGCTCAGCTCAGCTTCCAGCGACTACAACCCCATCAACCACTGAAACGAGTGGTCACACCACAGCAGGTGAGACAGGACAGAAGTCCTTGTAAACGGAGATTATTTTTGCTAACGTTTCGACTAGCCAACGCGAGCGCCGAATACTGATGACAAGTGTCGAGACGCTCATGGTCGACGATAGCCAAGGGGATCTGCTAGTCCATGAACGTCATCCACCACCGATCCAAGTTGAGAGTAGCCGCCATGCTCTTAGGGTCCCTCCTAACGGCGATCACAGTCTTTACCACGCAAAGGGATGCTTCCGCATCGAGCACTCCGACGGTATCCACCCAAATGATCGGTGGATTTGGTCTTTCGTCTGGCGGCTTTCCAGCCTCGATGACAAGCGACGGCCAGGGAAATCTTCTCTTCATACAAGGTGGCAATCCCTACATGCTTGCGGCCACCAACGGTACCAGCTATGGAACGACTACGACACAAGGCCAGGTCTACACGCTCACCACCCCTTCGCAGATCTTCAATCAAGCGGCCTCTATTACAACCACACAGAACGCTGCATGCGGCTCGATCGCCATCATGTCAGTACAACAGACCGTCGGTGGCGTTACTCAGTTCTCCCTCTGGGCACGGCCCTCCATACTTGGGAGCGGGCAGACCTGTAGCTTTGACTCGACCACCCTCGGTCCAGATACTTTCACTGAAATCAGCTCCTCAACCCTCACCAGCGGCGCCGCACCGGTCAATCTCGTGGCTCTGAGCAGCGGGGAGATACTTGCCTTAGCGTTTACCTCGACCTACTCCACATACGGCCTCCTTGAAGCGTTCACACCTCCAAATCTGAGCGGCACGACACTCTTCGGACAACCGCTGTCAACCGGTTGGCAATCTCTCTTCACCTCCGCTCTACCGAACGTCTCTGCGTTCACGCTCGATAACTCCGGGAGCCTCCTAGCAGCAACTCCTTCAGGCAGTATCGTCGGAATCACCAACTCCGAATCCGCCTTGTTTGGGACCCCGATGACTTCGAACGTCCCGGCCACCATTGCGACTGCGTCGAACGATATTATCTCGATGACGGTCGATGCCAACGGGTCGCTCTATCTGCTGTTGTCATCGGTCTCCACCTCAAGCAGTACCGTAGAAGTTCTCTCCCCCACGACCACCGTGCTCGCCGCCACCCCGGTAACCAAAGATGTGGTCACTTCGCTTCCCCTCGTTCCCACACCCGAGTTCGATACCTCTCTCACTACACCAACTGCGCTCGTGGCTCCTCCTCTCCCACTCAGCAGTACAGGATCTTCACCGGTACTCCTGCTCGGTACGACCACGTCGCTCGCCGCACTTCCGCTCTCTTCGAGCTCCCAGCCCGTCTCGCTCTACGGTGCCAGCGTCGCGCCAGGGACCGTCAGCGTGATAGCAACCAACGAGATCTACCAGCCAACAGGCCTCGCCACCGACGGTCATGGCACGGTCTTCATTGCTAACTCGAGGGGAGGTGTCAGCGCGCTGACCAATCAGACCACACAGTTCGATGGCGTCTCCGTATCCGCCGGAATCCCAACCTCACTGACCGCCTCAACAGCTATCGCCTCAGACGTGGTTGAAGCCGTCGCAGCGAGCCCACAGGACACTCTCTTCCTTGCTACCTACTCCTACCTCACAAATCAACAGCAGCTCTATGTCGCTCCCTTTGCATCGGCGCCGAACCCTTCCAATCAACCGGTCACGATCTTCGGCCAATCAGTCCAACCCGGGGAGTTCACTGCACTCACGAACTTCACGATCCCATCTGCAGACGGCGCAGTAACCACTATGGCCTACGATGCAAACTCAGGAACGCTCGCCGTCGGAACCACAACTGGCAACCTCTTCGTTATCTCATCCACAGCAACCTCTCTTCCGGCACCAGCGACAACAGTGAGCAGTACCGGCATCACTGGACTTGCATACTCACCGGGATCGGTCCTCTACATCACAACAGCAGGTACGAACTCCACTCCATCGGAGCTTTGGAACTATGAGCTTCTGACGACCTCACAAGGCTCGAGCTACGGGCTCATTGGAAATCGAACCTTCGGTGGCAGCGAACCCAATACGCTCGGGGTAACGGTCGATGCCTCCAACAACGTGTTCTTGACCTCGGATCAAGCAGATACCTTCGGCGGTACTGCTACCACCGGTCAGGTCGGCTCCATTGCGGTCCTACCCCAAAATACTGGAACTTTTCTCGGCACTCAAGCCTCGGGCGGCACCCTCACTACAATCGCCACCGGAGTAGGTCCAGTCAACACCGTGGTGGAAAGTCCATCACTCGGGACCTCTCAGTTGCTCTACTCTGCAAACGTCCAGAGCGGCTCACTTTCGGCCGGAACTGTAGGCGAGGTCACCGACCCAACGCTACCAATCGTGCAACCGGTAACACAGGTCGCAGTGACCCAACAGGGCCCTACAACCTACGACCTTTCGTTCTCTGCGCCGACCACCGGGCCAACTCCATCGAGCTACATCGTGAGCGCAGTGGTCACCTCAGGATCTTCGGAGTCAATCGTCCAGACCGTCACCACTACCTCGCCTCCATCAGCGAGCACTCCGTTCATCGTCACGTTACCACAACAGCTCACCGCAGGGCAGACACTGACGGTCTATGTAGTTGCAACGAGTCCCGGGTCGTCCTCCGCTCCGGTGAGCTCACAACCGATTGCAGCGGTGACAAGCGGCTCTCCTCCGGTCCCTTCATCCACCGAGCTCTCTTTCACACAGGTCTACGGTGCAACTCCGACGGCTCAGGCCATCACCTATAGCGAACCGACAGGTTCACTCGCTTCCTACGACATAGCCGACGGCTCTCCGGTCATTAATCTGACTGGTTCTACGACCACACTTCCGTTCTCGGTGAACTCCGATAACTGCTCGAATACTGTGCTCTACCCACCTCCGGGGTCATCAGCGAGTCCCTCATCGTGTCAGATCTCGGTCGAACCGGTTGCTCAGCTACTGGCCGGAACCTATACGGCCTCGCTCACACTCCCTAATACCACCATCGCTCCAGTAAGCCTCAGTCTGACCGTCAACCCAAGTGCACCACAGGCCCCTCCAGTGATCACAGCTACGGCGCTCTCTCCGACCTCCGCCCAGATCTCGTTCACCGACGACTCCACCTACGCTCAGACGGGCGGTGTGTCCACCTTCAACATTGGCTATCAAGCCGCTGCGTACATCGTCGTCGGCTCGGATCCGACTCCAGCCGCAACGAGCTCCATATCTCCTCAGAGCCCAATCATCTTCACCGGCCTTACGCCGGGCACGACGTATCAGTTCACGGTGACCGCCCTCAATACAAAACTCTCTCCAGCTCTGGCATCATCACCATCATCAAACAGCAACCAGATCACGACCCCTCTACCCCAGGCGAGCGAACCCACGGTGAGCCCGTCATCGATCACCTTCACAACGACCTATGGAGCCAAGGCCGCAAGCCAGACCTTGAACTATAGCGAGCCGACGAGCTCTCCTTCGAGCTTCACCTTTCCAAGCACCGTTGCGATCACTTCCGGTAGTTCGCCATCAACGGCATTTACCGTCACGAGCAACTCCTGCTCGTCGAAGACCCTGGCCGCTGGATCGACGTGCTCCGTCGTAGTATCAGCGACCAACACGAGTGTCGGCACCGCTTCGGCTCAACTTGCCATTACCGGCACCCCCACCGTTGCGCTCTCCTCAACTGTCAATGCCGCAAGTCCACTAGCCCCAACGAACGTTGTTGCCACCTCGACCGCTCCAAGTAGCGCAACGGTGAGCTTTAGCACAGACACCGGCCTGGCGCAGAGCGGGGGGGTCAGCATCACGAAGTACGTTGCAACCGCCACGCAAACCAAGACCCAAACCACCACGTCGGTGACGGCCTCGGCGACGTCATCTCCGATACCCTTTACGGGCCTGACCCCTGGAGCGAGCTACACGTTTACCGTCACTGCGATCAACAGCGCCTCGCTCAGCACCACGTCGCAGCCGTCTCAGGCGATCACGATACTCAGTCCCGCACTAGTACCAACGGTATCGCCAAGCTCACTGGTCTTCACCACGGGCGTTGGAGGGAGCTTTGCTGCCAAGACGATCATGTACACCGAACCGACGGCCTCTCTACCAACAGCACCGTTCAACTTTCCTACCGCTACCGTCCCGAGCTACTTCTCCATCTCCCAGAACTCCTGTGCCACAGCAGGAAGCCTCGTTCAAGGTGCAACGTGTTCGATCGTCGTCTCCGCAACACTGTCGACTGCTTTAGCACAGTCCGTGAACGGGCTCCTCACGTACACCGTCACAAGTTCTTCTCAAACCACCCCCCCAACCGTCACTCTCTACGAAGAGGTCTCGGCCGTGACTCCTCCGACGTCCCCACCGGTCACCCTCCCCTCCGTAACGACCACGATTCCTACCACAACAACGACCATCACGACCGCTCCAACAACAACAACGACAACGATTCCGCCCAAGAGCAGCAGCGTCACCACTACCGTCTCAACAGCACAGAGCTCATCGACTACAACCTCGACCGCTCCAGTGACTCGAACCCAATCGACGACGGTGACCACGGCTACGCCGCTAGCTTCAACACCACCCACTACGTCGGCAAGCCCAACTACTTCGGCTCCGGCAACGACCACCACACTTGCGCCGCAGCCACCAAAGATCGCTCCGTCGAAGGCTCCCCAGAACTCTGGCGTACCGGTTCAGTTCACGATCTCCAATAATCAAGGAATACCGGGATCGACCTTCATCTTCGAGAGTCAGAGTATTCCCCCCTCCTGCACGACCCCCATTGTCGCCTTCGATGGACAAGAGGTGGCACACCCTACGCCCATCAATGGAAGAATCGCTCCTCTCTCGATCACGGTGCCCGGAGATGCCAAGTCCGGCCACAATACTCTGACGCTTCAGTGCACTCCGAGCCACAGTACCCAGACGCAATCGTCATCTGGAGCAGTTGCGACGGCCTCCTTCAAAGTGGTCTCTGCGACGGTTCACCTCAGCGGCCTCGATACCTCCGTGCTCCTACCATCGCAGATCTCCTTCTCGCCCAAGGCCTTGGCTAAGAGCGCTGCGGTAGCAGCGATCGCCATACCGTTTATCGCATTTCCGACAGAGGTTCTCAACGCGACGCTCGAAGAGCACGAGGACGATCTCCTAGCTCTCCGTCGGCGACTTCGTCGCAAGAAGAACCGTACAGAGGCCGAGGTCCAAGAATCTCGACGAAAGAACAACATCAAGCTCACCGCCGTCCTCGTTCTCTCCGCTCTCCTCTACGGACTCTTAGATCCACGGTTCACCTTTAACGAGAGCTCGCTCATCACCTTCCTCGGCCTTCTGCTCGGATTGGCGATCATCACCTTCGCAACCGATCTACCCGCTGCGCTCTACCTCCGCAAGAAGGATCCGGAGGCAGTCGTACAAGGTCACGTACTCCCCGGGGCACTTGGCATCGCAGCGCTCTGCGTCGTGATAAGCCGTGCACTGCACTTTGAGCCCGGGTACCTCTACGGCCTGGTCGCAGGACTCCAAGTGGTCAATAAGGTCAGGATCTCTGAAGAGGACAGCGGAAGGGCACAGCTCTGGTCCTTTGGCACCATGCTCTGCGTCTCCATCATTGCATGGATACTCCGACAGCCCCTGAGCAGTCTCGCCGGTTCAGACCACGTCAGCTTCCTCGTAGCAGGAATCGACGCAACACTGGTCTCTGTCTTTATTGCTGGCGTACAAGGTGCTCTCATCTCACTACTCCCTCTCAAGTTCCTACCCGGCCGCGACCTCTACCGCTGGAACCGCCCTGCGTGGGCCGTTCTCTTTGCGGTGACCGTCTTTGCCTTCGTCCATCTCCTCCTCGGGCAAGGCTCGAGCTACGTCGGTACGATCGCCGGCGTATCGGCCGCAGTGGTTTTTAGCGCCATCTTCGTGATACTGACGCTCGGAACCTGGGTCTTCTTCTACTTCTACGACCAAAAACGAGAGAGGGATGCATCGGAGTCTTCTGAGGGCCAAGGTGGCGGAGAGAAGGTCAACTTCTCCCTCTCTCAATCCGAAACCGTCGACGAGGGGCCCAAAGACCCAGATGACTCCTAGCCACTGAGCCACCGGAGCGCAGCCCTCATCTCATGTCAGACCGTCGTCGAGCGAGAGGAGAGGTTCGCTGAAGCCGACCACGCTTCGTACCGGAGCCGCTGCACGTCCACAACGGCGATGAGAGTAACCGTTTTGGAGCGACCGCGTAGACGGCTCCTCGTTCTCTACCTCAGGGCAGGAGTCGACGTGCCATCAAAGACTGAGCGACTGGGTAAGTGACCCAAGCAAACGCACGCTCCTGCGACTCCGCATCTCCAAAGCGCAGTACCCCAAGTTGACAGACTCACCCGACGAGGGCAAGGTCCACCCGATCCGACGAAAGTCCTCAACCACGATTCGAAGGGCACGCCAGCACGGTCCTCAGAACCTTCAGACTGCTCACCAGTCGAAGACTTCTCCACGCGGAACACCGACTAAGGCTCTTCGAGTGTAGACGAGTCACAGCGAGCTGTGATCGCCAACGAGCAACCAAACCGATCTCGAGTCCTTAAGACCCGGCAAGACCCGCAGTGTCGTCCACACACTCCAAAGAGTTGCTCCCCGACCCGTAGCCAGAGCTCTCTAGCTAACAGTCGCGCGCTCCTCCCGTGAAACCCGAAAATCCCCGTCAACACACACAGAGCGCTACTGGCATCCGTCGAGCATCAACTTTGAGCCTTAAAGTAAGAGATGAGCAGATCATGGTCCTTGGCGTCGGCAAGCACGAGCACGTCGTCTCCCACACGCAGCTCCGTCGTCCCCCGAGCAGAGATCGCATGGCCATCTCGCACGACGAGAGAGATCCAGGCATCGCTTGGGAGCAAGACGAGTTGGGAGATGGTTGTACCAGCGGCCTTCGAGCCCACCTCGACCGTGAAGTGGTGAACGTCTTCAGGCTCGTCGGTCAGTCGAACGCCCAGCGCCCAGGGTTCGATATCAACTCGGCGCATCGGCACTCGCAGCCATCGTGCAAGGAGTGGTATGGAAGAGCCCTGAACCACCACCGAGACCACGACCACAATCACAATGATGCCGTAGAAACGAGCACCCTGCGCCACGTGATCGGCCAGGAGATACGTTCCAAGCAAGATCGGGACAGCACCTTTCAATCCACTGAAGAGGACAAAGTTACGCTGCGACGATGAGAGCCGGAAGGGTACGAGGCAGAGGCCGACCACGAGCGGCCGGAGCAAGTAGCCAAGTACGA
Source organism: Acidimicrobiales bacterium (assembly GCA_049964535.1). GTDB lineage: Bacteria > Actinomycetota > Acidimicrobiia > Acidimicrobiales > Acidimicrobiaceae > JAJYZP01. The sequence goes on along the minus strand of JBMFXG010000134.1, from coordinate 23 downwards.
GACCGAGTAGAACGCCCGGTAGC
>JBMFXG010000133.1:0-7675 GCA_049964535.1 Acidimicrobiales bacterium | reverse complement strand
CAACCAACGGCGATACTCGAAACCTAGGAACATATCACCGGTCAACTACGAGCTAGCCTTAGCAACAGTCGCTCAAGCGGCTTAAGTCAGTGTCTACTGAATCTGGGTAATCTCACATCTACGGCGGGCTCGCCAAGCCAGATAGGGACCAGCTCGTGGGCAGGCGTGAAGATCTGTCCAGCTTTGGTGTCGGAGCCGTTGACGAAGATTACTGGTGCCAACTCGTGGGCGACCGCAAGGCCTCAGAACTCCTGCGGATCGAGCTGCAGATGGCTGTCGCTCCCAACAATGCTACTCACCATGACCAGTACGTCATCATCCTCCACTTCTTCGATCAAACGACGAAACGCCTCGGTCCAGGTCGCGCCTGGATCGCCAGGCTCAAGCGACAGAACAGTGTTCATCTGTGCAGCAGCTTCGACACTATCCGGGCCGAGAGTAAACGTGCCGATAAACGAAACAGGGGGCTCTTGATGAATTCCCATAGATTCGCGGCGCAACTCTTGGCACTGCCGACACTGGTAGATCATGTCGAGCAGGTTGGGGCTCGCGTGTCCGACTTGATCACCCCCGATTGTGCGGGAGTCGGGTACCGGAAGAGGCTCATTGGATGGCCGTGCCAGACACATGTAACCGATAGGAGTGTGCGTCGCTTTGGAGAACCGTTCTAGTTGCTTGAGTGTAGGTTGCTTCGTTCCTGCTTCCCATGAAGACCACCGCCGGGAAGCGAGAGAAGAACTCCTCAGGAGCGAGTCTGGACCACGCTCGTGCCCAGGTCAGCACAGTACTGTTAACAGGGACTCTGATCGTCGTTGACGTCTTCCGTGCACGGAAGCCAAGAATGCCTCGTCGAAACCACGGTAACGGCTGAAGCCCGGCTAAAACCGGAAGAGCACTCATATCGACTAGGGTTCATGGCCTCTTAGGGAGAAGTTTGATGGTCGGGCTGCCGGGATTTGAACCCGGGACCTCTTGACCCCCAGTCAAGCACGCTAACCAAGCTGCGCCACAGCCCGCCCCGAGATAGCGTAGCACTGCTCTTAGATGGTCGAGGCGAGTCAACCCATATTCATCTCTAACTATCCAGCTCTGTCGTGTCCCGAGTAGGTAGGAAAAGCTCGCAAAGTCTACTCTTTACTTCGCCAGTCGCGGAAGCTGTCTCGCTGTCTTCTGCAATCTTGCATCGTACGTTGACGAACTAGCGGTCGAGGAGTTCAAGTGTGACATGAAGCACCTGCGAGACTGAGAGACCCAATCGTTACGCCTGAGATCAGTACACTGAGAAATAGGGCGTTCAGATCTCAAGCCAGCTACACAATCGCTCCGCCTCCACCTCGAAGTGACGCATCAAACCGTCGGCACGAGGTTGGGCTCCCTCCCTTCGACCGCTCGTCTAGACCACGTCTCAGAGACGAGGCCTCTGTTGCGGCCACCGCTTCGCACGTTCTTGAACTCAAGGCGTCACGTCGCTCTCGGGTCAGATGAAGCGTGAGAGCTCATACGAATTCTCAAACTTCATCAGCGTCCTTCGGTGCAAGGGTCTTGATTCGCTCCAAGTAGGACCTCACCATGATGAGGGCGGCCGCACCCTCGCCCACCGCTGAGGCGATCTGCTTGGTGCTCCCCTTCCGCACGTCACCAGCCGCGAAGACTCCAGGCATCGATGTCGCCATCGCACCATCGGTAACGATAAAGCCTCGCTCATCGAGATCGATGGTTCCCTGGAGGAAGTCTGAGTTCGGTGAGAGACCGATGAAGATGAAGGCTGCGTCTCCCTCGAAGACCCGCACCTCACCATCAACATGAGCGAGCACTCCATCGAGGCGTCCGTTCTCACCAACTTTAAACTCTTGGATCTGGACCCCCGTGTGTATCTCAAAGCGAGGATCATCTCGCACTCGCTCTTGCAGCACCTGTGAGGCCGTGAGCGTTGGCGCAGCTTGCAAGATCGTAACCTTCTCAGCAAACTGTGTCAGAAAGAGCCCTTCTTCGAGCGCCGAGTTACCGCCCCCGATAACGAGAAGATTCTTAGCGCCACGATAGAAAGGTCCGTCACAGGTAGCGCAGAAGTGAATACCCGCGCCGACGAGATCGTCTTCACCGGGAACACCGAGTTTTCGATAGGTAGATCCCGGCGCTAGCACGAGGGCCGAACATCGATACTCGACACCTTGGTCAGTAACGATACGTAGCATCTCTTCACCCTCGACCCGCGCGACGGTCGTCACAGCAACTCCCGAGAGCATCTCCACACCGTAGCGCTGCGCGTGCGCTACATATCTACCTACGAGTTCTTCACCGGTGATTCCATCGGGAAAACCAGGGTAGTTGTCGACCCGTTCGGTAACACCGGCCTGTCCTCCGAGAGCTCCCCGATCGAGTACGAGCGTAGAGATCCCTTCGCGCGCAGCGTAGATCGCCGACGTCAGTCCGGCCGGTCCAGCTCCAATCACGATCATGTCGTAGAAGGTGCGGCTCGCCCGAATAGAGAGACCAAGCTTCTCCGCAAGCGCAGCGTTATCCGGCTCGATCAGGTAGCTATCGTCTGGAAACACAATCAGTGGGATGATGAGCTTTCCATCCGACCGAGCCTCGACCTCTGCTTTCGCTTCAGAGTTAACCTCAACGTCGACGAAAACGTACGATACCCGTTGATCGGAGAGAAACTGCCTCGCTCGGTGACAGTCCGGACACCACGTCGCACCGAGAACTCGAACCTGCTCAGCCATGACCGCTACTCCTTTGTTCGTCGCTCGTTTTGGTGCCGTTTGGGACCCTGACGTAATCTAGCACAGAGTTCTTACTCGTACCCTTGCTCAGGGCGTGGAGCGGATAGGGTGAGGCAAGAGTTCACTCAGCGTACACCAAAAGGGTAACGCATTGGACTGAAAGTCAGGGAACAACGTGGCACCACCAGAGAGCAACGATATCGGCGACTACGGGATGATTGGTGATCTCAATACTGCCGCCCTCATACATCGCGACGGATCGCTCGACTGGTTATGCCTCCCCCGCTACGACTCCAATGCCTGCTTTGCAGCGCTGCTCGGATCGGACGAGAACGGATTCTGGCGAATCACCGCAGCTGCACCCACCGCACCTCCGACTCGACACTACCTCCCAAAGACCATGGTGCTCGTCACCACTCATACAACCGAAACCGGAAGCTTTACCGTGACCGACTTCATGCCGATACACGGTGCGTACCCGGCAGTCATTCGCATTGTCGACGGCATACAAGGGACCGCAGAGGTCTCGATGGAGATTAAGGTGCGCTTCGCTTACGGCAAAGCAGTTCCCTGGGCGCGTCGACGCGACCACTCTATTCGCTACATTGCCGGACCCGACGCACTCACGCTCTCAACGATGGCTCCCCTCAAGGCACACGGAATGGCAACGATCTCGAGCTTTCACATCGACGATGGCGAGCGACTCAGCTTCACCTTGAGCTACCACAACTCCACGACACCGTCCCCCCAACACGGCGATGCCTCTGCCCTGCTCGAGGAGACAACGGAGTACTGGGAGAAGTGGCTCGATGCGTGTCACGAGGACTATGGCGAGTACCAAGAGCTCGTCGAGCGCTCGGTACTGACGCTGAAAGCACTCACCTACGGCCCAACGGGCGGAATCGTAGCAGCAGCGACGACCTCTCTCCCCGAAGCGATTGGTGGCACTCGAAACTGGGACTACCGCTACTGTTGGCTTCGAGACGCTACCTTTACTCTCGAGGCGCTCCTGCGACAGGGACACGAATCAGAGGCGATTCACTGGCGTGAGTGGTTACTACGTGCCGCTGCAGGCGATCCATCCCAGTTGCAGATCATGTACGGAGTCGCGGGCGAACGGCTCCTTCCAGAGACCGAGATTCCCTGGCTGAGTGGATTTGCAAACTCTCAACCGGTCCGTATTGGTAACGCTGCATCGGAGCAGTTTCAGCTCGATGTCTACGGAGAGTTGATGGACGCGTTCTTCCTCTTTCGCAAGACCAACCTCAGTGTCTCTGAGGACTCCTGGGCGTTACAAAAGAAACTTATCGACTTCGTCATAGCCCACTGGGAGGATCCAGACGAAGGAATCTGGGAGGTGCGAGGACCGAAACGCCACTTCACGCACTCAAAAGCAATGGCCTGGGTCGCAATGGACCGCGGTATCAAGGTGGCTCAGATCTTGAACGACAGCGAGGTTCCACTCGACGAATGGAGGAAGACCCGAGACGAGATCCACGCCCTCGTCCTCAAAGAAGGGTTTAATGAGACTCTCGGAGCCTTCACGCAATACTTTGGCTCCACGACCCTCGATGCATCGGTCCTACTACTTCCCCTCGTGGGCTTCATCGATGCCAAGGATCCCATGATGCTCTCAACGCTACGAGCGATCGAGAAGAATCTCATGCTCGATGGACTTCTGCTTCGCTACAGCGGTGAGAACGACTCGGTCGATGGTCTACCCCCCGGAGAGGGTGTCTTCTTAGCATGCAGCTTCTGGTACGTCGACAACTTGATTTTGATCGGCAAACGTAAGGAGGCAAAAGAGCTGTTCGACAGACTCCTAACCTGTGGTAACGACCTCGGGCTCTTCACCGAAGAGTACAATCCCTCCACGAAAATGATGATTGGAAACTTCCCTCAAGCATTCTCGCACGTTGGGCTCATCAACACTGCGCACAATCTGGTGCCTGACCATCACCGCCCCCACACCTATCATCGGCTCTCAAGCTTTGATCAGAACCCGTCTGGGTCATCGTAGGAAGTGAGGCTTCGTATGCTACTCAAGCTCGGCCTTCGGTAGATTGAGCAGCGGCGAGACAGGTGGAACTAGCAAGCGACAACGTAGACGAGAGGAGTCCAGCGAACGTGACTGGCGATCTTGCAAACTGCACCTTAGGGGCAGATATTGGAGGTACCCACTTTCGAATGGGGCTGTGCCTACCGGATGGAACGGTCATTCGTCACGAGACCCTACAGACAGCTGGACTACGCTCCGCGCATGAAGGGCTCTCCGAGCTCGCTCATCGACTTGATCCAAACCGCGAGACGACCTCTGCAGTCTTGGGAGTGCCGGGAGTCATCGATTACGAGCAACAGAGTCTTCTCTACGCACCTAATCTACCGACCTCTTTTCTCAAAGAGCTCTCCGGTTCTGCGACGTCACAGATCCTGGAGCGAAAGGTCTCACTGGTCAACGATGCAGACCTTGCGGGGATCGGTGAGTTTTACTTTGGTGCGGGGCGCAACTCGACCACGATGGGTTACGTCACGTTCTCGACCGGAGTTGGTGCAGCCGTCATCAGCCAAGGAAAGCTCCTTCGAGCGAGATACTCCCTTGCGGAGCTAGGACACAGCTTCTTGGACCTCAACTCCGCGACCCAAGACGGCGAGGGATCGGTCGAACTACTCGCTTCAGGTACCGCACTACAGCGAGCAGCCTCCAAAGAAGGACTATCGCTAACGAATCCAGAGCTCTTGGCACTCTTGCGATCACGAGAGGAACGCTCGGAGACGGTTCAAAGTATCCTCGCCCAGATTGCCCACGCCGCTGCTTGTGCACTTGTCAATATGGTCTACCTCTTCGCTCTCGATACCATCGTCGTAGGCGGGGGCCTCTCGCTCGCCTCGCCCGAGCTCGTCGCCATGGTCACCGAGAGCTTCCAACGTCTGCGGCCCCAGTACCTCGACACAGCCGTCGTTCTCGCTGAACTCGGCGATAATGCCGGGCTCGGTGGCGTCGGTGCAGTCGATCGAGCATTTTCCTAGAGGTCGATCAGCCTACGTTCTCCTACTCCCAGCACCAAGATCGCTCCTAGGGTGCGCTGTAGGAACACAACAGAGCCCGCAACGTATCTCTCACCAAGAGCTTCGCACGTAGTGACCGATCAACGAGCGTAACGGACGGACTCCTCGGCCTTAGTTGAGCGGAAGCGCTGCTCAGCACCGACAGGATCATGCCCACCATCACCGCTGACCAGCTGTGAGAGGGTCGAAGAGACCTCGTTGGAAGCGGCACTTTGTTGCTCGGTCGCGACTGCGATCTGACCGATCATGTCCTTGACTTGGGCGAGCTCCTCAACGATACGCTCCAGCGACTGATCGGCCTCAAGTGCACGCTGTTCACCTTCGCTCGCCTTGCTCTGAGAGATTTCGATAGAGTGGACGGCTCCAAGAGTCCCACTTTTGATCTCGGAGAGTCGCTGCGAAATCTCCGAAGCGGCCTCTCGTGCCCGAGAGGCGAGCTGGCGAACCTCATCAGCCACCACACCGAATCCCCGTCCCGCATCGCCGGCTCGAGCAGCTTCGATGGCAGCGTTCAGCGCCAAAAGATTTGTCTGATCGGCGATACCTTGAATGACAGAGACGATCTCGCCAATCTGTTGAGACTTCGTGTCGAGAGAAGACAATAGGCCCGCCGTCTCACGAATATCACTTGCGATCGCCGCCATGGTTGTGCTAGCAAGCTTCACCACCGATTGCGAATCGTTAGCGCCTCGTGCCACGCTCTCGGTGAGGCCGGAAGCGTGACGGGTCGACTGTGCGACCTCTGCGATCGATGCGCTCATCTCTTCAATGGCTGCGGCGATCGAGGAGACCTTGTCGGTCACAAAGCTCTGGCGATCGAGCTCCGCTTGCCGCTGTACCTGCTCGAGATGCTTCTCGGCGGTGACATCAGACCAACAGGCCATGTAACACTGGAGCGTCCCGTGTGAGTCCCAGATCGGATAGGTCTTGGTGCGAAACGCTATGGCACCAAGTGGGATATCCGCCGTATGCTCTCGCTCGACGCCACCTTGCATATCTCGAAGGATCGCTCGAACACGATCAGGATTGCGATGGAATCGATGGATCGAGCCACCCAACGCGTTGGTCACGTCGGTACCTCCTAGGGCGGCGGCAAGATCGCTTCGATAGCGCTGCAGCGTAGACTTCGCCGCCTCGTTCATATAGAAGATCGTGTTCTCTGACGTCGTGTCACAGAGCATGACGATATTATCAAGGTGATCGAACATCTTCACCGAGAGTTCGAGGCTGAGGGTGGTTTTTGTCTTTGCCATAGCAGTGATTCGTCATCGACCTCTCGAACTTGAGCGATCACAATTTTGAACTAATTGACACTCAATAAATAATGTCAAATCACCGCTGTGAACAGCTATCGAAGCCGTCAACGACAGATTTTTTTCGCTATCATCGAGCCCACACTTCCGTGATGAGGCTATCGATCTGTTCGTCTGACAGCGCAGCAACATCGAGCCACACGCCCAAATCGCTACATCTTTCTTTGCCACCATCTACTCCGAACGGCCGTCTGGGGCACCCCACCGAGACTCCTCCTCGAGCGAGCTCTAGGGCAACGATGAGGTCGTTCCATCGAACGAGCCGGCTCTCGTTTCGTACCTCAACAGATCGCTTTACCGATCCCCGTAAACGTCGCCGGCAAAGCAGAGGGATCGTACTTGCGAGCCGAACGCTTCTCCAACGATGAAAATCTCTGATTCTCCCTCAACGAGACAACTGTGAGCTTGGCACCACTCTGTGGTGCTCGTACCATATCGTGCAAAGCGCCATCTGCGGCCACCCTCGAGTAGCATTCGGCTTCTTCCTAAAGTGACTCTGGAAGCGTGACCGAGAGCTCACGAGGAGGCACGACTCCAGCCTCATTCGAGTCAGCAACGGCGTCAAGG
>JBMFXG010000132.1:0-7760 GCA_049964535.1 Acidimicrobiales bacterium | reverse complement strand
GTACGTCGTGGAGGTTGACGGGTGGATCAGACCAAGTCGAGAGTCTGCACTATGGCAATTCCTCGACGAACCACGGCGCTCTCCTTCTATGCCGAGGCGCAACCCAGAGAGCTCGAGCGTTACCACGCCGCCGGTAGCAAACGTACCGACCCAAGTCCACTCCGTTGCAGACTGGAGACTCAAGCATCGATACACCATCACCGAGTCCTGAACCGTCCTCTACGACGACAAACCGCTCCATCACAAGAGCTGGGCTGCGTCGAGCTTGCCAAGGAGTAGTGCTAGCAGCGAAGCTTCGCTGGCCGACACGTTCATGCAAGAGCAGCGCAAGAGCGTCCAAAGTCGATGAGTGATCGAGTCGACAGGAGAAAAGATGATACGTTGGCACTGATCGGAACGTCGTAGAACTCTGAGATGAAAAGATCGAGATGAATTGAAATGGCTGCTCTGGTTGAGACCGTCCGAGGACCCTTGGAAGTCAGACTCCTTGGGCCGACTCTCATGCACGAACACATCTTTGTACTGAGCACTGAGATACAACAGAACTATCCGCAAACGTGGGGGGACGAGGAGGCCCGAGTCAACGACGCAGTGACACGTCTCAACGAGCTACAAGCGGCAGGAGTAACCTCACTCGTAGACCTGACCGTGCTTGGCCTCGGTCGGTCGATCTCACGTATCGCTCGTGTAGCGGAGCAGACCAACCTCAATATCATCGTCGCTACAGGACTCTACACCTATAACGACCTCCCACAGTTCTTTCAATATCGGCGTCCACGCAGGTCTATCCACGGCGAAGACGTGCTGAGCTCGTTCTTCGTCGACGACATCACCAAAGGTATCGCCAATACGACGGTCAAAGCAGCCATTCTCAAGTGTGCAACCGATGTGCAGGGCATGACCCCCGATGTGGAACGCGTCATCAGAGCAGTCGCACGAGCGCACCACGCTACCGGGGTACCGATCTCGACCCACACCCATGCAGCGAGCCGATCCGGCCTCGACCAACAACGGATTCTGCTCGGGGAAGGAGTCGATCTCAACAAGGTCATTATCGGACACTGTGGAGATACAACCGACCTCGCCTATCTACGAACCCTCATGGAACACGGATCGACGATCGGCATGGACCGCTTCGGAATCGAGAGCATTCTCAGCTTCGAGGACCGAATCGAGACAGTGGTTCGTCTCTGTGCAGAAGGCTATAGCGAAAAGATGGTACTCTCACACGACTCAGCCTGCCACAACGACTGGCTTGAAGACGATGTGATCAGACGAACCGGTTCAAATTGGAACTACCTTCACATCACCAAAGACGTCATACCCGCACTTCGCCAACGCGGAGTCACAGAAGCACAGATACGTACGATGATGGTTGACAATCCACAACGGCTCCTCTCCTGCGTCCCATAGTTGGCCATAGAGTCAGCACTTCCAAACACGAGGTCCGTCTCCTACGCGTCGAGCGCCACCGCTCCACGACCTCTCAGATCGCACGGCTCGCGCACCTGGTCAATGGTGCTCCTGGTATCGCCATAATCGAAACAACGACGATACTGCCCTGAGACATGAGTTCTTCAGCCTCTACACCTACAAGCCGGAGACCATTGACTCCTATCGACGGCTCGTTCCTGGCCACGATTCCATGCTTGCGCAGTGAGAACAATCCCAACGTGGCCCGTACTGGAATCTCCCTTGGAGTAGCTAGCGCTCCACGAACGTATCAGGAACACCAGAGACGGAGCCCGAGAAGAATGCAGTTCGACAGAGCAGGATTTCAAGACGACGACCACGAATACGCCGAAGCTTGCACAGAGAGAGCTCCTAGCGATCGAGTCTCGACTCCGCTACACCAGGTATGGAGCTACCGCGGACGAGGACTACGTGGCCAAAGCAAACTTCGAGTATCATCCCAACATGTCTATCCAACCCTCGATTCGACTAGCTCGACCGGGTGACGAAGAGGAGATCGTTCGGCTCGTGCGAGAACTCGCCTCTTTCGAACACGCTCTCGACTCCGTGCATCTCACCCCCCAACTCGTCACTACAGCGCTCTTCGATCGCCCCCAGAGCGCAGCAGCTTTAGTAGCTGAAAGCAAGGACGAACTGGTCGCTCTAGCGCTGTGGTACCAAACGTTCTCGACTTGGACCGGGCATTGTGGCATGCACCTTGAGGACCTATACGTATCGCCTCGATGGCGCCGAGGCGGACTTGGACGACGTCTCATGGAGGAGCTCGCGACAATCTGCGTCGAAAACGATCTCCATCGCCTCGAATGGAACGTTCTCGCCTGGAACGAGTCGGCAATCTCGTTCTACCGAGCGCTCAATGCAAGTCCTCTCAAGCAGTGGGAGACGTGGCGCATCGACGGATCCACTCTCCAAAACTTGATGCGCTAATCTGCAACGACCGTCATTGCCGCCTCATTGACGATGGGAGGACGAGGTCGGTCAAAGCGTGAACGATTACTGCATCGGCGCAGCACAGAGAAGCAACACGGCATCGAATCGAACCAAGGTGCTGGAGCGCAGCTGGGCCTTTAGAGGACGCGGCCTCGCTGAACTCCGCCTCAAACAACCGAGCCATACCTCTCAGTAGGTACCTTGGCCACGCCAAGAGACCGCAACCGTAACTGCCGGTGTCCAGAAAACATCTTCCGCTTCACTCTCGCCTAAGCTGATGACACGTAGTTGCAGGTTCGCAGAGCTGTTCGAGCTCACGACGAACGTGCGGCGCACCCTCTAGTACAAAGGAAGTCACCATGTCGGCATCACAGCTCCGAGACCTAGTCCCTCCAGCACGCGGCCTTAGAACCCACTATGTCGCAGCCATTACCGAGGAGAGCATCGGTCAAAAAGTTACAATCTGTGGTTGGATTAACAAAGTCAGAGAGCAAGGCAAGCAACTCATCTTCCTCGACGTCAGAGACCACACGGGCGTCATTCAGTGCGTACTCCCCCATCAAGAAGGGTTGCGCACCGAGTTCGTCGTTGCCATCAAGGCAGAGGTTGCGCAGCGCCCCGACGGGACTGAGAACGAGACTCTGGCGAGCGGCCGTGTCGAACTTCGCAACTGCACCGTCGAGGTGCTCAACGCCGCTGAACCGCTACCGTTCCCACTCTCAGATCGCCTCGAGGTAGACGAGTCAACCCGTCTGCGATATCGATACCTCGATATCCGTCGAGCCTCGATGCAGCGCAACCTTCGGATTCGGTCTCGAGTCAACGCTGCGATTCGACGATCGATGGACCGGCAGGGTTTTGTGGAGGTCGAGACTCCTCTACTTTGGACCCCTACCCCTGAAGGTGCGCGTGAATTCGTCGTCCCATCGCGTCTCCAAACAGGACAAGCCTACGTACTACCGCAATCACCCCAGATCGCAAAGCAGCTCCTCATGGTAGGTGGCATCGATCGGTACTACCAGATTGCACGATGTTTGCGTGATGAAGATCTACGCGCTGACCGACAGTTTGAGTTCACCCAGCTCGACCTTGAGGCCTCCTTCGTTGGACAGGAGGACATCATGAACTTCATCTCGCACGCTATGGCCTCAGTTGTCGAAGATGTCCACGGCATCAACCTTCCCGAGGTCGGCGAAATTACGTGGAGAGATGCGATGGATCGTTTCGGCTCAGACAAGCCAGAACGAAGGATCACCGCTGAACTCATAGACCTATCGAAGATTTTCGCTTCAACATCGGTACGAGCGCTCTCTGCGCCAACCGTCAAAGCCCTCGTAGCCCCAGAGCCAGAGAAGCTCTCTCGATCACGTCTCGATCAACTCATCGATCGAGCAAAAGAGTTGGGAGGCAAAGGTCTACTCTGGCTCAAAGTCGTCCGCAACGAGACGGGTCTGGGCGTGGAGTCGCCAGTTGCAAAGTTCTTCTCTGAGAGCGAGATCTCAGAGGTTCTCTCGGCCACTCAAGCTACCGAGGGTGACATCGTCCTGATCGTCGCTGACGAGTGGGGGCAGGCCGTTAAGATTCTCGGTCAGATACGACTTGACCTGGGTCGACACCTCGTTGATAGAGCAGTCCTCGACTTCTTCTGGGTGGTAGATTTTCCGCTCTTCGAGGGCCACGACGAGCATGGCAACCTACTCTCTGCCCACCACCCATTCACGATGCCGAACTTAGAAGATATCGAGCTCTTGGAGAGTGACCCTCTCTCTGTACGATCACAGTCCTACGATCTCGTGCTCAATGGCTGGGAGCTTGGGTCCGGGAGTATTCGTATCCATCGAAGAGATATTCAAGAGACGATCTTCCGTGTCCTCGGTATCTCTGAAGAAGATGCACAGGATCGATTCGGATTCCTCCTCAACGCGTTTCGCTTTGGTGCGCCTCCCCATGGAGGGTTCGCTTTCGGTATTGACCGACTCACCTCAATCTTGGCCGGTGAAGACACCATTCGAGAGGTCATCGCCTTCCCAAAGACGCAAAGTGGAGCGGATCTCATGACTGGAGCACCAAAACCTCTACCGCCGGCCACCTGGTCTCAGCTCGGTCTTACCCCTCGACCGCAATCTCCTCGGAGCTCGTAACGGCCCGATCCTCCACAGTGAGGGCACCCCAAGAAGCTATGTAGGGTAGAGAAAGTACTCGAGCGGAATGAAATCGGCCTCCAACTGTAGGTAAGATACCAAAGTCGCATATCATTGTGCCATGTTCGGCGTCGATATTCTGGTGGCCTTTGTTATTACACAGGCCGCAATTCTTGCAACCACAGTGTACTTACACCGGGCACTCTCGCACAAGGCGCTGAAGCTTTCGCCCTCGGTGGACTTTGCCTTTCGCCTACTCCTTTGGCTAACGACTGGAATCAATAGACAGGATTGGGTCGGAGTACACCGTCGGCATCACGCATACACCGATATCGAGGGTGATCCACACTCACCTGTACTTATGGGCTACTGGCAAGTTCAACTCCTTAATCTCTTTTACTACCGAAGAGCAGCTAAGGAGCGAGTCTCGATCAACAAGTACACCAAGGACCTTCCGGCAGACTTCTGGGACAAAAACGTGTTCTCTCGTGCCATCGTTGGTCTCGCCATCGGCGTAGCTCTGCTCATCGCTGTCTTTGGCGTCGTTCCCGGCCTCATCATCGCTGGACTTCACCTCGTGATGTACATCGGACTCAGCGCTGCGATCAACGCCATAGGACATAGTTTTGGCAAGAGACCATTTCCAAACTTTGCGACGAACAATCAGTGGCTCGCACTACTCACCTTCGGTGAAGGCTTGCACAACAACCATCATGCACTACCAACGTCTGCCCGACTAGCAGCGCAAGCCCGTCAAATCGATCCAGGATGGCTCGTCATTCGCCTTCTGAACTATCTGGGTCTCGCAACCGTCAGGACGCTTTCAAAGACCGCTGGGGCGACCTGACCGCTTCTCTCCGACGGCGTCCTAGTTGGCCCACTAGGCTCAGTGAGCTGTAGCTCTTTTGCCGTAGGAGCCGTAGGAGATGCTTGTCAGTATCGGAGGAGGAGCTTCCATGACGGAATCTCGAATCCCAGCGGTCACGAGAGCGGAGAGCCGTGCACATCTGAATCCAGGAGTACTCACAAAAAGGATCGCTACGAGTGCTCCGTTGCTGGGCTCAAACGGCCATGTCTCACTCTATTCGCACCGCGCAGATCTAGCAGATCAATCGATCCCAGACACGTCCACACAGAGTGTCCACTGCTCCCCATCGATGCACCATTACCTTGACACCGCAGCTGCTAGTCACATCGAGCAGAGACCGTGGCGAGATCTAGGTTCTCTCTTCGTGGTTGAACCTCGATGAGTCAATGCACTCGACCGTCAGAGATCAACTCAAGCGGCGTTACTCCATTTCCAAGAAACTTCGACGCGTCATGGGCGGCGTCACTCCTTATTAATCCTCCAGCACAGCGGTGCCCGGCTATGGAGCCCGCCCACCAAAGTTCAGAAAACGAGTCTGGAGATCAGCCAGTGGCGGTGAGGTAATCTTTGGTGCGAAACCACCTGGTCGCCGGATCGCTTCGTCTAGCGGCGCAAGGAACTCCAACGTAGATCTGACGGCCTCTTCGTCGAGGTCCTCACTTTGACCGGTCGCACGGGCAAGATCCCAGGTGTGATAGAGCGCATCTGCACAGACAAGCGTTCCAACCAAATCTTCGAAGGTCTGTTCGCCGAACATGCCGCTAGAGACTGCCGTAGCTCGCTGCGGATTCTTCAGTTCCTCCACCAAGAACGTCGATGCCTCTCGCCACTGATCAAGGAGATCGCCTCCGGAGTTCGCTTTGCGATCGATCGAGCCACCGACGCGCCACTGCATATCGATGACGTGACAAACCAGCGTTGCAACGTCCCAGTCTTCACAAGGTGTTGGCAGGGTCCACTGATTAGCTCCGACACTGGATAGGCGTGAAGTAAATCCTGCGCATACTCGCAAATACCGCTCAAGAGACTGAGACATATCTGGAGCTTACCCTGACCATCTCTGAGTTTCAAGAGCGTTTGGCTATCTGGTTACAGAACGACTCGGATCTCTAGAACGTGGCAGAGGTCGAGCCGAACGCGGATTGAAAGGGTTCCGATGCCATCCGCACAGCACATCTAAGACGTCGCTCACCGAGATGAGAGATACTCGACGTAGCCCGTCATGCCCTGCACACAGATGCCGCTCGACCGCTCTCGAAGTCGAACTCGTTATTATCGATCTCGACCCCCTCATGTTTGCCATTAGCCACCTAGTTTCTGATCGCTCCCATCAATATCGCACACAGCCGACCGATCACAAAGAATTCTCGGTCAGCTACTGTTCACAAGGCAAAGAAGTGAGCGATGGTTGGGTCTCTAGCGTTAAGGACACCACGGGCACTCCAGTTCTGAGAGCAGTGTGGGCCGAAAGCATGAAGCCCGTGGAGCCGGACTAGCGGAACAAGTTCCGCTCAGCACGGCTCCACGGGCAAGACTCCAGCATCCACAGACGATTTGTTGTCCGCTAGAGGCCCCCTCCAGGATTGGTACCGAACCCCGGTCCACCTTGTCCCGGACCGCCGAACCCCGGTCCACCTTGTCCCGGACCGCCGAACCCCGGGCCACCTTGTCCCGGACCGCCGTGTCCGACCGGTGGTTTCGGGATGCCGAGGTCGATCGAGCTCGCACTAACGGTATTCGTACCGGTGATGGTTCCAACGACACGAATAGTTGAGCCCTTCGTGATCGCAGAGAGAGACGAAGAAGCACCGTTGTTGGTGTAGGTTGTCGACGAGCTCACGTTTACCGTCTCGGTCGTACCATTTGGCGTGGTAAGGGAGATAACGTTTCCAGAGATTGAAGAGACCTGCCCAACAAAGCTCGGCAGGACCAACTCGACGGTCGATGCATCAAGCGTCGTGTGATTCGAGGCTATCGTGCCAGAGACAGCGATGGCATCTCCCACCTTGAGCGATGAGAGCGAGATCGCCGTACTCCCCTCCTCGTACTGCGTTTCCGTAGACACGGCAATTGTATGCCAGAACCCCTGAGCATCCGAGATCACGATCGACGATCCGGAGATACTCTGAACGGTACCGCTAAGCCGTGGCTCTACAATCTGCACGTTAGTAGCCACCGTTGCACTAGAGGAACTCGTCCGAACGACAACACGCTCGTTGACTCCAAGAGCAGAGAACGTCGCCGAAGTCCCTCCTCTGCTATAGGTAGTTGTCGAGGTCAAGCTAAAGGTGTGAACCGAACCGGCCGGATCTCGAACTACGAGCGTCGTTGGTGTTACCGAGACAACG
>JBMFXG010000131.1:0-7775 GCA_049964535.1 Acidimicrobiales bacterium | reverse complement strand
GCGCGATCCACGCCTCCGGAAGATCACTGTGCCAGCTCGGTGGCCTCGTTACAGTCGTTCTTCACCAGTGGGGAGTCCCAGTGCAACCCGAGCGGGTGCACTAGCTGCACTCTCGCCCCGTCCGCAGCCAACAAGGCGGCGGTCCAGTACCAGCCGTAGGTGGCCTCCAAGGCGACCTCGGTACACTCCTCTACCCCGGTCGCCGACGTTCCTTCCGACACTCACCCGAAACGCTGCGAGCGCTTCTTCATGACATCAGTTCTGTACTTCTAACGCGACTGCGTCGCAGCTTGACCGGCGTTTTGAGCGCCGCCCTGTCGCCTTTGGTCTGACCGTTAGGAACGCGCGTTCGAGCAGCACCGTAAGATGGTGTCGACGACGCTTAGAAACTTCGCTGTGACTGCTCAGAATTCGAGCATCCTCGACACCGTGCGACCTAGTCCCTATTGCAGAGTGATCACGAGCTTGCCGCCCTTGGGGGTGTGCCCGTGCTCGAGTTCCGTGAGGGCGCCGATCGCGTCTTTCAGTGGGACGGTACGAGCAATTGGAACGTTCAGCTGGCCGTGGGCTGCGGCTTGGGAGATGCGTTCGAGATCTTCACTCTTATATTTGGCGATCAGCACCTTGAAGTCTCTCGAAGACACGCTCCTTACCATCTTGGCGGCGGAGCCGTTGATGTCGACAATGCAGCCGCCTGGCTTGAGCAGTGTTCGCGCCGCTTTGATCCGGAGTGTCCCTGCCGTATCGAAGACGACGTCAAAACTTCCCTTGAGAGGGGTCGGATCAAAGTCAAAGCCTACGACCGGGTCGATCCCGAGAGATCTCGCTTCTTCCTCGGCGCCAAGACGGCAGCTGCCCGCAGCAGCTGCGCCCTGCATCAGAGCGATCTGGGTAGCCGCTCGACCGACCCCGCCGAGGCAGCCGTTGATGAAAATGCTCTGACCGGCACGCAGATCACCTATGCCTACCACGGCCTGCCATGAGGTCACGCCGACGGTCGGAAGGACTGCGGCCTGCTCGTAAGAGAGCTCGGCGGGCATTTTCACAATCTGTTTCTCATTTGCGACGACCCTCTCGGCGAACGCGCCCGAGGCCTTCAGGCTCGTCGCTCCAAGCACCGAGTCGCCTACCTCGAAGCGTGAGATGCCTTCGCCGACACCCTCGACGATACCGGCGAAGTCGTGGCCCAGACCCCGGGGGAACCGCCGTCCGGTCAGGACCTTCATGTCGCCGTTGCGGATTTTCCAATCCATCGGGTTGGCCCCCGCTGCCAGGACTCGGACGAGCACTTCGCCCTTGCTCGGTGACGCCGGCTCGAATTCCTCCAGACGTAACACATCGGGGCCTCCGTACTGGTGATACTGGATTCGTTTCATGGCGGGCATCGCTTCCTCCATAGAGCTTGACGTCACTTGATGACATCACTATACGGCATGATGCCACTCTGTGACATCATTTTGGTGATCCGGCTAACCTATCGGGATGGCACGTTGGGAACCAGGCAGTCGCGAGCGCCTCCAAGGCGTCGCACTCGATCTCTTCAACGAGCGAGGGTTCGAGGACACGACCGTCGCTGACATCGCCACGCAGGCCGGGGTAAACAAGCGTACCTTCTTCCGCCACTTCACCGACAAGCGTGATGTGCTCTTCGCTGGCGCCGCCGAACTCGAGACGCTGCTCCTCGGGCGGATAGTCGAAGCGCAGAGCGATCTCGCACCGTTGGATGCGATCGCCGCCGCCCTGGCGGTGGTAGGCACCGATTCGATGGTGCCGCGCCATTACCTCCGGCTACGGCAGGCGGTGATCGCTGCCAACTCGGCACTGATGGAACGTCAACTCATCAAGTTCGACTCGCTCACCGCTGTATTCACCGACGGGCTGCGCCAACGTGGGATTGATGACCCAGCCGCCGGCCTCGCCGCACAAGCTGGCATCAGTGTCTTTCGAACCGCATACAGCCGGTGGGTCGAAGCCGACGAAGCAGCGGACATGGGAGAGATCGTCCACGACGTGCTGACCGAATTCCGGTCAGCAGTTGCGAGCTGAGCTCGGAGGAAACGAGCCAACCTTGCTGTTCGATCTTGTGTGCCCGGATCAAGCTCGTTTATCCTCGTAGAGTACGATCGAGCATTTCGACGTCTCTCATGGTGCCCCGAAGAGAGCGCAGAACAACAGCGGTTCTGCAGCCGCCCCTACGGTCACTCTCCTCGGGGCCGCTAAGGCGGGTGGACGGCGATCTTCACGGTGAGGGGCTCATCCATCTGGGGCTCGCCACCTCGTCCCCCGAGCACCACCGATTCGAGAGGTATGCAATGATCACCACCTCCTCGACCGCTGTCGACTACGGAACCCCACTCACCCTGAATCGGTTGCGCCTTGCTTTGACGATGAAAGCGCCACCGCTATCAAAGAGGGCGGCCAGCTAGCACGGGTCGTCGAAGCGAGATGGCGCTGCTTCGGAGGGAGAACAACACGCAATGCCGTTCGTGGTTCGTTACCGTGCCACAAACGCTCGGCTCACTACGTTTGAGAAGGTCCTGACCGAGGCTCGGTCCAACTCCTACCCCTAGGTCGCGTTCGAACTCAACAGAGCCGCCGAAGACATTCCCGACTTCACAAGGAATCTGGTAGCACGTCGTACGAGAATCTACCTCTCACCCGAAAACGACATCGAGCAGCATCAGTCGTCCAACTCAAACCAACCGTGCACGCTGCACTGGTCATTGAGAGCTAGGTTCGATGCATCGGCCGGGAAACTGCGCCGGGCACTCGTGGGGCGCACGTTTCTACGGCCGTCACATGTCAACCTATCGAGCTGCACCACGAGCAGGACCCCCATCAGGACGCCACCAAGAGAGCTCACAGAGCAGGCGCAGACAGCTGCAGCAACTGCAACCCACAGTCCACAACTACACAACACGACATATCGACGAGACCAAGATGTCATGGTTTGAGAGAGTGCCGGAGGGGTTGTTGAGATCGAGTAGTCGTCGAGACCGTTCACTTGATTCAGGAAATTCACCTAAATCTACTACATCATGTAGAGCAATCGCACAATCCGGCTATATTGCTCTACATAGTGTAGAAACTCTCACTACTACGGAGTAAGGAGTAGCCATGCGCCGGACAATATTCGATAAACTACTGAGTGCTACGGGACTCTTGCTCGTGGTAGTCCTCGCAGTTGCTGGTGGGCTCTTGACCTGGGGTCACGACTATATCGTGACTCAAGTTCACAACCAACTCGCCGCCCAAGAGATCACCTTCCCGACCACGACCAATCCCGAGTTCAAGGCACTTCCCGCAAGCGACCAAACCGCCATGGGGAAATATGCCGGGCAACAGATGCTGAGCGGCGCGCAAGCTGAAACCTACGCCGATCACTTCATCGCCTACCACCTCAGCAAGATGCCCTATCAGGGTATCTACGCCAAGGTTTCAGCTGCCGCACTCGCTGCACCAGCAGGGAGCGCACAGCAGAAGGCTCTCCAAACGGTCGAAGCAACCGTCTTCCAAGGGACCACACTGAGAGGGCTACTACTTGAAGCCTACGCTTTCGGCACCATGGGAACTATCGCCGGGTTCGCGGCCATTGCCGCCTTTATCGGCGCAGCTCTCCTGTTGGCTCTATCGCTTCTCGGGCTCTACCATGGTCGACGGGTATCCCCAGATGAGAAGGTCTTCTCCCCGAATCGACCGAAAGCCGAACCTCTCCCTAGTGGACTCTGACCTTCGTCGTAACGACGAAAAGGTATCAGCAACTACCTCACGGCGAGCATCGATGAGTGGACACGTGAACTCGATCGGATCTCCATCCCGATCAGCGCAGTCCTCTCTCGATGCATCGTCACGTCTTACGGTCCAACTCCGAGAGACGGCCGTCTTAGAAAGCACCTAAGCGTTAGGAAAGCGACAATCTCGACATCGGCCCACCGTAGCGGCAATCCCTCGCAACGGTGGCGACCGTTCAAGCTCATCGTGCATGGCACACTCGCTGTGTAGAGATATCTTTGCGCTGGCCAATGCTCGTCCACCGAGACCATTGACTTGGGCATAGCCGAGCAGTAGTGCCGCACACGCTCTCAGCTCAGCCCAAAGTGGTCTTAGAGGTGCCTTCGCACAAAAGGTGGAAAGTCCGAGAGGGAGAACCATCTGGCTCTTGAGTCAGCCGATACAAGAGCCAGATGCCTACCGCAAGCACGAGCGTTGGAAGAACCGACCTCGCATGCGACCTTCGTAGGCGAGATAACCATCATTGAAGGTCGACCAACAGGTCCGCTAGGGTGCGAAGGTATCGATCAAATCGTTAAAGATCTGCGACGGACGCATCACCTTCGTGGCTTTCGCTAGATCGAAACGATAGTATCCCCCGATATCGACCGACCTACCCTGCACGTCTACAAGTTCTCGAACAATCTCCTCCTCAGCCTCTCGAAGAGCCTGAGCAAGAGGTTGAAACTCTGCCGCTAGCTCGAGATCTTCTCCCTGGTCTGCTAGCTCATTCGCCCAGTACAAGGCCAAGTAGAAATGGCTACCTCGATTATCAAGCCCACCCACTTTCCTACTCGGGGAGCGACCATTATTCAAGAGCATTGAGGTTGCACGATCGAGCGTTGTCCCAAGAATCCGTGCCCGAGTATTGCCAGTCTGATCTGCTAGAAACTCGAAGCTCACTGCTAGCGCAAGAAACTCACCCAAGCTATCCCAGCGGAGATAGTTCTCCTCGATCAATTGACGAACGTGCTTTGGTGCCGAGCCCCCGGCCCCCGTCTCAAAAAGTCCACCACCCGCAAGAAGACGCACGATCGAGAGCATCTTTGCACTCGTCCCCAGCTCGAGGATCGGAAAGAGGTCTGTAAGGTAATCTCGTAGTACATTCCCAGTAACTGAGATCGTATTCTCACCCCGTCGAATCCTCTCCAGCGATCGACGAGTCGCCTCAACGGGTGCCGCAATGGTGAGATCGAGACCATCGGTATCGTGATCACCAAGATAACGCTCGACCTTTGCAATGATCTCTCGATCGTGAGCTCGATCGCGATCGAGCCAAAAGATGGCGGGTTCACCACTCGTGCGCGCGCGATCGACGGCCACGCCCACCCAGTCTCGAATCGCAACATCTTTCGTTTGACACATCCGGACAATGTCACCCACCGCCACTTGCACCTCTAAAAGCACTCCGCCACGAACATCGACAACCCGTACGAATCCCGCCGAACTCATCTCGAAGGTCTTGTCGTGACTACCGTACTCCTCAGCTGCCTGAGCCATGAGTCCAACGTTCGAAACCGAACCCATTGTGGTTGGATCAAACGCTCCAAAGATCTTGCAGTCGTCGATAACGGTCTGGTACACCGCTGCATAGCTCGAGTCCGGTATCACTGCAAGGACATCAGATTCCTCACCGTTTGGACCCCACATATGTCCTGAACTACGAATCATCGCCGGCATCGAGGCATCAACGATAACATCACTGGGAACATGCAGATTCGTAATACCTCGGTCAGAGTCGACCATAGCTAATGGCGGTCTCGCCGCGAGTTCGCTCTCAAATGCAGCACGGATCTCAGCCCCATTTTTCAGCGAGGCGATCCCAGCAAAGATCGACCCTAACCCGTTGTTCGGACTCAGCCCCGCAGCAGCGAGGTCACTGCCAAAGCGCTCGAAGGTATTCGGGAAGAAGGCTCGGACACCGTGGCCGAAGATGATGGGGTCGGAGACTTTCATCATGGTTGCCTTGAGGTGTAGTGAGAATAACACGCCATCTCTTTGTGCACGTTCAACCTGTTCTCCAAGAAAGGACTGTAGAGGTGCGGCCCTCATCACCGAGAGATCGATGACCTCGCCCGCAAGGACCGCTATTGCGTCCCGCAGAGTCCGGCTCGCGCCAGACTCATCAACGATAACTAGCGAGAGCTCGCCGGCGGAATCAAGAGTGACCGATTGCTCTGTGTGCCGGAAATCATCGGCAGCCATACACGCAACATTCGTCCTCGAGGTGCTTGACCACTGGCCCATCGAGTGCGGATGACTTCTCGCATAGCTCTTCACCGAGAGAGGTGCTCGCCGATCAGAGTTACCTTGTCGAAGAACCGGATTTACGGCGCTCCCCAGAACGGCCTGATAACGCGTCGCTATATCCTTCTCAGACTGTGAAGTGGGCTCGGCCGGAAAGGGTGGTAGCTCGTAGCCTAAAGCTCTCAACTCCGCAATTGCGGCCTCGAGCTGAGGCACTGAGGCAGAGATATTCGGCAGCTTGATGATGTTGCCCTTAGGGTCCTGCACGAGCTCCTCGAGCTCGAAGAGAGCATCGGTAATATCCGGCTGATCCCCCAGGTAATCGGCAAACTTCGCAAGAACCCTTCCGGCGAGAGAGATGTCCTTTGTCTCGAACCGGATACCGCCATGGGATGCAAAAGCCTTGACAATGGGCAGCAACGAGAGGAGCGCCAGAGTCGGTGCCTCGTCGGTAAAGGTGTACCACACCGTTGCAGTTGCGTCAGAGTTAGAGTTAGATGTAGTCATCGCTGTGACTTTAGCTCAAAGCGCCCTACCCATACCAAATGACATAATCGACGACGGCCGTCGGGCCTCGCCACTACCATCACTCTCGACGACGTGCAGACCCGTACAACCGTACCCAGAGCAAACTTGCACTGGAAAGAACGCGCAGCAAACCATAGTTGTCCGCGTTCTACGCCCCACACCGCCTCGGTTTTCAAAAACGAACAGTGCACGCCCTCACGCCCTCTACCGACATGGCCGCTTACGTCACAGACGAGCACAATCTCCAACTCGTCAACTGATCAGTCTCGAGCGACAGATCCCAAGTCAAGCTGCCCCACGGCCAACGGGCGCTTTGCGCACTAGGAGCCAGCAATCTGGGGTGCCATACGAGCTCAAAGATGGCCTCGTTGACATCGGTGGAACGCTCGCCCATATGTCTTATGCCTAGAGCGGTGACACAAGGCGACATCGCCTGATCTCTTCTCCGAAGTCCACGAGTTAGCCACTGGGTGCTGAGACTCTATGTTCCCCAACGATCGAAGGCGAAGTCGGCCCGTTCGATTCCAAAGGTCGACTCTCGCAGTGGAGCCAAATGGTCCGCCTCCACCTTGACCTCTCGGAGTCCCCGAACGACCGCTCGCTTCGACAGTAGAAGAACGACGATTATGAGACCCAGGCTCGCACGTACCGCTCCTACCGTGTACGAGACCAACGTCTGAGTGGCCGAAAGTACCAGACCTGCACCGCTGTCTTGGTCGAGCGAAGCAGAGGGCTCAGAGCGGCCGTTCCCCAGCGCGCCTCAGGAGAGATTGTACAGACAGACCAAACGGTACGAAGGGCCGCGCGTTCCTAGCCGCGCCAGTGAGGAGGGCATCACCTTCGTATCCGCTATCAAGGCAAGGATCGACACTGGAATCAGACCGTCGGTTATTCTCAACTGTAACGAAGTCAACCAGAAGACTGACGGGCAGTTCGTCGCTCAAAGACCGCGACAAGACGTGCTCACCACGAGACAAGAAGCCGGATCTCCCATGACCAGCAACGAGCAACCGCCAGCACTCGTCGACCAGGACGCGTCGACCTATGCAGCCTACGACTACCTCGGAGATGACCCCGGCCTCTCTACCATCGCGCTAGCTCCAGAGTTTAACCGCGTGCCACCCTATGACGGAAAGTTGAGCGTCGAGGAGCAGAAGCGTGCAGAGCGACTTTTAGACGAGAGTCTGGTCATCAGCTTCCACGATCATCCTGTTCGATTTCCACTTCAA
>JBMFXG010000130.1:0-7800 GCA_049964535.1 Acidimicrobiales bacterium | reverse complement strand
CGAATCACTTCTTCATCGTTCACTCACTCAGAGGCAAGAGGCCCAATCGCTTGGGACTAAGTAATCTAGCGGGTGTATCCGAAGCTCCCGCACATAGTTCGAAAATTTCCCAAGAACTGCGCCAAACCATAGGTAAGCCTCTCTGATCGATACCTAGAGGCATCGATCAAGATCGCCCACAGTCAACGTCATTGCGTCACATCGAGCAAAGTCCCACTGAGGGTCAGAGACCGTCAACGTCGATCTCCACAGTTCAAAACTCTTCTCAGCGCCGGCCTGCAACGACAACGGTTCCGCCCATTGCTTGCAAACGCTGCACCGAGGAGAGGATGCGATCGCCAAGCAATAATCAGCGCTCCGACAGCTCCTTGAGACCATCGGCTGTTGTTCCAATGATCTGACCACGCAGCGAGAGGATCGACCTATCAACAGGCCCGATCACACCGTATGTAACACTAGGCGAGGGTTCTACACCCCAACGAGATCACCGGCGCGGGTCAGATCCAACGTGACACCACCGTTCAACTACCGGATCGCCCCACCACTGACCAGCCTTGGCTCCCGGCCATCTCATTGCGTTACCAAGGTCGAAACTCGGCTCGCCGTTAGCTCTTGGTCCCGCGTCTTTTCGTCGGAACCACCAAATCAACGAGCGGCGGAGCCGCTGAGTACCGATAGGTCATCGACAACCGATGCTTCAGTCGAAGGAGAGTCCGCGACACTCGAGTTTGGGAAAACGAGACAGCCATCGGCATCGAGTCCAACCAACACCTCTGCACCTCGCTCGTGACGCTCGATATGAAAGACACCGGCCAGCGTCTTCCCACCGCCAACCTCAACCAGGTGGTCATAGCCACGACCACGAAAGGCGACATCTCGCACGACACCACGAAGATGCCCCACCAAGCCACCGTCCGTGCGCTCTCTCCCGTTCGGACTCACGAGAGTGTCGAAGCCGATCGCACCAGTAGTCGCGCCTCCTCGCCTCTGGTAAGAGCTCCACCAGCTCGCGCATCGAGCTTTGCATCATCGAACCACAAGCAAGCACTTCCGGTCGTAGCGTCCATATGCTCAACAACGCACGGCAACTCTCCCGCAAGACCGGTAAAGCGAGCCACGAAGGGGGTTGCGGGAGATCGATAGATCTCTTCCGGGGTGCCGAACTGAACGAGCCGGCCCTTCTCCAAGACACCAATACGGTCAGCTAGTGCAAATGCCTCCGCCTGATCATGGGTGATGTAGATCGTCGTCGCACCGGTCTCTCTAGTCAACGTTGCGATCTCCACTCTCAATCGCTCCCGAAGGTCGGTATCAAGATTCGAGAGCGGTTCATCGAAGAGCAGAAGTCCGGGATGAGCAACGAGCGCCCGAGCAAGTGCTACACGCTGCTGCTCTCCTCCCGACAGCGAACTTGGGTACTGACCACATAGACGGCCGAGGCCCATTCGTTCGAGCATCTCCTGGGCGCTCGCACGTCGATCCGAAGACTTCAAACCAAGACGTTTCAGGGCGAAGCTCACATTGTCCAACACCGTCATGTGAGGCCACAGCGCGTAGTCTTGAAAGACCATCGAGAGCTCACGACGCTCCACCGGAACGTGCACAGCTGCCGAGCTCACCACTCGACCATCAAAGCTAATCGACCCTCCGGTTGGCCGCTCAAGTCCAGCAACCGTACGCAATAGGGTCGATTTGCCGCTTCCAGATGGACCGAGCAGCACAACGAACATCCCCGGCTCCACACTCAGCGAGACGTCCTTGAGCACATAGTTAGGCTCTGCATAGACCTTGGTAAGAGACGAGATCTCAATCGAAGGTGCATGACCAAGCGTTGCACGCGAATCACTCATAGAACCCTGCCCCCAATCTTTCTCCAGCCTCGCGGCGCAAACAGCCGGAAGGCCCCCAACACGACGACGATGACACCCAAGTCGATCAATAAAGCCACCATCGAGAGAGCGGTACCTTGGTAGAAGTTCGACTTATTCAATACCTGTATGATCGCAACTGCAACGGGTGTCTTACCCGCAGGTGCCAAAAGCTCTGAAGCTGGGAGCTCTAAGAACGTACCAGCGAAGGTCAGCAGCCACGCCCAGACGAGACTCGGAGCGAGAAGCGGCAGGACGGTCCGCCGCCACGAAGCCGCCAGCGTCGAGCCATTCACTCGAGCAGCCTCGAGCAGAGACCCTTGAACTTGGGCCATCGGACCGGACAGCACACGACTCGACGAAGGCAAGGCACCGGCAAGATACGCCATCGCTAAGACCGTCACCGATCCATAGAGGTGTAGACCAAGCGTGGAGAGAAACGGGAGATTGTACGCGAAGATATAACCCGCAGCCAACACTAGGCCGGGCAGAGCAATTGCCGTAATAACAGTCAGGTCCAAGAGCTTCGATACAACCCCAAGACGCCGTGCGCTCAGTCGCCGCGCAATCACCGCGGCGAGAACGAGAGTCACAAACGCATTGATAACGGCTAACTTGGCCGAGAAATCTATCGAGGTCCCAAGCCCATTCAACCCGAAGATTCCGCTATACGCCGAGGTAGTGAAGTTCGACCACGACAACGACGAGAGCGGCTTGAGTAGCGAAGAAGTGATCGCTCCGAGAATCGGGATACCGAGGGCAACGAGGAAGAAGAAGACGAGTCCAGCAGCCACAAGAGCCATCGACCCTCTACCGATACGTCGAGGGGAAGACACTCGAGTACGTCCACCCAGTGTGGCAAAAGACCGCCGTCTCGTAAAACGATGTTGCAACGCCAAAGCGACCGCCACTACCGCTATCAACATCCAGCCGATAACCGCAGCCACTGGAAAATTTGCGGGGTAGGAGGAAAGGGCGACATAGAGGTTGTACGTTGCGATGGGAAAATGTGCGTTCGGTGCAATGACAGCGGCTGTACCGAAATCGGCAATCGACTCAGCGAACACCACTACGAGTCCAGAGAAGATACTCGGAAGCAAGATCGGTCCTACAGTCCGCAGCACAGCGAGCCGACGTCCACCGTGCGCTCGGACAGCCTCCTCGTATCCTTGGCCGAGTGCCGCAATTGGCCCAGCCACAGCGAAGTAGGCAAAGGGAACTCCCTTGATGGCCAGGATCAGCGCGTACCCTGCCGGACCAAAGAAAAGATTTGACAGCGATGGAGAGTAGAGGTGGAGAGACGAGAGGAGTCCACCCTGATCGAGAACGACCTGCCAACCGACCGCAATGATGTAGCTCGGCAGCAGCATAATGCCCCAGAGCGAGATCGAAAATATCGGCTTACCGATGACCCTCGTCCGTTGCAGAGCTAGAGCTAACGCAGAGCCACACGCCACTGCGATAATCGCAGCAAATATCCCGACAATGACCGAGTTTCGCATTCCCGTTAAGGTCGTTCCCTGGAGACCCTGCGAGAAGGCAGACAGGGTAAACCACGAGCTACCTTGGTCGAAAAGTCTTGGAGATACTGCCAGGATGAGAAAACTTAGGCTCGGGACGAGCAGCACGAATACCAAAATGACCCAAAACAATGGCCATCCAATTCGCTCGGCTATTCGATTGACGACCCTTCCGAAGCCACCACCGAGCCGCGTCGTTCCGCCCCCGTCTGGGGGCGGAACGACTTGCTGTTTCTTTACGGAGCGGTCATCACCACTGACGACCTGTGTGCTCACTGCCATATCGTTAGGCCACGATGTTCGTCGTGAACCACTGGTTCAGCGATGCTTCCTTCGGGCCCCAGTAGTACGGATTTGGATAATCCGTGGCGATTGACGACAGCTTCGGAACGGCAGAGTGTTGCTTTGTCCCTTGAACTATCGGAAAGAAGAGTGAATCTCCGTGGGGATCTCCGGCCAGCATGAGCTTTTGACCCGCCTTAGAGTAAACAAAGTTTGCGAACTCCTTGGCCTCAGCGATCTCAGTCTTTGACTGGTGCTTGTCGATGCCTATGACACCGGGAAGGAGCGCCGAATACTTCAGGTATTCGACCTTGAGCCCCGGAGTTGTAAAGGCAAACCCAATCCCGGCAGAGTTTTGCACGATTGCTAGCTTGAGCTTGTTCGCTAGGAGCGCGCCGAGAGTGACTTTATTCGTGGCGTAAATGTGCAGTCCGTTCGCCGCAAGCTTCTTGAAGTAACTCTCCCCTTGCTTGATGCCTCCTTGCTGCTCCATGACTGAAGCAACGACGGGATAGGTAGGACCTGAGATGGCAGGATTGTTCATCCCAACCGCACCCTTCCACTTCGGCGAGAGAAGCTGCTTCCACGTCATCGGCGGGTGCTTGACGACCTTGGAGTTGTACACGATCGCTCCCGCAATCGTCGTCCCCGTTGGGATGTAGCTCTTATCCTTAGGCACCAAGCTCTTCCCAAGAGCAGTGAGCTTTCCAGCAGTCGGTTCAAAGCCACGCACCAAGTCGCCCTGTCGATCGAGTGCAGCATACGACTCAGAGCCATCAGACCAGAAGACCCCCCACTGAGGGTTATTCGCTTCTGCAGAGATCTTTGCGAGCAGCGTCCCGGTTGAGTGATCAACCAACTCGGTCGGAATACCGGTCTTCTCTTGGAAACCCTTCGTCACGGCCGCATCGTAACCCTCGGCCGCATACACGATCAACGGAACCTTGGCGCTATGAGCCGCCTTCACAGTAGAGGCGAAGGCCGACGACGAAGGAACGGTAAGTACTGCCAGGGATGAAATGGCCACAACTCCGGAAAGGAGTTTGGTTCGGCTTCGGAGCTGGCGCCTAGGAAAAGTAAGTCTCATGGGTGCAAACCTAAGTGGGCAAGGTGACGATCGTTTGACCCCAAAACAACAGTTGAGAGAAAGTTGTGTAAACTCCAAGTAAATAACTGTCTGGGCTGAATCGGTCGAAGGACTCATGCATAAGGCCCGCTGCAATGCCATGGGACCGGTATCCCACTCCGACAGCCACTTAATTCCGACTGAGCAGAGCTCTTGCAACTCATTATCTCGCACCGTCCGCAGTGGCTCTGCCACTACGAACTGAGCGTGCGTCAGGAGCGCGAGGTGGAGATCTCAGGGCTCGTGCGTACTTGCGACGGTTCTTGCGCACCGTGGAGCATCACAGGGCTGACCTTCACCCCGAGTCTCTCACCGACGCGCCCGAACCTACAGCTATGAACAGCATTCAACGACTAGCCGCGACGCTCGTAAGGAATAGGCGTGTGACGACTGAACAAGGAGCACAACCAAGTTGTCCCGTGGTACGCTCACCACAAGCTTGCGTCCACTATCTCCGAAACGGCGTGGTAGCGAGAGAGGTGGGAGGATGCAGAACGGCGACGTCATCAAACGTGTTGAAGATGAAGATATCGAGCTCATTCGCTTCGAGTACTGCGATGTGAGCGGGGTTGCTCGCACGAAGTCCGTTCACCGATCACAGCTCAAGCAGAAGCTGGTCGAGGGCGTCGGGCTGACACGAGCACAGATGTCCATGAACCTACTGGAGGAGATCGTTCCGATCGTCGGCATGGAACCGGTCGGTGAGATTCGCCTTGTCCCCGACCCAAATACTTTCAGTGCGCTTCCATGGGCGAAGGGGAGCGCCTCAATCCTCTGCGATCAACTCGACCACCGGAGGGAGAATTGGGGTGCGTGCACGAGGAGCTTTCTCAAGTCTGCGATCGCCGATGCACACTCTCTCGGTGTCGAGGTCGTCGCATCATTCGAAAACGAGTACTATCTTGCGCAGCGAAGCGACGAGAGCTTTATTCCGCACGATGTCGCTACCCATGCACCGGTCTACTCTGCAATTGGGCACGACTTTGCCGCCGACCTCGCGCTCGAGACCATCCACGCTCTCCAAAGTCAAGGCATGATCGTCGAGCAGGCAATCAATGAGTATGGTCCGGGCCAACAAGAGATCGCCATCCGATACACTGACGCTCTCCGTGCGGCCGACAATCAAATGAAGTTTCGCGATACGGTGCGCGGGGTGGCACTCCGACACGACCTCTACGCATCTTTTGCGCCGAAACCCTGGCCAAACGAGATCGGTAGCGGCGCCCACGTACATATGAGCGTCTGGGACCCTGCCACGCACCGATCCCTGCTCTACGACCCCCAGGGCACAGGCACACTGTCAGAGCTGGGCCGCCACTTCATCGGAGGAATCACAGAACATCTCCCAAGCCTCGTCGCTCTCACTGCTCCAAGTTACAACTCCTATCGTCGGTTACAACCCAGTGCCTGGGCATCGTCGACAACTGCGTGGGGCTTCGATAATCGAGAGGCGGCGGTGCGTGTTGCATCTCCATTCTTCCAAAGAGAAGAGGCCTCTTTTAACTTGGAGTACAAACCGTGCGATGCGAGCGCGAACCCATATCTCGCTCTTGGAGCGATTATTGTCTGTGGTCTTGATGGGATCCGCCGGAGCCTTGAACCCGCAGCACCCGCTCAGCACGATCCAGCGACACTGTCCGTAGAGGAACGGGAGCGCTGTGGAATCATCAACCTTCCGTCGACACTCGCAGAAGCTCTGAACAACCTTCGTCGCAACGAGCTCCTCGTCGACGCACTTGGCGATCTCCTCGCTCGTTGCTACTTCGCCATCAAAGAATCAGAGATACAGACCTTCGACGCAAACGACGAGATCTTTGAAGTTCGACACCACTTTTACCGATTCTGAAATCTGATACACGAGCGATCCAAGGATCTACCGTTTGTTCAGAGGCAGATCCTGAGCTAGCTCTTGCCCTTCGTCAACAGGTAGCGTACCCTACCGAAAGGCTCACGACCCTTGGGTCAATCATCGCACCGACTCATCCATAGTGTGGCGGTCTCTCAAACTCACTGCGCAGCAGCCTCTCTCGCAGAGTAGCGACCTCAGCGTCAAGCTCCACAATCCGAGAGCGAAGACGCCGAATCTCCAACTGACGTTCCTCGCAATGTGCACAGTTCGGTAGGACCGTCTCGTCATTCGTTCCGAGCCGAAACGTGTCGTAGCCTTGAGCAGCCAGAGCTTCGTCTTTCTTAGCTCGAGGGCTCGTCATCGTTCCACTCAGACGCTCGCTGCCCGGAATCGTCTCCCTGAACGACCTCTGTCCGCTGAGCGTTCGTCTGCACCGCAGTCGCATCACTCGCATCGATGCCGCCTGGGATCTGAACAGAAGTTGAGTCATTTGAGAGCCATTCCGACCAGATACCAACGACATCGGTCAGGTCGTGAAGTCGAAGACGCAGAAGCTCTTCTGGGATAAGGTCTGCCAGAGTTCGCTGGAGGTAGTAGTCGTGACCAATCCCGTCAATGAAGCCACGACGCAGTTTGATCAGATCCTCAGGCGCGTCCATCAGATATCCGAAGATAGCAAGCGCCACGAGTAGATCTTCAGGTATCGGAGCCCGGCCGAAGAGAGACGAACGGCGCATCGCCAATGAAACCATCGCAACACGCACATCGGACCGGCGTTCGTGAGGAGCCAGTCGGGCTCGCTCGAGTGCGACGTCAGCAAGCTTTAAGGCGTAGCCCTGATCCGGACCCGGACTACCGAGAAGTCGACCCTGAGGCCGACGACGTCCTCGAAGCTCCCCCGGGCGACCGCTAATCTCAGCGTGCGGCGGACCCTGTCTCCAGAATCGAGCTATTGGTACGGTGAGTGGAACAGCGTCAGGTTGTGTCATGGTGATTGCGATGATAGCTCAAGATTCGATCAGAAGGACAGTTCAGAAGCGACCTCGCCCGAGGACTGGTGACGATCCGCCGTAGTGGAGACCTGCCGCAGGAGTCCAATCACTACCGAGTCGACCAGAGCGTGCCATGATGCCTCGATAACGTTTGTGGAGACCC
>JBMFXG010000129.1:0-7915 GCA_049964535.1 Acidimicrobiales bacterium | reverse complement strand
CTAGCACCTCGGCTTCTGGTGGGTCGGCGACTACGAGTCCTGGGACTACGGTGAGCAACCAGCCAAGCTCGGGGTCAGCAGGATCGACACCTGGGGCTGCAACGGTCAGTCAGCCCGACTCGACCCCAACGGCAAACTCGTCCCAGCAAGGGGCACACTCCGGTAAGGGCTAGTAGAGCACTTGTCCTCGGTGAAGCGCTGATGATGTCAGAAGCGGTCATCGGCCGGATCGAACTGGTCTTAGAGCAACCAGCGATCGGACAATCAACGGTGATCAAGGCTTCAGCGCATCGACAAAAAAAGAGGCCCTCCACCATCGAGTACGACTCTGTCCAAAACCAACAGCACAGCTCTCCTTAGCTCAGAGATCGGATCGGCGCAGTCAAACACGAACTACCGCTGCGAGAAGAACACGAGATCTATACGACCAGAGATCTATACGACCAGAGCTCTCTTCGACCCTAGATCGACACGTTCACCAGAGCCGATCGGCCTGTCAAGATTTTATGCAGCAACAGACGAGTTCAAGCATGAGTATGTTTGCTCCAAAGCCCACCACAACCGCGTGATAACTCGTTATCACGAGATGAGATTTCCACTGCTTCGTGCGCTACCACACACTCCAGGAGGAGCAAGCACGGTCTTGTGGCGAGACTCCTGAAGACCCCTATGACACGTGCCCCGGAGGTCGCTTGAGTGATCCCACTATCACTCAGTTTGCGACCCGCTCACAGCTAAAACTTGCTGCGGTTCGAGCAATCTCAACCGTCAAAGAGTCACGTCACTCAACCATGGTCGATCACCCCTACGAAGATAGCGACGCGTCTCGCTTCCGGCCAGCCGGCTAGCCGAGGGATAACGTCTTGTCCACTGCATTCTCATGGAGGCGTATCTCGCCAGCGTCGAGCTCCCCGAACTCTCGCCGCCCGATCCTCATCAGAGACTGCGCTACTCGAGGACCGACACGCGTAACACTCGTACAGACCGATAATCCGAGCTTCACTCCGACTCCGTCCGTAGGACTCATGCGAGTCGTTGCGACAAGCACACACCTGCACATCATCGGCCACCGCTGCACGAGGTGTAGATTCCGCAACGAAAAGAGCCCGCAACGAGGTAGCGTTACCACAAGCCACCGGGAAAATGACACTTGATCCCTAACAAAACTAGTGGCGCCGCGAAAGAGGAGACCGTTGTGACGACAGCTCAGACACCACATTTGCTCGAAGAAGAGGCTCGCCGACTCCTCCCAAGCGTCATCGAACTTCGGCGACGTATTCACCGAGAGCCGGAGATCGGGCTCGTCCTCCCCATCACCCAAGCCCTCATCGCTCAGGAGCTGGTGCGCATGGGGCTCGAACCACAGCTGGGCCGTTCACTATCATCAGTAACCTGCTCAATTGAAGGACGACGAGAGGGTCCGACCACACTACTCCGTGCCGATATGGACGCTCTCCCGCTTCACGAGTCGACCGGACTCCCCTTCTCGTCCATCCACGACGGCGCTATGCACGCTTGTGGACACGACGCTCACGTAGCTATGCTGCTCGGCGCCGCTCAGATTCTTGTCAACTACCGAAATGATCTGGCCGGTCGGGTGATCTTAATGTTTCAGCCCGGCGAGGAAGGGTACAGCGGAGCACACCACATGATCAATGAAGGTCTCTACACCCGCCATGGAGAGATTGACCGAGCCTTTGCTGTTCACATTACCCCGCAACTCCCAAGTGGCTACATTGGAACTCGTGCCGGCACGATCATGGCCTCCGCCGACGAGTTTGAAGTCACCGTAACCGGCAGAGGAGGGCACGCCTCTATGCCGCACGACGCGATCGATCCAATTCCCGCTGCCTGCGAGATCGTGCTTGCGCTGCAGTCAGCCCTAACGAGACAGATTCCCGCGTTTGACCCCGCCGTGGTAACTATTGCGGAACTCCATGCGGGGACTGCTCCAAACGTCATCCCTCCAGCCGTTTCACTGCGTGGGACCATGCGCGCAATCTCAGACTCGACGAGAGAGAAGACGAAGACGATCCTCGATGAGATCTCCACCTCGATCTCTACTGCACATCACTGTCAAGCGCACATTCGCTATGACGAGAACGGTTATCCGGTGACGGTCAACAACGAGGCAGCCGCGCAACGGACGCTTGCGATAGCGAGGGCGACACTCGGAACTCGTGTGATCGAGCTGCCTACACCGATCATGGGAGCAGAGGATTGGTCGTTCATTCTGCAGCGCACACCAGGATCCATGGCATTTCTTGGAGCTGCACCTCCAGGGGTTGCGTCACCAGCACCAAACCACTCCAACCTCATGCTGCTCGATGAGGAATCGTTCTCCTCGGGCGTGGCTATCTATGCCGCTATGGCGCTCGAACCCTAGCATTGCTCAACAGCCCAGCTTAAAAAGCCGTCGTGGCCGCCAACAGTTGAATCTTCAAGTGATCCAACTATGCGCAAGAATAGATCTGATACAGGTGCGATCGTCAAGACCAAGGCGGCCGCAGGGTTCCCCGAGCTCTTGCACACCAGGGCAGCTCATCGACGGCCTTCTCTCCCTCACCAACAAGGGAGAACCAGCTGCCAGAACCCGCAGCTGAGCGGTACGAGAACCACCTACAGATCCATAGCCGGTAGCTCGCAGCGCTAACTCCATCGCCCAGTCGACGCGCCGGCCTCGCTCTAGGACTACTCCCACGCGCGTGCGACGCACGCCAATAGGTTGACTGATCCGTAACGGATACGGTCAGCATTTCCAGCAGGAATTACCAAGATCACCGCACTTCCAGCCATTGTCGAAGTACCGATACCTACCGACTCATCAGTCAACTCCTTTTCCGTGCTCACCATCGAGACCTTGAGCCACAGGATGAACGAAGCGGCTCACCCAGTGGAACAGGTGGTTCAAGCCATATGCCCTCACATGCTTCCACTGTCTCAATAAGTTCTGATGGTCGAAGAGGGCCGGAATCTGAAGTCGGCATCTACACCTACCAGGAATGAACCGAAAAAAGTTGTGCTTCGGTGCGTTCCCGTTCCAATGAGGTACCCAGCGATTGTGGATACCGGAATAGCCCACTCGAACGCTGTTTCGACGAGTTCGCATGAGAACGATCAGATCTTGGCGTGCACCTGAGCATTGACCAGCCACGCCACACGGCTCGGACTCGACTGCGTGGCATCGGGGCTGCAGACCTCGATGACCTCTTCGCATATCGATCGCTTCCTGCGGTCTTTCGTTACATCCCTGGTGAACCATTGACCCACGAACAGGTCCAAGACGCCATTGCCACACGCTGGGCCCGGCGTTCGATTGATAACGAGGGTGAGGGTGTTCTCATCGGGATCGAACTTGTGAGCTCTGAACACCTCATTGGAGATGTGAGCCTGTGGGTTAGGAGCATGCATGACTCCTGTGGGGAGATCGGGTGGATTCTCAACCCCACCTTTACTGGCCAGGGTTTTGCGGCCGAAACAACCCACGGGGTGCTGCATCTCGCATTCTCTGAGCTTGGACTACGTCGGGTGATCGCAAGAGTCATGCGCGCAACACTGCATCACTTCGGCTTGCTGCAAGACTCGGCATGCGCCAAGAGGCCCACTTGGTAGAGAACGAACTCTTCAAAGGTGAACTCACCGACGAGATAGATTTCGCACTGCTATCGCGAGAGTTCGAGGCGCTCCCCCATACCTCCCAGTGCCGCACCTAAAACAGCTATGGAAGGTTGAAAATATCCTCTCCGGTTGCCCTCACACGGTCGGAGTGCCCGGCCTGTACGACTGAGATTTGCTCCTGGTCTCAGATATCCTTCTTGCCGCTCAGGATTGACCGGAGAACGAGGGGCAACGCGCTCGCGCTATCGCCTGCGAACCGCTACAGCTGCGTCGGTCCATCGCCGCTACATCGCTCGTCATCTTCGCCACCACTTCGACTCTCCAGATCGGTCTACGCGAGCATGAATGCGAGTGAAATATCGGAAGCCGCAGTGGAGGTCTGGACCTCGATCTCAGCCTCTACGACGAGTACGTAACCTAAGTTTCTTGGAGACTCCTACTCTCACACAATGGAGCCCCCAAGGCAGGAGGCGAAGCGTTACGGGGGCAGCTCATTGCACCGGCCGCAAGCACCTCTCTTGCAAGCAAGCTCGCCTACGATCCCAAAAGGGACCGTGCATCACTGAGTACGTCAAATCGAGCCCTACACCAGGGCTGTTAGGAGCCAAGACGTCCTAGTCAATCATGAACCGACTCGCTCCGCCATCATTCGGACCCAGCGCGCTCAACGACGAGGATACGAGCAACGCCAACCGGGTGAGCGACGTGTTCATCACCAGGCTCTACCAAGCAGATCACTCCAGGACTGAGACGATGTTGTTGCTCGACTCCAGACTCGCAGTAATGCATGTCGATCTGACCATCCAGTACCACAAAGACCTCAGGTCCGTCGTTCACATGCCAATGATACGGTTGATCCGTCCAGTGGAGACGGACGCTCGCCGAATCGATAGTGAGTACGTCAAGCGCATCCCAGGGGCTTGACCCTTCGAACTGAGTGCTATCCACGAAGCGCATGTAGCCCGAGCTTACTACCGGCTCGTCACGATAGCGGGCATATCCGTGTTGAGGAAGTAGGTTTCTTCGATGCACGCGAAGGATCATGCCGATCATCCATAGGTCTTCGTCTAACCAGTTGGCTCCACTTCGAGTAAACGAATCGAAGGCGAAGGAACATCAGAGTTTGACCCGATGTCGAAGCGTGATGGGGCTCATAATCTTCCACCATCTCTCAAGATCGTTGACATACGGATCTTTCGGATCACCAGTCGCAAGAGAGCACCATCATTCCACCGAGAGCACCTGCTACGAGCATCGTCGCTTGACACAAGCGCCTTCAGCGTATCAACAAGCCCAGCGCCTCATGATCGATGCGCCATGTACGGAGAGGTATTCACACTACAGATAGCTCAACCGGTCAGACGGCCGCAGTTGGAAAGCTTGAAGCAACCCCACGAGAAACCGAATAACCGCTAAATGCTGAAGAGCCGTGATCTTCGACAGGTCAGTGTCACCGAGAACGGGATTGATGTGCTGCCGAAGGTTAATCTCGTGCTGCTCGCGGCTGCGCAGCCGGAGGTTCAGTTTGTCCTCGAGCCACTGCTTCGAGTAGGTCTGCAGCCCGATATTGCCGCGTTCGGGTGGAACCCACGGACTGCGCGACTTCTTCCCAGCCACGGTCTCCAGAATATCGCTGCGGCACGTAGGTGACACGACGCCTTGCGGCATAAAGAAGGGGACCCTCTCGGGTCCCCTTCAAGGTCATCTAGCTGAAATTTCTTTGGAGCGGACGACGGGATTCGAACCCGCGACCCTCACCTTGGCAAGGTGATGCTCTACCACTGAGCCACGTCCGCAATGTCCATAGATACTAACCGGTTCAGCTCACACTAGAGCGCTTTGGAGCCACTCTTGTCCTTCCAAAAAATGATCACGAAAGCGAGTCGGGTTCGGCACGAGATCACCATCGACCACGAGGCCAAAGAACATCCGATCGAGATAGGACATAATCGTGAGGTTGATCGGCGCTCCTTCTACGACCGGCCCGAAAGGAACGATCTCCCCGACACTACTTTGACCAGCGAAGAGTTGTACCGGAGAACCGGGGACGTTCGAGACCACCATATTGAAGATCGGATCGATACGATCAAAGACCCTCGACTTCGAAATCAAACGGCTAAGTGACCCTAAGAGTGGAGTCGTCACCACACTTGCGAGCGCAGCAAAGAGGTTCGGTCCTATCTGCGAGTGCAGCTCCTTAGCTCGGCGTGATACCTCACGCGCTCGTCGGAGTTGCTCACGTGGATCGTCGAGCACGACCGGAAGGGTCAGCAGCTGGGCTGAGACCTGATTCTGCGACGTCGTCGCTGCTAGCTTGCGTCTCGTGGAGAGCGGCATCAGTGCGATCGGTTCTCGCTCCCAATCTTCGTCACCTTGCTCCTTGAGGTACTGCGCGTGCGCATACCCGCAGATCGCTAACACGACTTCATTGACCGTCATACGCTGGGATCGTGCCAGTGACGCTAACTCCCCAAGATCAAGACTCCACCGAACGACCGAACGTCGTTCGCCGAGCGCTCCGCTGATCGAAAACCGAGGAGCACCGAAGTTCAGCTCTCTTAGGACTGCATCCACGTCATCACCGGCGATCGCCTTTGTGATCAATGACAAGGTATCACCCACGAGCGAAGCCGATCGTGCTCGGGTAACGATCTCGCCTGGGAGGTCGAGGAGCGACTGAAAGAACGAGACCGTCTCCCCTCGCCCGTTCTGTTGCGTCCCTGTAGACGAAGACTGTCTCGCATCATCCCGTCGAACATCTGGTCCCGAGATCTCATCCGGAGCCACATCGAGGAGAGAGACCAGGCTCTCAATACCTAAGCTCCCGTCGAGCAAGGCATGATGAACCTTCATCATCACAAAGTCGCTCCGACCGTCGCCGCCTTGCACATAGGTCATCTCCCACGCAGGTCTGTCTCGTCGAAGTGGCTTTGCCAGAAAATCTTCGAGCAGACGATCCACGTCCCGATCGTCATCGATCTCCGCTTCTCCTGCGTCATCGAGCACGACGAGTGAGAGATGTTCGTCGAGGTCGATCGTCTCTTGTCTCATCCAATACGGCAGTGCAAAGGGGATAGGCGAAGGAGCGACGACATCGAAGAGCAAAGGTACTCGGTCTAATCGGCTCTCGAGAAGGAGACGAAAACCCTCGTAGCCAAGCTTTGGAGACGGGTAGTCCTCGATCCGAAGCAGTGCACCGACGTGGATCGGTTGTGTATCGGACTCCAAGTACCACAGGGCCGCATCGAGCCCACTCAACTGTCTCATGATCTCAAGGTAGTACGGTTTACTCAAGATCCACGGAGGATTAGCTCAACGGCCGCTATGTCCGAATCCGTTTTCCCCACGCTCGCTCGGCGCAAGTCGTTCCGTGCGACTCAAGACCACGTATGGAAAAGGCAAGACCAGAAGCTGTGCTATGCGGTCACCAACCGCTACTTCAAAGCGCTCCTCACGATCCGAGTTATACAGCACTACGCGAATCTCACCCCGATATCCAGCATCGATCAATCCGGGAGCGTTCAGGAGCGTCACCCCTGAACGAAGCGCAAGTCCACTACGAGGGAGTAGGAGTCCACAGTAACCCTCGGGGATCCCAAGAGCGATACCGGTTCCTACCAACGCCCGCTCGAGGGGACCCACAACGAGCGACTCGCTCGCACTGAGATCGAGGCCTCCGTCGCCCGCTCGTGCATAGCATGGTAGCTCGTAGTGCTCGTTCACCACCTCGAATGGCAGCTCCAGCCGTTCCTGTTCCATCTACGGACGTAGACGTTTCGTCGTCCGGGCCTGCGATGCAACCTTCTCTACGCCGGCGTAGATCTCGCTAAACCAACGCAGCGCTCGGTCTTGAACCTCTACTTTGCCGAAGAACGGAATGATACGTGCAAGACCCCAGAGCGAACATAGGAGCATCGCTTCAACGACGATCCTCGAGGACATCTTCGAACCACCCGCGACTCGATCTCGAAAGGTGATCGGTATCTCTTCGATGCGCCCTCCGTGCCGATGGACCAGATAGGCCATCTCGACCTGGAAGCCATAACCATCGGCTCGCACGCTCGCTAAATCGATCTGCAGAAGCGCCTCTCGGCGATACGCTCGAAACCCGGCCGTTGCGTCACGAACCTTGAGTCCAAGGGTGAATGCGGCGTAGAGGTTACCACCGCGCGAGATAAGCAGCCGACCTCTCGATAGCCCAGGTGACCGTCCACCTGGCACGTAGCGAGAACCGATCGCCAAAGCTGCTCCCCCATTCAGCGCTTCGAGAAGCTCAGGAATCTTGGCTGGATCATGA
>JBMFXG010000128.1:0-7920 GCA_049964535.1 Acidimicrobiales bacterium | reverse complement strand
CCCGTTGTCACCCGCAAATCGAATGACGCGTTGGAGGAGTGAGCCTTTCCACAGGCCACGCCACTTTGGCTCACCTGACGACCCGACTACAAGTTGGGTCATTCGACTTCGCACCGCGTAGTCGACGAGCGTCTCGGCCGGCGAGTCTCCTTCTAAAATGACCCATCGTCCGTTGAGTCCCTCGGCTAGCACTTGCAGTCTGGCGAGGTCACTCTCGGTAGTTCTTTGTTGACCCTCGCTGGAGCGTACATAGGCAACGTGGAGATCTCCCTTGGTCCGACTTGCAATGCGCGCAGCTCGATGCATGACCTGATCAGAGCCATGTGCTCCGGTGACCGCTACGAGTATGCGCTCCTTGGTCTCCCATCGACGGTGGTCTCCCAGACGCTCCAAGTACGCAAGCATCTCCTCCTCCGTTTCGTCGGCAACGAAACGGAGTGCGAGATCTCGAAGAGCCGTGAGGTTCTCGAGACGGAAGAAGTGGTTAAGAGCCTCGGTGATCTTGTCCTTCGGGTAGATGTTGCCATGCATGAGCCGACGTCGTAGCTGCTCAGGCGACGAGTCGACGAGTTCGATCTGGTCTGCTCTGCGTACCACGTGATCCGGAACGCGCTCAAGAACCTTTGCTCCAGTCATCGTCTCGACTGCATCAGCGAGAGACTCGATGTGTTGGACGTTCAGCGTCGTTATCACACTGATTCCGTTGTCGAGTATCTCGTATACGTCTTGCCAACGTTTTTCGTGAGCGGAAGCACCCGGTATGTTCGTGTGGGCAAGCTCGTCGATCATTGCGACTTCCGGTCGTCGCTCTAGGATCCGGTCGAGATCGAGCTCCTCAAAGGTTGTGCCACGGTAGTGCACGATCTTTCGAGGAACGGCCTCAAAGCTCGCTGCGCGCTCCACGGTGAAGGGGCGTTTGTGGGTCTCTACGTAACCGATGACGACGTCGGCGCCTCGTGAGCGTCTGCGCTCGCCCTCGTCCAGCATCGCAACTGTCTTACCGACACCAGCTGAGGACCCCAAGTAGATCCGGAATCGTCCGGTTGGAGCGACGTCTACTTCGTTGTCGGCTATCCGATCCTCTGTGTCATCCATTATCGAGCTCGAGCACTGGTTAGATTACTCCTCTTCAGTGAAGTAGGTCCGACGATAACCCTTAGCGCAGCATCTCTTCACACTCTCCATGCATGAGCTCGGTAGATCGTGTTGTTGCATCGACGCCGATCGTCGAAGTAGGCTGATCGAGCTTGCTCCGGTTATCCCGACGCACTATGAGTTACTCTGCGCACTACCCATATGCTACACCTATGTATCGGTGGCGATCGCTCGGTCGATTTCAGCGTGGACTCGTGAGTTTCTGCTTCACACTCTTGGTTCTCGGAGTGATTCTGATGCGTCTGCGGAGTCATCTTGGGATTGCGACGACGGCACTGGTTCTCGTCATACCGGTGCTCGTTGGGGTAGTGAGTGGAGGCTTTGCGATTGGAGTGCTTGGAGCTCTCGTCGGCTTTGTGGTCTACGACTTCTTTTCATCCCTCCGTACTACACCTTAAACGTTGGAGCTGCGTCGAACTGGATAGCGCTCATTGTCTATGGAATCGTCGTGCTGGTAGTGGCGCGAGTTGTTGTTCGCTTGCAAGCCGCAACGGAGGAGGCGATCCGGCAGGGTAACGACTTCCGTTCTCTGGCAGAGATCTCTCAGATGTTGATCGTCGAGCGAGGGAGAGACGAACTACTCACCGAGGTGACTCGGGCACTGGTCGAGTCCTTTGGTTTCGCTACCGCAGCGGTTTTGATGCCTGACGGAGAGGGTTTGAGCGTGCTCGCCTCTGCGGGGGTCGATCTCACTGATACTGAGATCGCACGGATCCTGCCTGGTTCAGGGCGTGTCGGGGGCCTCGTTATCGACACAGCAGAACACAGTGTCCCACTCTACGTCCGTACGTTGTTGAGCGTCTCCGGTGTGGCTGGGCTTCTCGTGGTGCGACCACGAGAAGAACATGCTCGTGATCGTGAGGTTATCGCTGCGCTAGGGGGAGCAATTGCTCTTGCGGTGAGACAGTCAGAGCTGCGGGTGCGCTTGGTGCATAGCGAGATGCTCGAGGAGCGAGATCGATGGCGAAGGGCATTGGTGAGCTCTATCTCCCACGATCTACGAACACCGTTGGCGGCGATGAAGGCTTCGATCTCTAACCTGCGAGACTCATCGTTAGAGCTGTGTGAGTCGGATCGAAATGAGCTTTTAGAAACTATTGAGACTCGGACGGATCACTTAACCCGGCTAGTAACCAATATCTTGAACATGTCACGAATCGAGGCCGACGCCTTGGAGCCTCACCTCGAGCTCTACTCGGTTAGTGATCTCGTTGCCGATGCACTCCTTTCGATCTCGGGCGAGGAGTGCTGCCAGCGAGTCTGCATGGATCTTCCGATCGATCTACCCCTGGTCCGGGTTGACCACGCGCTGTTGTCACAGGCGCTCTCAAACCTAATTGAAAATGCGCTGCGCCACTCCAAAGGGACTGGTCAGGTCGTAGTGAGAGCAGGAGCGAGTGAGTCTTCGGTAACCGTGAGTGTGCGAGACTTCGGCCCGGGAGTTCCTTCTCATCGGCGTCAAGATATCTTTTACATGTTTGAAAAGGATCCAACGAGCGAGGGGGCAGGCCTTGGACTTGCGCTAGCCCAGTCATATCTTGTGCTGCACGAGAGCGAGGTCGTGCTCGATGACGCACCAGGTGGGGGAGCGATCTTTAGCTTTACGCTCCCGAACGCACAGCCTCTCGGCGAGCACCGGGAGTAGAGTGTGGCTCGGCTACTGCTTGTTGATGATGACCCATCGCTACTGCGAGCTCTGCAGATCGGCCTCAAGGCACGCGGTCACGAGGTCGTGGCGGTCCGGAGTGCTCAGGAGGGGATCGATCAATGCGCTCTGTTCCAGCCCGACGTCATGCTCTTGGACCTAGGTCTTCCAGATATCGATGGAGTTGAGGTGGTTCGTCGTGTTCGAGAG
The DNA here is from genome assembly GCA_049964535.1 of Acidimicrobiales bacterium. Classification (GTDB taxonomy): domain Bacteria; phylum Actinomycetota; class Acidimicrobiia; order Acidimicrobiales; family Acidimicrobiaceae; genus JAJYZP01. The sequence continues at coordinate 4,910 of JBMFXG010000128.1, read as the reverse complement.
TGGTCGATGACCTCCATTTTGGTGCTCTCTGCAGCCGACGATGACGTTCGCAAGGTGACCGCTCTCGATGCCGGTGCCGATGACTACTTGACTAAGCCGTTCTCGATGGCGGAGCTAGAAGCTCGTGTTCGGGTGGCGCTCCGACATCGAGTGGTGCACTCAGTTGAACCGGGGACCTCCATCTTTGAGCTCGGGCGACTGAGAGTAGACCTAGCCTCGCGTTCGGCCGTACTCGATGGAGTTGAGGTGGAACTGACCGCTCGGGAGTTCGATCTCTTGGCCTACCTCATGCGCCACGCTGGGAAGGTCTGCACGCATCAGATGATCCTCCATGACGTCTGGGGTACGGGGTATGGACAGGAGTCGCACTACCTGCGGGTCTATGTCAATCGCCTCCGTCGAAAACTGCACGACGACCGAGCGACTTTGATTCGAACGAGTCCCGGAGTGGGATACCAGTACCTAGGTGAGTGATCAGGGCGCAGCGAAAACGGGAGAGTAGGGCTAACAACAAGGGGTGAGATCGATTCGGTTGGCGCTTGAGCTGCCGTTAATGCGCTGTTAATAGTGCCAAATGCTCTATTGATGATGTGTTGATCGGGCGATTTCTACCGTGGTCTCTATGGCAGATGTACTTTCAATTGCAGGCGTAGGCGTGTTTGCTGCGCTGATGCTTGCGCTAGCTAAAGGGCTTGAGCACGCATGAGCATAACTGATCTCGTGCTGTTGGTCATGGCAGGGTTGGTCTTTGGCTACCTTGGAGTAGCGCTCTTCAAGCCGGAGTGGTTCTGAGATGGGCACAGCACTGACCCTGATCGTTCTCTTCGTCGCGTTGGCTCTCTGTTGGCGCTATCTCGGAGCGTACATGCTCGCTATCTATGAAGGTAGGGTGCGATGGCTGCGTGGCCCAGAGCGTCTGATCTACCGGGCCCTCGGCGTAGATAGCGAGGCTGAGCAGAGCTGGGAGCGCTACACCATGTCGCTCATTATCTTCTCCGCAGTGGCGATTCTGGTGACCTACGCCCTCATCAGGCTTCAAGGTCATCTTCCACTGAACCCGGAGCATCTCCCCGGCGTATCGCCGGCGCTCTCTTTCAATACAGCCGTCTCCTTTGTGACGAATACGAACTGGCAGAACTATTCTGGCGAGACCACGATGAGCTACCTCTCTCAGATGGGATCTCTGACTGTTCAAATGTTCGTATCGGCGTCGGTCGGAATTGCGGTAGCGGTGGCTCTGATACGCGGTTTTGCACGCAAGGAGAGCTCGACGATAGGGAACTTCTGGGTCGATCTGGTCCGAGGAGTTCTCTATCTGCTCCTCCCGATCTCCTTCGTCATGACGTTTGTCTTCGTGGGTCAGGGCGCAATTCAGACCTTTGCGGGACCTGCGCACATCAAAAATGCGCTTGACGGTTTCACCCAGGTTATTGCACGGGGTCCCGTGGCCTCTATGGAGGTGATCAAGGAGCTGGGGACGAATGGAGGCGGATTCTTCAACGCCAATGGAGCAGATCCATTTGAGAATCCCACAGGGTTGACCAACCTGCTGTCGGTAATTTTAATCCTCTCGATACCGTTCTCGCTGACCTACGTCTTTGGCAAGATGGTCGGAAATATCCGACAGGGAGTTGCGGTGGTAGCGACCATGCTGCTCTTTTTCTGTATCTGGACGGCAGTGGGGATAGGAGCCGAGCACGGAGCGAATACCGCAGTGCATCTTGGCGGCATAGCCCATCAGGTGGCAGGAAATATGAATGGGAAGGAGACGCGTTTTGGCTCCTCATCCTCGGCGCTGTACAACATTGCGTCCACGCAGACCTCGACCGGATCGGTCGATGCATCGAACGACTCATTTACGCCGATAGGGGGCATGATGGTCCTGACCGGCATGATGTTGGGGGAGGTGACTCCAGGTGGCGTAGGGTCGGGTCTCTACACCATCTTGCTCTTCGCTATCGTGGCGGTCTTTCTTGGTGGACTCATGGTGGGAAGGACTCCTGAGCATCTTGGAAAGAAGATCCAAGCGCGCGAGGTGAAGATAGCGGCGTTGGGAGTGCTAGTCATGCCGATTACGGTCCTGGTGTTGACCGGTATCGCAACGGCTGTGCATAGCGGGACCTCTGCGACGCTCAACAGTGGGCCGCACGGCTTCACCGAGATCCTTTATGCCTTTACCTCTCAGGCGAACAATAACGGCTCTGCATTTGCGGGCCTATCGGGTAACACTCCGTTCTACAACATCTTGGGAGCAGTGGCGATGTTGGTTGGTCGGTTCGGTGTGATCGTGCCCGCACTTGCCCTGGCAGGAACGTTGGGCAAGAAGGGTCTTGTACCCGAGTCACTCGGAACCTTCCGAACCGATACACCTCTCTTCATTGGGCTCCTAGTTGGAGTCATCGTGATAGTCGGTGGGCTGACATTCTTTCCTGCGATATCGCTCGGCCCGCTCGCCGAGCAACTGAGCCATGGGAGGCTTTTTTAGATGCGTGGTACACAAACCCAGGCTCCTGTTGAGACAGGGGCGCCGGTAGCTCGGTCTCGGCCTACGTTCGAGCGAGAGGTCGTCCGCCAGGCGTTGGCCGACTCTGTTCGTAAGCTCGACCCTCGGATTCAGATTCGTAATCCCGTCATGTTCGTCGTCTTACTCGGTACGGTCGTGACGCTCTTTGAATCGATAGTGAGGCCGGGACTTTTTGACTGGTCGGTCACGATATGGCTCTTGCTGACCGTGCTCTTTGCAAACTTTGCCGAAGCCATGGCAGAAGGTCGTGGCAAAGCCCAGGCAGATACCTTGCGGCGAATGCGGACCGACACCGATGCCCGAAGGCTCGAAGATGGCGTCGAGAGACTCGTTCCAGCTGCCGCACTTGCGAGAGGTGATCTGGTCGTCTGCGAGGCCGGCGATGTCATACCTTCTGATGGGGAGATTATCGAAGGCGTGGCATCGGTCGATGAGTCGGCGATCACCGGTGAATCAGCGCCGGTAATTCGAGAATCCGGCGGAGATCGCTCAGCGGTGACCGGTGGGACCAAAGTTCTATCTGATCGTATCGTCGTTCGTATTGCGGCAGAACCGGGGCAGACCTTCTTGGATCGAATGATATCCCTGGTCGAGGGTGCAAATCGGCAGAAGACCCCCAATGAACTGGCCTTAACGATCCTTTTATCCGCACTTACGATCGTTTTCTTGCCGGTTGTCGTGGTTCTCAGGCCCTATGGACTCTATGCCGGAGCTCACGTGAGCGTCGTAATCTTGGTTGCTCTCCTCGTCTGTCTCATCCCAACTACGATTGGCGCCCTGTTATCGGCGATCGGCATTGCCGGTATGGATCGACTCGTTCAGCGCAACGTCTTGGCGATGTCTGGCCGTGCCGTTGAGGCGGCAGGGGATGTTCAGACGCTGCTCTTGGATAAGACGGGAACGATCACGCTCGGAAACCGAATGGCATCTCGGTTCATACCGGTGGGAGGGCACGGTGAAGAAGAGCTTGCTGAGGCCGCCCAGTTGAGCTCCCTCGCCGATGAGACCCCGGAGGGGCGATCAATTGTGGTCTTAGCGAAACAGCTCTTCAACGTGCGTGAGCATGAGATGGGTAGCGACTATGCGTTTGTGCCTTTTACCGCTCAGACAAGGATGTCGGGACTTGATATTGGAGAGCGCAAGATTCGCAAAGGTGCGGGCGACTCCGTACGGCGATGGGTTCTTGAAGGCGGCGGAACCGTTCCGGCCGAGCTCGACCGAGAGGTGGAGAGCGTGGCTCGCGCTGGATCGACGCCGCTTGTCGTTGCAGATGGAGCTGAAGTACTCGGAGTCATCGAGCTCAAAGATGTCGTCAAAGAGGGCATTGCGGAGCGATTCTCCCAGCTGCGCCAGATGGGAATTCGAACCGTCATGATCACTGGAGATAATCCATTGACTGCGGCGGCGATCGCTTCGGAAGCGGGAGTCGATGACTACCTCGCTGAGGCCACTCCTGAGAACAAGATGGAGCTCATCAAGGCCGAGCAGGCCGGAGGCAAGCTCGTAGCGATGACCGGTGATGGTACCAATGATGCGCCTGCGCTCGCACAGGCCGACGTTGGAGTGGCTATGAACACTGGGACGACCGCTGCGAAGGAGGCCGGCAACATGGTCGACCTCGACTCGAACCCGACCAAGCTCATCGATATCGTCGAGATTGGAAAGCAGCTCTTGATCACGAGAGGAGCTCTCACCACCTTCTCGATTGCGAACGATGTTGCGAAGTACTTTGCGATCATCCCTGCCCTATTTATCTCTGCGTATCCGGGTCTGTCGGCCTTGAACGTGATGCACCTGCACTCTCCAACCTCTGCAGTGCTATCGGCCGTGATCTTCAACGCTCTCATCATCATTGCGCTGATCCCGCTCGCGCTGCGGGGCGTCCGCTTCCGCGCGAGCTCGACCTCCGCGATCCTTCGGAGGAACGTGCTCGTCTACGGCGTCGGCGGGATCGTCACGCCGTTCGTGTTCATCAAGCTCATCGACCTCGTGCTCGCCGCGACGCACCTGTACTGAGGGAGGGATCGATGCTCACCCACCTGCGCAGGTCGATCGTGATGGCGGTCGTGTCGCTCCTGGTGTTCGGGCTCGCCTACTCGCTCGCAGGCACGGGAGTCGCGCAGCTCCTCTTCTCGTACCAGGCGAACGGATCGATCGGGCGCGACGGCTCGGCCCTCGTCGGGCAGAGCTGGACGAGCGCCGCGTACTTCCACGGAAGGCCCGACGACTTCGGGCCGTACGCGGCGGACCCGAAGCAGCACGTCGCGGGCGGGGACAATCCGCTCGTGGCGAACGGGGTGCCAGGTGGCTCCGGAGCGACGAACCTCGGGCCACGCTCGAAGGTGCTCCTCGCCGACACGAAGGCGCTGGTGGCGTACTGGCACTC
>JBMFXG010000127.1:0-8048 GCA_049964535.1 Acidimicrobiales bacterium | reverse complement strand
CTCGCGTCGAAACCCACTCGAGTTAAGCGTCGTACCGATTGCGTCAACATCTCCACTACCGACCCGATCTCTCCGGTACCACAGCTCACTTCGCTGGACCCCAACCTCGACCATCGCCAAGGAGTACTCTGCCGCTACCCAGCCCATCGTGAGTCCAACGTCTGCCCGACCATCGCTCAGGGCGGAGGCAACATCGAAGTGATCTTCGTACTGTCGCGACGAGCCAACTACATCTCCCAAGATGAGCCCACGACCCAACAGCCAATCATCTAAGAATGTACGAACGCCCGACCCGGGCTCGCGCAGCGCCCACCTCAGATCACGACCAACGAGATCCTCTAACGATGAGACTCCTCTCGAGAGATGAGGAGCCATCGCCAAGACCAAGCTCCACTGCGCAAGCGGGAGCCGACCAAGTGCATCACCGTTCGGAGCGCTCGTAGAAGCTGCCGCTTCAGAGTCGCCATGGATAACGGCGAAGTGCGTCATCCCATGCTCAAGCTCCCGGCGAGCACGAGCGTTAGCCCCGCCAATCCAACGAAAGTTCACACCCGCTCTGCTCTGCGCGAGGTGGCCAACGACAAGAGAGACACAGGGATCACAGCCCGTCACGAAGACCGAAGTGGAGCGCTGTTCGACGATCGTCTCAGCCGAGTCAAGAACTCCATCTGCAGGACGAAGTCGCTCAGAGAGCGCCAGATCACCGACCTCACGAACGATGCGCTCCCCACCGACCTCACCAATAAGAACCCTACGAAGCGGAGCGGTCAGCAAGAGATGGTGCTGGTCTCGACCTACTTCATCGCCGAAGAGACTCTCAACCGTTGTGTTTAAAACACGAGCGAGCAGTAACGCAGTCGAGACCTTCGCCGTAGACTCCCCCGCCTCAAGAGCTAAGTACGCCCCTCGGGACATGCCGACCTTCCGGGCCAGTTCGGCCTGGGTCAGACCCCGCTCCTTACGGTACTTACGAAGCTGAGACACGATCCGATCTTAGTGGGAATATGTAATCTCTACCATACATAAGTCCCGAGATTTTGCGCCATAAAGTAGTGGGCACCTAACAGATTCACCGAAAAAGCGCCGTGTATATACCCGACCCGTCCGGCCGTAGTCACGCGTTATGAGAGAAGAGATCCTCGCAGAACGCGGCGTGTCCCAGTAAGGTACGATCCCCATCTCTATGACCTACGAGCTGAATCCCAAGAGGAAGCCCGCTCTCACTCACTCCGACGGGAATGGTGGCAGCCGGCGAACGTGTCATGTTGAAGGGATAGGTAAAGCGCACCCAGTTCGAGGTAGGTATCCCATTGACCGTCCCACTTGATCCGCTCAGCGGGGTCGTGGTCGAGACGGTCGGAGTCAACAGACCATCGAATCCGGCCATCACCTCTGACAGTCGATAGGCAAGACGATACGATTCCCCAAGTGCAGCGAGGAGCTGCGAGGCAGAGAGATTCTCGACGTGGCGCAGCACCTCCCGCAGCCCAAGGTCTAAGCGCTCGTCCTCACTGGAGAGACCTTCAGATTCCAAAGTCGCACGCGTCATCGCTGAAGTGAGGGTCATCCAGGAGAAGACCGGATCGGTGTCGAAGATATCCTCCCTCCAAGAGACCTCGACGCCACTCATCTCGATGCGTTCCACGGATTCGAGAAAAACACGCCGAACCTCTTCATCGACTGGAGCGTAGCCGAGCGTCAGCGAGGCGAGGAGTCGTCGAGGAGCTCTTCGAAGCGCGACATGCTGTCGGAATAGGCCAGGGTAGAGCAGATGCGAACGAAGATCGCCCTCTTCGAACACTGCGATTTCGTCGAGGAGTAGGGCAAGATCGTCGAAGCTTCTTGCCAGGGGACCACTCACCGAGAGATCGAACCAGCTCGGAGCGACTGCACTAGGGGATGGCACAACCCCCGAAGAGCACTTAAAGCCACTCAAACCACAGAGCGCAGATGGGATTCGGAGAGATCCACCTCCGTCGGACCCGGTAGCAAACGGTACCATCGCAGACGCAACGGCGCATGCGCTGCCTCCAGAAGATCCTCCTGGAGAGTATCTCGGGTCGTGCGGATTCTTCGTTGCTCCAAAAACTCGGTTCACGGTCTCCCCGGTCCAGCCAAACTCGGGGGTATTCGACTTGCCCACGACGATCGCCCCCAGGGCCCGATAACGCTCAACGAGGTAGGAGTCTGACTCTGCCACTGGGTCATGAGCGTGCAAGAGCGAGCCCTTGGTGGTCACGAAGCCCGCTGCTTCTTCCAGGTCTTTGACGACGAACGGAACGCCAGATAAAAGACCCAGAACCTCACCCCTTGCTCTTCGATCGTCGATTCTCCGAGCTTCATCGATAGCCCGGTCCGCGTCGAACGACACGACTGCGTTGAGAGCAGGATTCTTCTCCTCAATGCGTGCACACGTTTGCGACACAACCTCGACAGCGCTCACGCTGCGAGCATCGAGGAGCTTAATGATTTCTGTCAGCGACAGTGATAACAGGTCCACAGACCGAAGTCTAGGGACCCACACGAGCCAATCTCAAATACTCCTCAACAAGATACTCCTCAACAAGGGAGCATGGAGCTCTCCAGTAGAGGGTCTCGAGAGAACTACTCTCCCGGCAGTGAACCGTCGGCCAGCCTCTCGGCCATGGCCCAGCCGAACGCCACGAGGGTATCGTTCTCTTCGCTCACAACCTGGTCAAAGTGGATTCCGTACCCGTCAGGCGTTCGAAGCTCGACATTGCCGTAGGCGAGATGGGCAGCGGCCGCGCCACCTCCCGAGATCACAAAAGTACGATCGTCGAGCTGCGTCTCTGCTCCAAATCGTCGAGCCAATCTGCGCGCCCAAGCTCGCTCTTCGCCGGTGGGCTTATGATCCGGTCGAGGGACGATATCTTCAAGGCCAGTGAAGACGTCGTAACCGGCAGGACTCACCAGACGAACACCGACGAGTACATCCTCATCAGGAAATGCAAGAAGCGCTTTTCGGTACTGCTCTGCGAGCAGTTCGAAGAGGATCTCCTTCTCGTGCGCCCCCGATTCAATCACGGCCAAGCCAATCAAGATGGACGGTGTACCGCCAATGCGCTCTAAAGTGCACAGCGCGCTCGCTATGAGCTTGTCATCGTCACGAATCTCAGTGCACAGGACCCACTCCTCGCGAAGCTTCGAGAGAAATCCAACATCGAATGGGGTTCCCTGGGCGAGGGCAAACTCGGCCATCTCCGAAAGCTCCGCGTCTCCGAGGGAGGCTGCATCACGAGTGATTACATCGATTGCCATGGTTACGCAACTCCTATGGATCGTCAATGGTTTCACCTAGTCTAGTCGACACGAGGTCGTCCCGCAACGACACCTCCTCACCCAACCCCAATGATTGCCGCTCCGAACAGCTCTTTTATCGATCCAACTATTGGCCCGCTTGCGTCAACCCTCAGCTCAGGAGGCAGGTCAAAAGCCCGAGAACCAACGTGGAGCCGAACCCGGCTCGAACCGCTGTGCTCTTCTAAGACCAGTCGCAGTTGATGCAACTTCGCCTGCGATGCCGCCGGTGGCGCAATCGTGATCTCGAAGATTCCGCTCCCCTCACTTGCGTGACCAAGCTCGATCGGTTCGAGCTCACGACAGACGAGCTTGACTTGATCCTCCCGCTGATCCAGTCGGCCCCGCACCAGATAGACACCGTCCTCCTCAAGGAGGTGTCCTACCTCTGCCATGGTCCTCGCAAAGACAAAAACTTCAATGGAGGACTCCATGTCTTCCAGTACAAAGTTGGCCATCAAGTCGCCACGCTTGGTGTAGCGCTTCACAACCGCCGTTGCGATACCACTCACCACAACCTCATCTCGAGCAAACCGCTCAGGGGTCTCGTTGATCTCGAGAAGTCGATGCTCAGAGCGAGCGCGCAGTTCGCGCTCGTGGCCCTTGAGGGGGTGGTTCGAGACGTAGAGCCCTAACATGTCCTTCTCGTAGACGAGGAGCTCTTTCTGAGACCACTCTGATGATGGAATCTCGACATCGATGTCGACAACCGCAGTAACGTCCTCGCCGTCGGGCTGCACATCGAAGAGACCGAAGACGCCTCGTTCCATCTCACGACGGCGATCGATCACCTTGGAGAGCACGAGATCGTGCACGGCGAGAAGTCCCTTCCTTGTGTGTCCAAGGCTGTCGAAGCCTCCAGCTTTGATCAGCGATTCAATTGCTCGACGATTCAAGACCGTCGGATCGACCCGAAAACAGAAATCCACAAAGGAGGAGAACGGCCCGTTCTTCTCTCGCTCCTCGACGATCAACGCCACGATCGAGGCACCGACGTTACGAACGGAAGCGAGACCAAAGGAGATCGCTTGATCGCCTTCGGGGAGGTTTACAACCGTAAAGTCAGCCTGCGACACATTGACATCAGGGACGAGCACCGAGATGCCATGGAGAGCTGCGTCTGCGAGGTAGACCGCTGTCTTATCCTTGTCGTCTTTGACCGACGTGAGCAGTGCAGCAAGGTACTGTACAGGAAAGTTCGCCTTCAACCACGCCGTCTGGTAGGCAACAAATCCGTAACCATAGGAGTGACTCTTATTGAAGGCGTAGTCAGCGAATGGCTCGATGATATCAAAGAGCGCGGTTCCAAGCGCTTCGCCATATCCTGTTCTCCCACAACCAGCCACGAATTTGGCTCGCTCCGCAGCAATGAGCTCCCGATTCTTCTTACCGCAGGCCTTTCGAAGATTATCGGCCTCTTCAAGGGTGAAGCCGGCAAAGCGCTGAGCAACTCGCATCATCGACTCCTGATAGATCATCAAACCGTAGGTATCGCCGAGCAGTTCCGCAAGCTCTGGATGAAGGTACGAGATCTCTTTGCGCCCATTTTTACGATCTGCATAGTCATTGTGCATGTTTGCAGCCATCGGACCCGGTCGATAGAGCGCTACGAGCGCAGCGATATCATCGAAGCTCGTCGGTGCTAAAGACCGCATCAACGTGCGCATCGGGCCGCTCTCAAGCTGGAAGACGCCAATAGTGTCGGAACGCTGCAGCATCGCAAAGGTAGTTGCATCATCGAGTGGAACGTGATCGATATCGACGCGGGTTCCCGTAGAACTCTCTACGAGGTCGACCGCCCGCTCGATGACCGCCAGGGTCCGAAGACCGAGGAAGTCCATCTTCAACAATCCAAGCTCTTCAACGCCGTGCATCTCGTACTGCGTTACGACCGGGCTCAAATCGGCCTGACCCCCAGGATCTGGTTTGCGTTGAATCGGAAGGTACTCTGTGAGTGGGGCGTGTGTAATCACCACCGCCGCTGCGTGAATACCGTCTTGACGACGAAGCCCCTCGAGGCCTTTCGCCACCTCGATCACTGCGCCAACCTCGCGGTCGGTTGCAACCATCTCCCGCAGCTCTGCCGCCATCTTGTAGCCCTCTTCGTAACCCTCTTGAAGCTCAAGACACGCCGCAATCGGTGTATCTCGCCCAAGAATGAGAGGAGGCATAGCCTTAGCCGCCCGATCACCAACCGCATAGGGCATACCAAGGACTCGAGCGGCGTCCCGAACGGCAGCACGCGCCTTGATCGTGGAGAAGGTCACGATCTGAGCTACGTGGTCCTGGCCGTACTTCTCGGAGGCGTACCGGATCATATCTGCCCGATAACGCTCGTCAAAGTCCATGTCGATATCGGGCATCTGCTTTCGACCGGGATTCAAGAAGCGCTCGAAGAGAAGGTCGTAGCGAATTGGATCGAGGTCAACGATCCCTAAACAGTACGCCACACAACATCCCGCTGCAGATCCACGCCCCGGTCCGACTCGAATCTTCGAAGCTCGAGCGAAGGAGATCAAGTCTCCGACCACCAAGAAGTACGCAGAGAAGCCCATCTCCGAGATGACTCCGAGTTCATAATCGAGTCGCTCTCTCACCTCGGGCGCGAGAGGATCTCCGTATCGCTCCTTCGCCCCTTCAAAGGTAAGATGGCGCAGATACCGTGAGGCGGCGACCTCGTAGGTCTCGGCTCGGAACTCGGCGGGGACTTCAAACTCTGGGAGCTTCGGCTTGTTAAACTCGATCTCGACGTGTGCTCGTTCCGCTATCCACAACGTGTTGTCGCACGCCTCCGGAACCTCTCGAAAAAGGGACCGCATCTCAGCTGCGGTCTTGAGGTAGTGCTCCTCGCCATGGAAGCGAAAACGTTTCTCATCTTGGAGAGTAGCGCCGGTCTGTACGCAGAGCAGAGCATCATGCACCACCGCATCCGACCGATGCGTGTAGTGAGAGTCGTTGGTCGCCAAGAGGGGAGCATTAATACGCTTCGCTAGCGAGATCAGACCGGGATTCGTTCGATGCTGCTCAGGTAGGCCCTGATCTTGCAGTTCAACGAAGAGTGAGTCACGCCCAAAAATATCTTGGAGTCTTCCAGCAACTTGGGTTGCCTCCTCTTCATCATCACGAAGCAGGGCCTGCAGGACTAGACCACCGAGGCAACCCGTCGTCGCAATCACACCTTCGTGGTATCGCTCAAGGAGCTCGAAGTCGAGACGAGGCTTGTAGTAGTACCCTTCGAGATAGGCTGCACTCGAGAGCTGTATCAGGTTGTGATACCCAAGCGTGGACTCTGCCAAGAGCGTGAGATGGTAGTACAGCTTCTCCCCGCCATCGACGTCACCTCCGGTGTCGTCGATCTTGCCACGACGCTGCGGTCGTTCTTGACGAGAGGACTTCGCCATATAGGCCTCAAATCCGATGATCGGATTGATACCTTGAGCGCGAGCCGACTTATAGAACTCAAGAGCACCATACATGTTCCCATGATCGGTAATTCCCAGCGCTGATTGGCCGTCGGATCGAACCGCCTTCACCAGTTCCTGAACCCGAGAGGCACCGTCCAACATGGAATACTCACTATGGGTATGAAGATGGACGAAGCCCTTGTCACTCATGGCCATACCACTTTCTGACTCCGAATTTTCCGTTCGTAAACCACAACGTATGGCATACCTTAGGAGATCTCACCACCGACTCCTGGCGGTTGCCGGGCCATGAGCGCAATGTCGTGATAGACACTAGGTATCGGAACTACCGTCGTCACGAAGTTGACCAATGAGATGGCCGCCACTTCGAAATTGGAGGTTGAAATGAAGACCCAAGCAGCAGTACTTTGGGAGGTCGGTGCCCCTTGGAGCGTTGAGGAGGTAGAGCTCGACGATCCCCAAGAGTTCGAGGTCCGCGTTCGGCTCGCCTCCTCGGGGCTCTGTCACTCTGACGAACACCTTACGACCGGCGACCTACCCGCACCGCTGCCGATCGTCGGGGGGCACGAAGGTGCGGGCATCGTCGAGGCGGTCGGCTCTCGAGTTACCTCAATCCAAGAGGGGGACCACGTTGTCCTTGGTTTCATACCTTCCTGCGGTCGCTGCGTTGCGTGTGCAAGCGGGCACCAGAATCTCTGTGAGAGCGGCGCTTCGATCCTCTCAGGTGAAGAGCTCTCGGGTGGACAGCGAATCCATGCCCGAGGCCAAGGCATCGGTACCATGTGTTGTCTCGGCACCTTCTCGCCGTACGTGATCGCGCACGAGAACTCAACGATCAAGATCGACAATGCCATCCCACTCGACAAGGCATCACTCGTAGGTTGCGGCGTCACCACCGGCGTCGGCTCCATGATCTACGCTGGTGGCGCGAGGCCGGGCGACACCGTCGTAGTCGTCGGCTGCGGAGGAATCGGTTCGAATGCCCTCCAAGGCGCTCGGCTCGCTGGAGCAACACAGATCGTCGCCGTCGATCCAGTCCAGTTCAAGCGGGACCAGGCCAAGATCTTTGGTGCAACTCACACCGCCGCCTCGCTAGAAGAGGCCAAGTCTCTCGTGGCAGATATCACCCGAGGGCAGATGGCAAATGTAGCGGTGATAGCAACAGGAGTTGCTACCGGAGATCTCATTGCTCCAACGCTTGCACTCGTAGGCAAGAACGGCACGGCCGTCGTGACCGCTATCGCTTCTTGGCTATCGAGCGAGGTCTCGCTCTCGCTCTTGGACATGACGCTCTACGAGAAGACC
>JBMFXG010000126.1:0-8132 GCA_049964535.1 Acidimicrobiales bacterium | reverse complement strand
TACTCGAGGAACGACGAGTGCTTGAAGTCGCCTCGAGCGAGCTTCGTTTTCGAGATGTACTGATCGCTTTTCGTTACATAGTGGAAGAGGCGCGGGTCTGGTTCGAGAGCACTGGAGGGACCTTTCGTGAGTACGTTGACTATCTCACTCGAAGGATACAAGGGGAGGTGCGAACGTCTGAGGCGACCCTCTCTGATCTCGATGACGACGCAGTCAACATTATGACAATCCATGCAGCGAAAGGTCTCGAGTTCCCCATCGTAGTGGTTGCGGGTCAGTCTAAAAACCCACGTCCTCAAAAGCCAAAGTATCGACATTTTGTCAACGGAGAGAGTTTGGAATATCGTGTCGGCATCTATCAGTCCGATGGGTTCGACGCGTGTAATCTACGCGAGCTCGCCGAAGCAGAGGCCGAGACGGCCCGCCTTCTCTATGTTGCCTATACGCGAGCTCAGGACCACTTGGTGGTCTCTCTTGTACGAGATGGTGAAGAACCGGAGCCGGATCAAGCTGAGCCGAAGGAAGCTCGGTCTTTGGCCCGGTTGATGGCGCCGAGCGTTCGGCAGGCAGGAGGCTTTCGGGAGCTACGACTTCAGGGGGCATCAACGATCCACCGCACGCAAAACGTTGGCCCAGCACTGCAGCGGATGCCGTCTTTTGCGCAGTGGAATGCGAACCACGCAAGACTGGTCTCACTCTTTGACTCAGAGCAGCGACGCTCGGTGTCCGATCTTCTCGAGGCAGGCAAGCGAGCATCTTCGATGTCGACCACAGAACAGAGTCACACTCCATTGATTGCGACTCCGTTCACTCAGTCGGATCTTTGGATCGGTGGCGATAGAAGGGATATCCTCTCCAGCCGCACAACGTGGACGAGTGGTGAGGGTCAGGCCGTTGCTTCTGAAGTACGTAGAGATGAGCTGGGAACTCTGGTTCATCTCCTACTTGGGCGTCTGAACTTCGGTCAACCGCTTGGCGCGTTGCAGAGACAGGCTCGCGATCTCCTCGAGTACGGCCCCTTCCCGATATCGACTCGAGAGCTTGTGGCAGCCATTGTAGAGCAGGTCATCTCCTCGGATCTGATTCCTCTGGTCAGCGGCACCCGGTGCCTTAGCGAAGTGCCAATCTTTGCGTGTCTCACATCTGCTCGTGAAGCGGGTAGACGAGCTGGACCGAATGAGCCCGCGCTACCGAATGAGGCTGCGATACCTGACCTCTCTAGTAGCGTCAGTATTCGAGGTGGGAGTATTCTCGAGGGAGTCATTGATCTGCTCAGCATCGGTGAGCGTCGAGTCACCATCGTGGAGTTTAAGACAAGGGCGAGTACAGCACCGTTCGATCTCGATCGAATGGTCGACCGACGAGACCTTGCACGAGAACAGTGTGCGCTCTACGGCTGGGCGCTCAAGACCGGAGGAGGTGTGACGGTCGATGATGCGGTCGTTGTCTATGTGTCACCCGTACAAAGTGTGCTGGATCGAGTGGATCGATTTTCTGGGCGTGTGGCAGAGATAGACGATCGGATGGAGGACGGTAGGTATGACCCTAGTCACGCGGCCTCGCGGCAGTGATCGTAGTACTCTTTGAGCGCAGTAGTCTCGACTCGCTCAGACGACCTTGAGAGCGCTTGAGCTCCGGTGACATGGGACGACGACAGCTGTTTGAGAGGGTCCTCGTTGATCTGCCGAGACTCGACTATGGGTAGTGGTAACAAAGTATGAGTGATGATCGCTACTGGAGATTGTCCCTCTGGAGTACTATCGCTCCACCTAGCTGTGCAGGAGAGATTGCGAGTCGTTCCTTGGTGGTCGGACGCAGGGGTGGAAGGCCTGTGAGCCCTATCTTGAGGAATCTCTTCACCGGAGGACTCTTTCCCGCACTGGGTTGAGCCGTAGTGCAGGAGGTTGTGCAAATCTACTGAAGGCTCTCTTTCGAGAGCGAGCTAGTTGGCGTCGCTACCTCGCTTCGCTGGCACGTCCGTGGCCATAGTAGATTGAAAATCTTTGAAAGTGCTGCACGATGGCTTGATAACCAGAGGTAGAGCGTTGCTACTACAGGCTCTACCGGCCTCAGCATTGCAAGGTAGCAGGCGAAACGACCGAGCACACCACACGTCGATAGGGCGCGCAGGACTGCTCGATGCCCCCGGAAAACGCCCCCTCGCCGGTCGATCCACCAGAGAGCGGAAGAGTCATTACAAACCTCGGGAGGGATGCTGTGCGGTGTAGCTTTGTCGAGATCGGCTCGCCCGATGACCGAAAGTGATTCCCTTGACCACCGCTGTAGTACGACGGAGCTGAGTGAGCACAGAGCGCAGGAACCATCGATGACGACCATACTCTTGGGGTGTAAGTCCGTCTCCAATCCACTCACTCTCCTGTTGTGGTCCTCTACTTACGCGGTGACCTACCTAGGTGCGATACGGGCCTTGCACTGCGAACAGCGTGCTATTCCTGCGTGTAGGTGGTCTCTAGCGTAGCGCTGTACTACCGCAGCAGAGGTAGGAGAGTTGCCGGAGCGACCCCAAGTGAAGGGTTGGCGCTTTCTCGCTTGTCCTACGCCTACTTTTGGTCTGTGGAGCCCAATGGCTCCGAAGGTATTCAATTCGCTTCCCTACGAATGGTTTCGTCGAAATGTCGCACTTGCGAACACAAAGTGTGAGAGACTGATTTCTGTGAGTGAGAAAAGTCGTCTTACGCTGAAAGGACTACGAGTGTGAGCTGGATGAACGTACGCGCCAAGGAGGGTTCGTCGAGGACTACACCGTCACCACCAACTCGTAGCCCTCGAGATCGTGGTAGCTCTACCTCATGGAACGGATCACTCTTCGGTTCCGAGGTTAAGAGTTCGATCGCGCCACCGGAGTCAGTACACGGACTGATGAGCTCTCTCGCTCAGAGTACTGGGACACTGGAGTACGAGGTCTCTCTTGCGACGAGCGTCGTAGAGACGTTGGCAAGCGAGCTCGCTAGCGCTCACGAGCTCTCGCGTGCCATGATGGGTGAGCTCGATGATTCGGCTTCTGGCGGAAGTCTTCTTCAAAGAGCAGATACTGACCGTTTGCATGCTGTGTGGAACAAGATCATGGAACGTATGAAGGAGGTCACTGTCCAGGTCCGACGCGTTGCTCTGGAGAGCGATGAACTTGGGCGTTTGGGTGGTGAACTTGGGGTGGTAACTCCTGACACGCCGTACATCGCTGAAGCACTCGAATGTGGAGCCATCTTAGAAGATCATCTGAGCCGGTCTGAGGAGGGCGTTGCCGATCTCGCTCGTCTCGAAGGAGAGCATGGTGGCCCCGAACGCTCGACAGCTACGAACTCGCTCAGTGCGGTGATGGATCGACTTGCTGCGACCCTCGAGGAGAACTTGACGATGGTCTTGGGCTGTGCTCTTGTGGATCGAGATGGTCGGGTGATTCAGTCTCGGCGCGTGCACGACAAGACCGCACAGGGAGTTGCTACCCTCTTTGAGGTTGGGCGACCTGCCAGGGTCGATGACGGTGTGAGTCGTCAACGAAGCTCGAATGGGCGTAGCTATGAGCTCCGCCGTCGTCGCCCGGCGATCTTGGAAGATTCTTGGCTACCGCTGCAGGAGTTGGTGGTGCCGCTTCGGCGACGAGATAGCGGGCTCGATGATGATCTGCATGGTTACGAGTTCACGATGGTATTCATCGTTGATCGTCGGCGTCGTTCCGCGAACACATTCGGGGCGGGTGCGGCAGAGACGGTCGAGCGTCGGGTGGCAACGTCTTAAGCAGTTGAGAACTGGTAGCGGTGAGGCGCTCGAGCTAGAGCTAGAACTCGAGAGTGCGAGTTTCTTGTGCCAGCCTCTGAGATGAAAGACGTGCGCTATCACGTTTTGTGCAAGCTTTTGCGGCTCAGAGCGATACGGTTGCACTTTGAAGCGATGGGCTGTTGAGCTCTTGGAGGGAAGGGGAGCGCCACCGGCCGGCGCGGCAGTTCTTTTACGGACGGAGCTTTCCTACCGTAGCCCTCCATCGCAATCGACGGTCTTCTAGGTATTATGTCGCAGCCAAAATGTCGGCGCTATCCCACGTTATTGAGGCTTCCTAGCCCGACTGCTGTGGCATAGCTTTGTAGGTGGGCGGTGACCCAGGTGAAGTCATTCAGCGTGAGGAGAACACCGATGACCCCAAGAATTGCGGCCGAAGTTGTCGTGATAACGGTGAAATGTTGCTTGATCCAGGCGAGTGCTCCTGCGACCTTTGCGAAAGCCAGACCGGTTATGAGAAAGGGAACTCCGAGTCCTAGAGAGTACGTAGCGAGGAGTAGTGCACCTTGCGCAGCTTGACCTTGTATCGAAGCGAGCGTTAACACTGATCCAAGGATCGGGCCGATGCACGGAGTCCACCCAAAGCCAAAAGCCATACCTGCAACCGGAGCGGCAAAGTGACCGAGATTCGCCAGCCTCGGATGGAATCGCTACTCTTGATAGAGCCAGGGAAGTTTCAGAAAAACTGAAGACACGAGAAAAACTGCCATGGCGATCAGAAAGACTCCGCTGATACGCGTGATCAACGTGTGCTGGGAGAAGATGGCCCTTCCCAGGGCACTAGCCGAGAGCCCGAGAGCTACGAAAACCGCGCTGAAACCAGCGATGAACAGAACCGTCGAGAGGGCGATCCTTCTTAGGTCTTTCGGCTCTCCCGAGGTGATCTCCTTCGTGTCGAGGCCGCTGACAACCGAGAGGTACGCGGGTACGAGCGGGAGCACACAAGGGGAGAGAAATGAAACAATTCCTCCACCGAAGGCAGCTACATATCCGACACCGATCGCCACGTATCTACTGTAGTGGTGGAGAAGTAGTTTCGTGATTGAGATCTCTCAGCAGATCCGCTGCTCGGAGATCTCTAGACTCTGTCACGGTCGAGAAAGGTCCCTTGTCGAAGACCTGTAGGTAGGTGACCTCACACTCTCCTTGCTTCTTGTTGTTGAATGTGGTTACTCAGCGAAGCTGGTAAGTCGGGTCCTAGACCACAAGTGCAACGACTGATGTTGTCTGGTCAACTCGCAGGAGAGAGCGCGAGTTCCACCACGTTATCGAGCTCGAGTGAGGAGATACGGACGGTTCGGGCATCGGTGTCGATCTTCATGTAGAGCTCGACCTTGTCGTGACACCATTGCTCCAGGACCGAGGTCCGATCTTTCATGCTTGGTGGGAGCCAAGCGACCATCGTCTCACCGTTACCTGGGCGCTCTAGCTTTGGTTTTTGGTCTGCCGTTACCGACGGATCGGAAGGTTTGTATCCAAGCAGGACGGACTCGTCGTGGCAAACCACGGCGATGAGCCGAATTCGGGCATAGCCACCAAAGCTCTTCTCTGCGTTGCGAGCGACCTCGACGACCCGTCGACGTGCACGTTGATTTCGAACACCCTCCATAAAGGCGCCGTGACGGAAGAGGATCCACACTACCGCAGAGAGAAAAACACTACTCATGAAAAGCGGGAATATGAGCAGTCGCATCACTGTATCCTTTAGTTCTTGTTACTCTCACTGTACACCAGCTAGAGAAGTAAGTGAGGGTTTACTCCGAGATAGCGATCGTCGGCCGCAGAGGCACTCTTGGAGGAGTATGCAAGCAAGTATTTGAGATTGGAGCGCCAGGATGCTACTCGAGATCTGCGGTTCAGCGGGTTCATATCCGGCCCCAGGGCGTGCGTGCTCTTCGTATCTCGTGCGTGAGGATACCTACCAGCTTCTCCTCGATGTCGGTAACGGTTCCATGGCCAATCTCTTCGCCTTCACCACCCCTGATCTCGTCGATGCGGTCGTCATCACACACGAGCACACCGATCATCTCGCTGATTTTGTAGGCCTCTTTCACTATCGACGCTACGCCTCTCATCCCCAGAGGAAGCTCGTACTCTGTTGCACCCCTGGCGTCGTTCGCAATCTCTCTCAGCTAATCTCGGACTCCGCATTAGAGTCTCTCGTCGAGGTTGTGCTGTTGGAAGATGACCTGACTTTGACGCTCGGTCCATTCAACCTTTGGTCTCGGTCTATGGCTCATCCGGTAGAGACTTACGGTCTTCGAATTCGAGGGAGCGATGGTGCCGAGTTGAGCTATTCCGCAGATACTGGGCCCTGTGAAGCGCTTGAGGCTTTGAGTAGCGGTACCGATCTACTGCTTTGCGAGTCGACGTGGATCAGTGATGATCCTCACTATCCCCGAGATCTGCACCTCAGTGCCGATCTCGCCGGGGCATATGCACGGCGCGGCGGCGTCGGTCACCTTGTTCTGACGCACGTAGCGTACCCGAACTCACCGGCCGAAGCGCTTCGAGCAGCGCGTGCCGAGGCTCCCATGATCCGTATTGACAGCGCTTCAGATCGGGATGTGTACGTGGTTGAACCTAGAGTTGGGCCTGAGGGTGTTTTGAGATGAGTACAGGCATCGAGATGATTCGGTCGTAGGGTAACGAACGCTCCTGTAGCGCTGAGATTCTTGCGCTGTGTTGGGCGAGTGAGGCTGTGGTCTGATCTGGTCTCGGTGCGTCGCACCAGGTCATCTCGCCGCTATGGTGGAGGTGGCACTCCATGAATGCTCACTGAGACTCTCTGTTCTGTGGGTCGAGGAAGCACAGGGTCTCTTCAACGTTCGCAGAGGCGACGTCGTAACCTTGGGTGTCCAGTTCGGTCTCACATGAAGGGGGAGAGAGTGGCGGAGAGAGAACCTTCCATGATCGGCTCCCAGAACGCTCCCCGATCTTTTGCCGAACCTCTCGTGCGTCTCGTTCCTTCGTTGATTACGCTCTTGCGCCTGCTGCTTCTTCCCGTTGTTGTCGAGTTCGCGCACCGGGACCGTTCACCGTGGGCCGTTGCGGTGATTCTGGCAGTTATGAGCGTCACAGATTTTCTCGATGGTTTTGTTGCCCGACGGATCGGTGCTGTGACGACGTTTGGGAAGGTCTTCGATCCCGTCTCAGATCGAATCATCGTGATCGCTCTCGGTATCTTTTTTACTCTCGATCACGTTCTGCCGCTCGGGATCGCGATACCACTTTTGATTCGAGAGGTCGTCATTTCAGCACTCGTGAGCTACTTGGCTCTGCGATATCGACACAGGGTCGATGTGGTTTTCATTGGCAAGGCTGGAACTTTCTCCGTACTCGTTGCCCTTCCTCTTCTAGTTTTCCATCTTGGCCACGGTATCTTTGACCGTGATCTCTACGATGCGGGTTTAGTTTTCGCTGCGGCGGGAACAGTTGTACTGTATGCGGCTGGCGTTCGATACGTTCGTATCTTCGTAGCTGATGTCAGGGGATCGCGGCGAGTTCCACCGGAAACGGAGGAGCGAGAGGGCAGTACGCAGTGAGGTCGGACTGCACCTCTGAGCGCGTGGCCGCCGGAACGAATGCTTTGGTGTGAGGGAGTGATCACGATATGAAAGCCGTCATTATGGCCGGAGGTGAGGGGACTCGCCTCAGACCACTCACGTCGACGCAACCGAAACCGATGCTACCAATGGGCGACGTTCCAATGATGGCGCATATCGTAAGGCTCTTAGAGCATCACGGTTTCACTGAGATCGTGGTGACGGTTGCCTACCTTGCCAATGCCATTCGCACCTATTTTGGTGATGGCTCCGAGTTTGGTGTCTCGATGACCTACGTCTCTGAAGAATCGCCCCTCGGAACAGCGGGATCGGTCGGAAACGCCCGAAGCCTTCTCGATGAGCCGTTCTTGGTGATCTCTGGTGACGTGCTTACCGATATCGATCTCGGTCGGGTCTGGGCCGATCACCACGCCTCGGAGGCGATGGTGACCGTGGTCTTACAGCGAGTCGAGAATCCGTTAGATTTTGGGATCGTTATGCTCGATGAGCAGGGTCAGATCTCCCGCTTTTTGGAAAAGCCTTCTTGGGGTGAGGTCTTCACCGACACGGTCAATACCGGTATCTACGTCCTTAATCCTGAGATATTCGAGCATATTCCACTCGACGGTGCGTCCGATTTCTCCGGTGATGTCTTCCCGAAGTTGTTGAGGGACGGGAAGAAGCTGATGGGATGGATCTCTGATCGTTACTGGGAAGACGTAGGAACACTGAGTGGCTATCTCAAGGCGCATCGAGATATCTTGGATGGTCATGTCGACGTTCGTCTTCCTG
>JBMFXG010000125.1:0-8229 GCA_049964535.1 Acidimicrobiales bacterium | reverse complement strand
CGTAGACGAAGACCGGAGTTCCCACCTCTTCAGCGATTGTCCTTGCGGCCACGCCACCAATGAGCAGGTGACCATCGCTACGAACCGTCATCGTTGACGAAAAGAGGTGGGTCGGTATTCGGGGTCGACCCGCGCCGACTCGATCCATCTACATCTCCTCTGGAGCATCGACTCCGAGGAGATCGAGTCCGGTCACGATCGCCACTCTAGCGACCTCAACGAGATAGAGTCGTGCGGCAACTAGTTCATCTGAGATTCCCTCCATCAGAACTGGGCAGTCGTGGTAGAAGCCATGGAAGGCAGCGGCCAATCCCTTGAGCCACGTAGTCACGCGATGCGGCGCTCGCTCGAGTGCGGAGAGCCGAACCACTTCCGGAAGAGCGATAATCTCACGCATCAGACGAATCTCTCGAGGATGGACGAGCACTCCGAGCTCTCGAGCGTCGTCGATAGCTGCAGGAGCAATCCCTCGCTCGCTCCGCATCCGGTCGAGGGCAGCCATCCTGGCGTGTGCATACTGAATGTAGTACGCCGGGTTCTCCATCGATCGCTCCTTGGCCTCGGCAAGGTTAATCGTCGTAGCACGATCTAGGGAAGTCGACAGCGCAAGGAGGCGAGTGACCGAAGGACCCACTTCATCGACCAACCAATCCAGTGACACAGCAGTGCCCGCGCGCTTGGAGAACTTGACCGCCTGATCACCCGACTCGAGAGCAACGATCTGACCCAAACGGATCTCTAGTCGATCGACGTCGATACCAAGCGCAGCCATCGCAGCCCGCATCGACGCGACCTGACCGTGATGATCTGCGCCGAAGATATCAATGACGGCATCGAAGGCCCTGATAACGAACTTATTGTAGTGATACGTAATGTCGCCGGCTAGATAGGTGTAGTCACCATTCGACTTTCGCAGCACTCGATCGCGTGTGTCTCCCCACTCGGTCGATCGCAACCATAGCGCACCGTCGTTCTCAAAAACGGCTCCACGTTCAAATAGCAGGTCGACAACGTTCGCGACGGCACCAGAGTCCTCAATCGAGGCCTGAGAAAACCAGGTATCGAAAACGATATTCAACCGCTCTAGTGAACGCTGGATAGTAGCGAGATTCTCCTCGGCAGCCCACTTCCCCGCCTCCACAATGTCCTCTTCACCCAAGTAACGACTTGCCTGCTCGACGATGTAGTCACCGAGATATCCACCTTCAGGTGGCTCCTCACCTCTCCGCCTCGCAAGAATCGATGCCCCCAAGGTGCGAATCTGGCCACCAGTATCGTTGACGTAGTACTCTCGAGTCACGCTATATCCACATCGTTCGAGCACGCGCCCGAGGGCGTCTCCGTACGAAGCCCACCATCCATTACCGATATGGAGAGGTCCGGTGGGGTTGGCAGATACGAACTCCAGTTGCATCCGGGTGCCATCACCAAAATCATGTCGCGCAAAGAGGTCACGCCCCTCCTCTTTAACCTCCACCATCAGCTCGTGAAGGTGGGTCGGGGCGAGCGTGAAATTGATAAATCCTGGGCGAGCAATCTCGACTTTGACGAGATGTGGAAGCGATCGAATAGCTTCAGTCGCAATCAGTGATTCAGCGATCGAAAGTGGCGGTTGGCCGATCTGTTTGGATAGCAAGAGGGCAAGATTGGTCGAGTAGTCACCGTGCTCCTCACGCGCAGGTATCTCAACATGGACACCCGAACTAGGGACCTCCTGTCCAAGCTCTCTCACGGCCAACGTAAGTGATCGAACGATTTGATCTTCGCGACGCTGCAACTTCTACCTTTAACTGTTGAAGAGTTCGAAATAGAGACCTCAAGAGAGAGGAGTTCGACTCTGGGTTCACCACCGATATCCACCAAAATCCTACGGTCTTAGAAGTAGAAAAGAATCACCTACTAGCAATTGTGTACAATCGCGCAATTCGTTCGTCATGCAGAAGGGGATGCGGCCTAGACTCACCCTTATGCCCTCGTAGCTCAGGGGATAGAGCACCGGCCTCCGGAGCCGGGTGCGCAGGTTCGAATCCTGCCGGGGGCACCGACGTGTAAGGGGTCGACCGCTAAGGGGTTTCCCCAAGCCCGGTCATGCAGAGTCCCAGCGAACCTCGACTCCCAATAGAGAGCTCGTGAGCAGTACTACCTACCGAGTTCGAGACTCTCACACGTTGTGATCGGCCACGACGCATCGGGTCGAGCCCGATAGCGTCACGGCCATCGCTACCACCGACGTCTCCTCGGGCGACGGACGAGGAGTGAGCGCACCTTTAATCAGCACGTACCTCACCAAAGCCTCCACGTAATTTGTGTCGTGTCTCTCGTGAAGAGTTACGCCAAGAACGAACCGATCAGACCTGAGTATGATCGGCAGCGACCCTCCCATCACTGATACTCGTTTCTCGTCACAGCTAGAGGCTTCACGCATAAAAACGCTGTCCAGAGGTCTAACGTGCATCAGTACTCGTCGGCCACAGAGAAGAGGTGATGATCATCTCCGCAGCCCACTCGCGACCGGTGCTGGACAGAAACATCTACGACAAAGCTCCGACTCTCAGTTGCGGTCTCGCCTCTCGCAACCTCAGGTGCAAACGTCACTCACACGGGACAAGCAGGCCTTCGACCACAAATCGACCAGACCCGAGATCGCGACAGATATCAGAGCGGAATCGCAAATGGTACGACTCAGGGAAGTCCATGCTCTCACCCAAACCACCGAGAGGACTCGACGTGTCTCTTCTTGGCGACGATCGACTTCGGACTAGCGAGCGTCCAAAGTATTCCCAAGACTCCAATGTCCATGCCGAATGGCCTTCTGTGATCTCCACACGCGTATCACAGAGACCACCATCGACCAAGCGTACAGAAACCTAGTCCACGAGCGTAGACGGAAGAGTCAGCGACTCCATCTACCCCAAAGAGAGGGCAAGTTGATATACACGATTAAAGAATCTTCGTTTCGATGATCGCACGTAACGGCCTCCCAACAGACGGACACTGAGAAGGACATATGCGTCAAGACTGCTCGAGTGCGCATCGAATCGCTCGATCGAGAGCCCAATGCATCCTCAATCCGAACCGCGCGACCGATGAGTCTCCCGACAGAGCCCGAGGGTCGCTCGCGCAACTGCCACAAGCCACTGTCACTACCGCAAAGCACAGCACGCAGTGAGCGATACGGCGCTGAAAGCACATGCAATCATGACAGGGTCGACATCTATCGACCTGCTCGCACAGCTACTCACCTGCTCGACGAACTGGCTCATGCCACTTCGTCGAGAGTAACTCCATTCGGAGGTTCACCGAACTACTACGCAAGAAACTCCTGGCCTACAACGCGTAGGAGAAGCTCGTGCGAGGATGAACCCAACGCATGCGCCGAGCGAGGAGGCGTCGGTGGACCTGAGAGCGGAATGAGAAGGGTTCGTGATACTGGATCGAAACTGGGAGCTCGTGTCCTTGCGGAGTGGGGGCAAGAGGCAATTAGTTGACACTTTGATTGCACTGTAGGTACGTTTGTACGTATAATAGGGGTAATGACACCGCTCGATTTTGTGATCTCCTTAGCGCTCATTTCAATTGCCGCCGGCATCCTCGGGTCGCTGATTGGCTTGGGTGGAGGTGTCGTCATCGTGCCGACCCTCACACTGCTCTACCACGTTGATATCCGCCTAGCGATCGGCGCTAGCATCGTCTCGGTTATCGCCACCTCTAGTGGGGCGGCTGCGGCCTACGTCAGAGAACGAATGACAAACCTCAGAGCAGGTATGTTTCTCGAGATCGCAACTACGACAGGAGCGGTGAGTGGAGCCTACCTAACCACGCTGCTCCCGACTCGATTCCTGTTCGTCTTCTTCGGCATCGTGCTTGGATACTCCTCCTTCGCTACATTTCGTCGTAGGAACTCCGACACACCTCTCACCGTATCGAAGGATCGAATAGCCAACTACTTCAACTTGCACGGCTCCTACTTTGATCCCGCAGAGAAGAGGGAGATCTCCTACAAGGTGGTCGGGACGAAGCTCGGTCTCGCACTTATGTACGTCGCCGGATTAGTGAGCGCTCTCCTCGGCATCGGATCCGGCGCACTCAAAGTACCGGCCATGGACAGCGCTATGCATCTGCCTATGAAGGTGTCATCAGCGACAAGTAACTTCATGATCGGGGTGACAGCGGCGGCGAGTGCGGGTGTCTACTTCATTCGAGGTCAGATCGATCCCATTATCGCAGCACCGGTAGCGATCGGGGTGCTCCTTGGAGCCACCTTCGGGGCTCGCATTCTGGGTCGAGTTGCTAGCAAGACGGTCCGCATCGTCTTTATCATCGTCTTGGTCATCATCTCCCTCGAGATGCTCCAGAAAGGAATCTTCGCGTGACCGACTCCCAAGATCCAAGCGCTAACGCTCAATCGAGCGCATCACCACCGGAAGCAATGCAGCGTTCGGGTCATCGCAAACCACTGAGTCCCGAAGAGATTCTTGCGATGGAGGCGAAAATCCGCAATGTTGAAATTGCGATTAGCCTGGTCCTTCGCATTGGCGTAATTCTGAGCGTAGGCGTCATAACCGCTGGGCTCGTACTTATGTTTGTACACCACAGCTCCTATACACCTATCAACGGGGGCTACTCGTACCACAACCTCACATCTCCTGCAACACTTTTCCCCCACTCCTTCTCATCACTCGGGAGCTCCATTGCACACGCACGAGGGCAGGGTATCATCGTCCTTGGGGTACTCATCTTGATTCTCACGCCCGTGCTGCGCGTTGCCGTCGGAGTCCTCTCATTTCTCTACGAGAAAGACACCCCCATGGCGCTCATCACTCTCTACGTCCTCGTGGTACTCATCGGTTCCTTCTTCCTCGCCGGGGCCTAATTCATGGCAAGCCTCGATCGCTCTAGCCCACTGCCCCTGTGGGCTCAGCTTGCTGTCGACCTCCGGCGCCGTCTCCTCGAAGGCGAGTTCAAGGACCGCTTTCCCACCGACGAAGAGCTTCACGAGACCTACGATGTCAGTCGCCAAACGGTCCGGGAGGCAGTCCGTCAACTGACCCAAGATGGCTTAGTTGTACGCCAACGGGGGCGCGGTAGTACCGTCAGTCCACCGGTCCTTGAACAACCACTCCACTCCTTTTATAGTCTCGCCTCAACTGTTCGCGCAGGTGGGATAGAGGAACGGAGCGAGGTACTGGCCTTCGAATGTCGATCTGTTGACTCCGAAGTCGCACGTCGACTCGACTTAGGCGACGACAGAGTCGCTGTCTACGTCGAACGACTCCGATTTGCTGGAGGCGAACCAATTGCGTGGGATAGATCGTGGTTGCGGATGGATCTTGCGAGTGGGCTGATCGGCGCTGATCTATCCTCCGGAAGTCTCTACGACCTACTCGCTCTTCGCTGCTCGGTTCGCATCACCAGCGGATCAGAGCGAATTCGACCGGTTGTCCCAAGCGCTCCAGAACGCAAGCTGCTGCAGTTAGCGCCTCAACTCGCAGCATTCTCCATCGAAAGAGAGGCGTTCGTCGAGCAGACGCCTCTCGAATGGCGCAGGACGCTGATACGAGGCGACCGGTATTCGCTCCTAGCTCAGTGGCCAGGCGGGCTCGCTCCACACCCCAACAGCCTCACCTAGAGGCTCGATCGCATCACGGGCGGGCAAAATCACGACCATCTCAACTTTATCCCTAGCGAACGTAGCACGGAGAACATCGATCGCTAACCAAGCTTCATATGCAACGCAAGAGCGTCCTCTAGAGAGTAAGAGCTCGACTATCGCTCCTACCACGGCCACCCAACCCTACGATCAGGGTCCCACTGTACGCCCACAACTCAGCGCATCACGAGGCTCTCGTTTCCCGACCACCAAAAACTAGCTCACCTCAAACTCAGCTCCCTCACCTTCGTGCCCGAACAATCGAACATCGTTACCAATCGCTGCCGAAAGGAACCAACACTGGTACGCGAGCTCACGCCGACTTCAGTGAGCACCATGGGCACCGCCTACCACTACACGGACCGGTGCTCAGTGGCGGCCCAACTCTCAATACCCTGACTCTCTAGATCCCCCCAGAACTTCGACCATACTCATTTCAAGAGCGAAGAGTCGAGATACGAGAGCTCTCGACCCTCCGCTAACACCGAACGTGCCACAGAACCACGAGCTCCCCTTATATCCAGAGCTCTCCGCCTCGACAAAGTTGTAGACACTCCTGCAGTGACCCGCACCTCGAGCCAACGAGACTCTACAACCTCTCAAACGAGCAACGACGGCCACCAGGGAACTCTGCACACCACATGGGCCACAAAGGCTCCACCGATACGCTCACGAACGTCGAAGATAAGCTCTGTACTACGAGTCAAGAACCCTGCTGCCAAACGTCCCATGTGCGACAGAGATATCGAGGTAAGCGGATGGATAGCCACGTCGAGTTCTTGTCGTGAGGGGCATACTCGAAGTGATCGCCGGCATCCTCGCAGGAACGGTCGGAACTGCAGGTGGCATCACGTCTCTCGTATCGTATCCAGCGCTGCTCCTCCTAGGTCTCTCGCCGCTACAAGCAAACATCGGCAATATTGTCGCACTCGTTGCATGCTGGCCGAGCTCTACGCTTGCATCTCGCCCAGAACTCAAAGCTCGACCCCCTTCCATAGGAGTTTCGGTCGTCGTAAGCCTCCTCAGCGGGGTCGCTGGCGCCGTCCTCCTTATCGAGACTCCCAATACCTACTTCACCGAGTTGGTGCCGTTCTTGCTCACCTTAGCTTCAGTCACGCTCATCACTCAGCCCCTCATCCACAATCGTTTCAGCGAAACCGTAAATGGTGCCAAGCGAAGAATCTTCGGTATCGGCCTCATCCTCATCACGGTCTACAACGGATACTTCGGAGCTGGTGCTGGGATCATGCTCCTCACCTTGGACCAAGTCACCAGTGGCGATGAGGTGGCGTACTCCAATGCTCGAAAGAACATTCTGATTGGAGCCGCGACCTTGGGGAGTGCGGCGACGCTCGTTACACTCAGACCGGTCGCTTGGGGAGCGATCGCTCCGCTCTCTCTCGGACTGTTCGTGGGTGGCCTCCTCGGCCCCAAGCTCACACGTGTACTACCAGCAACACTACTTCGAACGCTCATTGCGCTCTTAGGCATCGGCCTCGCAGCCTCGTTCTGGATCTCGTAGCTCCCGAAACCGAATCGCAGAATCTCGCACCTCTCGCTCATCACACGAGGATCAAGGTGCAAACTTGGCAGAACCTGAGAACGATGCAGTAAGACTTGTACGCAGTCGCCCGAAGCGCCACATCTCCAGTTTCGGCAAGATCCCAACCCTCGTAGTAAACGGACGGGAAGCTCGGTCTCGAGCAGCGCGTTCTGATAGGAGGAGCAGATTCAAACTCCACGTGAACCTTCACTGCTCTTCTCGAAAGAGCTAACCTCAGATCCATGCCTATCCTGAGCGAGTTTGCCAAGCTTCCATTGCGGCCAAGGCGAGTCTTGGTCTGCGGAACCTCAGGGTGTGGAAAAACGACGCTCGCGCAATACATTGGCACCGCACTCTCGCTTCCAACTACGGAACTCGATGCGCTCTACCATGGCCCTAACTGGACTCCACGCCCTACATTCTTCGCCGATGTAGTTACTATCCTTCAGGACGACTCATGGGTCATGGAATGGCAGTACGACCTGGTGCGGTCCTTGCTACTCGACCGTTGTGACCTCATCGTCTGGCTCGACCTTCCGCATCTACTGACCGCATGGCAGATCACGGTGAGAACGGTAAGTCGACGTCTACGCCACCAAGAGCTCTGGAACGGAAATTTCGAGCCCCCGCTTCACGCCATCTTCTGGAACCACGAGCACGTTATACGTTGGTCTTGGTCGACGCGCCACCTCGCAAAGGAGCTCGTCCACCAAGCACTCGAGAGGCATCCATCGCTGCCGATCGTCCAGCTCCACTCCCACCGGTCGGCGGATCGGTGGATAGCCAGAATAGTCACTCACACCAAACCATAACTCCGCAGAGTCCCATCCGTCTTCTCGTGTCACCTGGGATTCGTTCCGTTCGATCGACCGGCGCTACTACCACACGTCCTGGAAGTGACACGGTCCCAGACGCGGTTAGTAGGCAGCCGTTACGGTCTCCCATGCGCTCACTCACAACTCCTGCCAGGCGGCTACCTCGAGTCGCTCCCGCAGTCCTGCATCGAGACGCCTACAATGGTTAACGTGCAAAGTGT
>JBMFXG010000124.1:0-8242 GCA_049964535.1 Acidimicrobiales bacterium | reverse complement strand
ATCGGTACCCGAGCGACCATCGGAGTTTGCCGGACGGGACCATCTCCGTGCCAACCGATCCCCGCTCACCTCTCCGCTGACGCAAGCGTCGACAGACCAGATACTCCGACCCGAAATCGCTCACTTCGATCTGCGCTTGTCGAACCGGGGCCGCAGGTCGGTGACTCCCGCATACCTGTCAACAAAGCACAAGAAGAGACCTCGCGCCGAATCCACCAAAGGGCAACTCTTCACTACGCAGGATCACTTGCGACGGTCGTCAGGGCTCCGCCACGCGCTCGAGCCAAGCCCAGGTGGAGGGCGGGTGTCTCTGATCTTCGTTCGTACCACGACCGTAGATCAATCGAACCAGAGATTGCTAGCTCACTTCGCTGCCTGTCGTACCAGGAACCACCGGATGAATCTGCAGCACGGAACAGTCCCCGGGGGCACCTTGAAGCTTGGTCGAGTGATGGGTGTTGGGTGCGGTTACCTCTAAGCCGTAGAGGATCGGGCATTGTGCGGATCCTCCCGATGGGACATCGGTACCTTCAACCAAAGCCGACGCTGTATCCCCTGGCTTCAAGATCACCACCGGTGGCAAAGCCTTCATCGTTGGTAGACCACCTAGATAACCTAATGGGGTGCGGACGGCTTGTGTGACCTGATTACCAGAGGCGTCCAAGCCCTCCACGCCTGGGTAACCCTTTAAGAAGCAGGTTTTAGAGCCGTGATTTCGGAAGAGAATAGGTCCACCACTATGGCCCATACCAACCCCGTTTCGTCCATCCGTGATTGTCAGTTGAGATGAAGCGCAAGCCGGTGGTAGCTTGTTACCTCCTGGAGCAGACGACGACGTAGCGGACTGCACGATAGAGGTCGAGCTACTGGCAGTAGACCTACTGGTTGAAGCACTACTGCCCCGAGCGACGTTCACCCCACAAGCCGAGGTAATGATAGCGCTAAGAGCCAGTAAAGCCACACGTTCGCGCACGGAACTCATGCGACTCCTACCGTCAGACGACGGGCGCGCCGCTCGCTCGGCAGTACCTCCTTGATCTCACCGAGGAGGAAGTGGGGGGCAGCGTAGGTAACGAGAACGTCGAGATAGTCACCGGGCTGAAAGCGAACCAGCTCACTCGGAGCATCAAAGTGAATCAGCTTGTTTTGACGCGTCCGTCCAGAGAATCGATTCTCATCTCCTTTAGAAGGACCCTCAACGAGAACCTCCTCCCGCTTCCCGACGCGTTCCTGATGCCGAGCAAGGGCACTACGTTCTAGCACCAACTTCAAACGATCGAATCGCTCGCTCACGACCTCAGGGTCAACAAAGAGTGTCTCCAAGCGAGCCGCTTCGGTCCCAGGACGTGGTGAGAAGATAAAAGTAAATGCGCTATCGAACTCTGCAGCCGCCGCCACCTCGAGGGTAGCGTCAAAGTCTGCATCGCTTTCACCGGGATGTCCCACAATAATGTCCGTGGAGACCGCCAGATCGCCGATCACCTCGCGGGCAAGACGAAGTCTTTCGAGATAGCGCTCGGCGGTGTAACCACGATGCATCACCGAGAGAATTCGATCAGAACCCGATTGCAGCGGAAAATGCAGTTGCTCACAGACTGCGCCAGTCTCGGCCATTGCAGCAAAGGTCTCGCGACGCATATCCTTCGGATGAGGGGAGGTGAACCGTACTCGACGAATACCACGAACAGCTCCGACCTCCCGCAGCAGGTCCGCAAAAAGTGGTCGAATTCTCGTCCCGCCCTCAGAGAGATACTGTGGCGAGAGCGCTCGCTCGGCACGAGCACCAATTAGCTCACCGCGCCGTGCCAAGAGCGCAAGATCTCGACCGTAGGAATTAACGTTCTGTCCGAGCAGTGTCACCTCTGACACCCCGGTTCTTGCTAGAGCTCGTACCTCATCAACTATCTCTCCGAAAGGCCGCGACGCTTCCACGCCGCGCACGGAGGGAACGATACAGAAGCTACAACGATTATCGCAACCGGTTTGAATCGTCACCCAGGCAGAGAAGGGAGAGTCCCGCTTGACGCTCAGCGCAGACTGATAGGGATCGTCGTCGAGAGGCTGATCTAGAATTTCGACCGAGGCTGTGCTCCCGTCGCTCTGCGCTAGTAGTGCCGGGATCCTTCCAAGATTGAAGGTCCCCACCACGACGTCCACATATGGCGCCCTCGTCGCCAACGCCTCCCGATCCTTCTGTGCCAAACAGCCTGCTACCACAATGCGAAGATCGGGGTTCGCCTGCTTCTGGGAGCTCAAGTGACCCAGTGTTCCGTACAGCTTGTTGTCTGCGTTCTCCCGAATACAGCAGGTATTGAGCACCACAACATCAGCCTCCTCGAAGCTTCGAGCCTCGAGGAGGCCTTCATCGGTTAACATGCCCGAGATTCGCTCAGAATCATGCTCGTTCATCTGACAACCGAAGGTTCGGATATAGTAGCGCTCACTCACGAGTGACAAGCCTAGCGCTCAGGCGAGCTAGTCCTCAAGAAGGATCTCTTCATCGCTACGGTCGGTGACGCCATGTGCAAGGCCCGGTGATGCCAGTGAGAGCATCTGTTCGCGTACTCTCTGGTCGAGCTCCACCGTAAGCTGCGGATTGGCGATCAGGAAGCTCTTAACGTTCTCACGCCCCTGACCCAGCTGCTCACCTTCGTAGGTGTACCAAGATCCGGACTTCTTGATAAGTCCAAGTTCAACACCCACATCTAACAGCGAGCCTTCGCGAGAGATCCCTGTGCCGTACATGATGTCAAACTCTGCCTGACGAAAAGGAGGTGCACACTTGTTCTTGACGACCTTCACCCGAGTTCGACTTCCAATGACCTCAGCACCCTCTTTGATCGCCTCGATCTTTCGAATGTCGAGTCGCACGGATGCATAGAACTTCAAAGCCTTACCGCCGGTCGTTACCTCTGGAGAGCCGTACATCACGCCGATCTTCTCTCGGAGCTGATTGATGAAGATCGCTATCGTGTTGGACCGCGAGAGCGTGCCGGTGATCTTGCGCAGCGCCTGAGACATCAGCCTCGCCTGAAGACCGACGTGCGAGTCACCCATATCGCCTTCGATCTCCGCCCGAGGAGTCAGAGCCGCAACCGAGTCGATGACGATGACATCGAGCGATCCCGAGCGAATCAACATATCGGCAATCTCTAAGCCCTGTTCACCGGTGTCTGGCTGTGAGATCAAGAGCTCATCGATATCGACTCCGATCGCTTGGGCGTAGATAGGGTCCATGGCGTGCTCCGCGTCGATGTAGGCACATCGGCCACCGGTTCGCTGGGCCTCAGCGACGACGTGCATTGCAAGCGTCGACTTTCCAGAAGATTCCGGTCCATAGATCTCCACGACACGACCACGTGGAAGTCCACCGACCCCGAGAGCGAGATCCAACGCCATGGCACCGGTCGAGATCGCCTCGATCGTGAGCTGAGGGGCCTCCCCCATCCGCATAATCGATCCCTTCCCAAACTGCTTCTCAATCTGAGAGAGTGCCATGTCTAACGCTTTATCTCTGTCCATCATCGCTCCCTTTCTTCACGTTCTGATCGTGCCGTGTTCACCGTACAACATGGTAGTTACAAAGTTTCAACTTCGAACATGTGTTCTACACTACCAGAAGGTGGAACGATCTACCGGCCCAATTGAGCTCAATGCTCCACCGTCCTCAAATCAGATGACCACCATGGCCTCGAGCGACGCTTGATGCACCTCGCTGAAGGGAAGTCCGGAACTCTATCAAGACACACGACCTTACCTTACCTCACCTCGTCGTTGAGTCTCGGTGAGCCAGTCATCAGTAAGCGAAGGAAGTCCAACGCAGAGATTGCCGCAAAGGCACGGATACGCTCACGGTCGCCAGGAAGACGAAGCTCACGCACGTACTCTTGCCCATCAAGGAGCACACCGACAAAGACGCTTCCAGTCGGTTGACCCTCTTGGAGGTCCGGACCGGCCACACCGGTGATTCCAAGACCAACTTCACAGTGAAAAATCTTCGCTACCCCACGAGCCATGGCCACGGCCGTCTCACCCGAGATCACCGGACCTTCCGCCACACCGAGCAGTTCGTGTTTTGCATCGGTGGTGTAGCTCACCACACCACCTCGGAAGAAGCTCGATGCTCCTGGGACCGAGACGAGTCGAGAAGCAACCAGCCCTCCAGTCACCGACTCCGCAACCGCACAGAAGAGTGACCGCTCACGGAGCAGCCGACCAACAGCGGCCTCCATCGTTACATCGTCAAGCCCAAACACGTAGTCACCGAGCAGCGCCCGCAGCTCCCGCTCCTCGTCGTCAAGCAAGGCGGTCGCCTCTGCATCGGTCTCAGCCCGCGCAGTCACCCTCACCTTAATACCTTCAATACCAGAGGCCAAAAACGCTATCGTCGGGTTCGCTGTCGCTGCGAGATAGTCAAAACGTGGCGCCACCACCTCAGCGAGCCGGGACTCAGCAAGGCCCCACGTCCGAAGGACTCTCGAGCGGATCACACCTGGCTGATTCGTTCTCGCCAAGAGATCGGGCAAGATCACTCGGGTGAGCATCTCCTCGAGCTCATAGGGAACACCGGGCGCTGCGTAGATCACTTTGTGTCCAACCGGACAGATCAGGCCGGGAGCGGTTCCTTTGCGCTGCTCGATGATGCTAGCTCCAACTGGGACCATCGCTTGAAGGAGGTTATTCTCTGACATCTCACGTCCCCGTGCGGCAAAGAAACCTCGAATCCGATCCGCAACCTCTTCGTCGAGGCGGAGCTCGACTCCCATCACCTCAGCGATTGCCTCGCGCGTGATGTCGTCTTGAGTCGGCCCGAGCCCACCACAGATCACCAGTGCATCGCTCCGGGCCAACGAAGCGCGAATACTCGCAACGATCCGAGCATGATTATCGCCGACTCGCGTCTGGTAGTAGCTCTCGAGTCCATACTCTGCGAGCTTCTGGGCGATCATTGTGGAGTTAGTATCCACGATCTGTCCGAGAAGCAGTTCCGTTCCCACCGCCAAGATCTCTACACGCAACGTCACTCCTAACACCGTTCGCTGAGCGCCACGACACAGCAGCTCTCAATCACCCTAAAGCCACTCTCCCCAAGCGCATCCCCGCTCGAGTATTGACCGAAGCCTCACCGAACACGACGACAGAGCGTTCACTGCCGATAACCCTACGACACAGCCACGGCGCTGCATCATGTGGGTCAAAGCACGTTAATGCGCAGCCGATCGTCGAACGCGTGCATCGTAAAGATACTGGAAAGCGGAGGCTAACGCGAAGGCGGTCGCGACCCAAGTGAGCCGATCGACCAGAGTCGTATCAGAGACTTCCGGGAGGAGAGCGAGTTCGATCACCAAAAGCTGCAGAATCATCTTGATCTTGCCGAGAAGCCGTGCAGGAACCGATACGCCAGACCGAGCAACAACACTGCGATAGAGCGAGATTCCGACCTCCCGTAGAGCCATAATCACTACCGGAACGAGTGCGACTCGTCCAAGATAGACCAGACCAAAGAAGGCGCCAAAGACCATAATTTTGTCTGCGAGTGGGTCAAGGAACGCCCCTGAACGAGTGGCTCCTTGTCGACGAGCGACGAAACCATCGAAGCCGTCGGTCATCGCTAAAACGAACCAGATGATCGCCGGGGCGTACGACCGACGATCGTGAAGGACCAAGAGAATTACGAGCGGTGTCGCAAGAATCCGCAATGCAGTAATCAAGTTCGCCGGAGTACGGATCGCCGTTGGTCCGTACGTCGATGGAGAAGTCATTGCGAACAGCTTAGCGCACTTGAGCTAGTGCGCTAGGAGATCGATGCCACTACAATCATCAACTACGACCTCACAACGAGATCCAACCACAAGGCTCGGATCGACCAAGATGTTACCATCGATCTCAGGAGCCTCCCGAAAGCTACGCGCCACACCCTCTCGCTCTACAAGCACGTTCAGCCGGTCTCCAATCAAGGCGCTCCGCTTACGTTGAGTAATACGATCTTGAATCTCGGTCAGCTCATTCAATCGCTCTAAGGCCAGACTCCGGTCTACGACCCCATCTAAGCCCGCAGCGTAGGTACCCTCCTCTTGTGAGTAGGTGAAGAAACCCACCCAGTCGAGCTCGGCCTGTTCGATAAAGGAGACCAACTCTCGATGGTCCGCGTCGGTCTCACCTGGATAGCCAAGGATAAAGTTCGACCGAAATGTAGCCTCTGGTCGAAGGGCGCGTATCGCTGCAATGCGCTCTAAGAAGATCGAACCACTCCCAAATCGCCGCATACGGCGGAGTAGCGGACGAGAAACGTGTTGGAGCGAGAGATCAAAGTAGGGGACCTCGGAGGCCGCCATCTCAGCAATCAGTGCCGGGGTGAGCTCCGATGGATAGAGGTAGAGCAATCGAACCCAAGGCACAACGTTGGAGATCTCTCGGTAGAGATCCAAGAGCCGGCTCTTGCCGTAGATGTCTCGACCGTAGTTAGCGAGATCTTGTGCTACGAGCACCACCTCCTCAATTGCAAGAGCGCTCGCCTCCTCGACGATTGCCTCCATCGGTCGAGAGACCTGCGCACCACGAAAAGACGGAATGGCACAGAACCCACACGCCTTGTCACAGCCTTCAGCCACCTTCACATACGCCCAGGGACTGGTCGTCGTACGTCGAGGAAGGTTCAACAGGTCCATGGCAGGCAACGAAAGCTCAACATCTCCCACGTGTGCGCTCCGATACGAACCGCTACCGACGCTAGAGCGCTCAGTGGAGGTCGTGCGAGAGCGACGAGTGATCACCGTACCGAGCAAGACAGGGCCACCAAAAGTGGGTTTTGGGGAAGCGGACTGTTCAGAGATAAAGTCAACCCCAAAACCGGCAACGAGATCGACCTCGGGCAGCTCCTGCGCAAGCTCACTACCGTAACGCTCGGCCAAACATCCAGTTACCACGAGCCGGGCCGATGG
Organism: Acidimicrobiales bacterium; assembly: GCA_049964535.1. Taxonomy (GTDB): domain Bacteria; phylum Actinomycetota; class Acidimicrobiia; order Acidimicrobiales; family Acidimicrobiaceae; genus JAJYZP01. The sequence goes on along the minus strand of JBMFXG010000124.1, from coordinate 1,301 downwards.
CCTCTTCGCCTCCGCCGCATCGAGAATGGTTGCGATGGACTCCTCACGCGCAACATCAATGAATGCACAAGTATTGATGACAACGAGGTCGGCACCTTCGATCGACTCACTGAGCTGAAGCCCTTCATCGAGCATCTTCGACTCAATCTTGTCCGAATCAACCCGATTCTTGGGACACCCAAGAGTCGTCATCCAGTATGTCTTTGTCACCGACACAGTCTACTCCTGTGACCAGGGCCGCCGTTCGCTGCCAAGGGTGAGCCCTATCCGATCGAATCCGAGAGCCGTGACCTCAAGACCCTCCAGACCCTGACGCACGAGATCCTCGCGCACCAGCGTCGCCACCACCTCGGCGTTCTCTTGTGCTACAAACCCAATCATCGTCGATCCAGCACCGGACCAACATGCGCCGAGTGCGCCGTGCTCTACCAACGCTGATAGCACTTGATCCGCCTGCGGATAGAGAACGGAGCGCTGCCGCTGGTGAATCCGATCGTCGAAGATACCCGGTCGTAGCGTCCGAAGATCACCAAGTGACAGGGCGAGCAGGACCGCCCGTTGCAGGTTGAAGACAACGTCAGAGCGCTGATAGCTCGCCTGGAGCGCATCTCTAGCACGCTCGGTAGAGAGCCGATGCTCCGGCACCACCAGCACGCAGGAGAGTTCGGGGTCCAGTGGAAGCGCACGGACAAGGACTTCACCGTCGATCACGCCTGCGGCACAGGCGCCACCCACCATTGAAGCCGCAGCGTTCTCGGGGTGTCCTTCAAACTCCACTGCTATCGAGAGTGGGTCAGGAGCGCCGAGCGCTGCTGCGGTCACCAGTGCAAGCGCCGCCGAGGATCCCAGCCCACGCGCAAGTGGCAGATCAGAGGAGAGTTCGCAGTGGATACGGTCATGTCCCAAGACCCGTCGCGCCACCCGAGCCACCAAGTGTTCCGGTCCCACTGCGACCTCTGTACCGTACCCCCGGGTCGAGACCGAGAACGACGTACTCGGCTCTACGGTTACCTCGACGTAGGAGGCCAGCGCAATAGCTAAGACATCGAAGCCAGGTCCAAGATTCGCTGACGAACCTGGGGCTCGGGCGGTTCCGAAGGTCGACATGCCGCTACAGTCTGAGCAGTCGCCAGCTCAGGGTCGGAGCAGCCAAGCGCCCCGCAGTCACCAACGCCACCGACTGGGTCTGCTCACCCACGCTCACGCGGAGATGACCCACCACCGTACCACCTGGAACGGGATAGTTCAGCTTCTTCAGCGATGTCACGGTCGAGATCGCCAGTCCGGGCCAGGCCTGCACC
>JBMFXG010000123.1:0-8306 GCA_049964535.1 Acidimicrobiales bacterium | reverse complement strand
TAGGAGGAGTAATCTCAACAACGATAACCAAGGGCAGAACTCACAGAGACAGTGGATCAGCTATTGGGGACCCCTCAAACCCAAGACCCCGTTCTGATCGAAAGATACAGATAGTGGATAGCTACAACGCAACGGATCACAGCGTCGAACGAAAGTCGACACTCATGTTCATGCTCTCAGCGCATCGTCGCTGTCGATCGGAAGGTACGGGTTCACCGTCCACCATAGCGAGGCCCTCTCGACGCAATGGGCACCCTTGCGGGTGCCCATCACTGGTGATGTCGAGTCGTGAAAGAAGGTTACAACCACCTTATTTTCACTCGTTGAACGTCGGTGAACGCTCAACACTGTAACTATCGCCAACACACGGCGCTCCGTTACACACTGCGCCGAAATCTTCCGCTCACCATGTGGACAGGCAGATCAGATCCGTATCTCCGCAGACGCAAACGAGCGGGGCGAGCCTAGCCTTGAGATCCGCCGGCCGGCGAGTTCGACGAAGAACCCTGAGTTGCAGGTTGCGTGCTCGGAGCGGTGGGGCTCGGGGATCCAGTTGCGACACCACCTGAGGGCGGCGAAGCCGGTGAAGTAGGACTTGTGGGCACCGGAGAGTTCGTCGTTGAGCCCAGCGAAGGAGACGAAGAAGGCGCTGAGACCACAATGATTGGCCCACCGGTCGTACAAGTCGATGGCGACGTGTACACACCATTGACCGGACTCGACCCATTACAGTCAGAGCCGGTGCTGTACACTCCGTTACCCCCAGTTGGAGGAGCCTGCGGCATAGGAATCAACGGAGGCGTCGTGGTCGTGGTCGTGGATGGGCGCTGATAGACCGGAAGCGTCACGGGTGAGTTGACGATCTTTCTCTTAGCTGGCGCTTGAACGAGGGCCGAAACAGCCGGTGCGGCCGAAGGCGCAGTTGCTGCAGGTGCGGTTACGGTCGTCGAGGTCGTTGACGTGGTCGGAGCCTCGGTCGTTGACGTGGTCGGAGCCTCGGTCGATGCACTGACTGATTGAGCATCGTTTAGCGGAGTATTCGCGGAGTGAACCCGACTGAGCGAGGCCATCGTTACGATGGCTAGCAGAATCACACCAAGGGCCCCAACTCGAACTACGAAGGCGGCTCTCGAGAGACCAAGAACCCGCTGCATCCTCCCACGACGAACGTCTCTCAGGATCGTATCGAGCAGGTCAACTGGAATATCAACATCTCCACCATCGTCATAGAGATGCGAGAGGAGCCCCTCAAGGCCGGAGGAGGGGGAGCCGGATCGATCACGCTTGTGAATCTGCCGAAAGAGCCTCTCTGTTGCGCCAGGGGAGAGAGCGTGGTCGTGATCTATCCAATCTTCAGGATCCATCGGCGTCATATCGCCTTTCACATCGCAGCACCGTAACGATCCGTTACACCTTCGACCGGAAAAGTTGCATTGTCAACAAACAATACCGTAGCAACAAACCATGATTCGTCATCGAGCAGGACTCCCCACTGGAAGGTCGTCCTCGCTCTCGACCGCGCTACTCGCAGCGATAAGGGAGTGCAGTCGAACGATTCCGCGATGAGAGAGTACGCGCACCGAGCCAGGAGTCTTCCCCACGATCTCCGCTATCTCAGCGACATCGAGTCCAGAGATCGTGCGCAAGTACACGATCTCGGCCTGGGCCCTTGGCAGCTGACGCAGCAACGCTATCACTTCGGCAAGTGAGCTCTCCGCCACCACGACATCCTCTGGACCTGCCCCGTGCTCACGCTGCTCCTCGAAGCCTACGATACTTACGGTAGAGGGTCGAGCACCAAGACGTCGGAGGTGATCGACGACCCGCCGACGAGCGACCGTAAAGAGCAGTGCTTCAAATCCTTGGACCCCACCAGAAAACCTCTGCAGGGAGCGAGCGACCCCAATCCAGGTTTCAGAGGCTACGTCCTCCCAATCCTGGTCTAAGATAACCCTCAGGTAACGAACCAGTCGTGGGTTGTAGAGCCTCCAAAGCTCGGCGATCGCTTCAGGATGGCCAGAGCGAACGCGGCCTATGATCTCGTCGAAGTCACGTTCGTTCTGCGACTCCGATGGCATCTCTGTCTTCGACATGATGCTCCCCTCTCCCCTTGGGTCATCACCATCTACTGTACCCGCATCGATACCATCGACCCGCCAAATTTCACCAATTGTGGCGCAAAGATCGCTCTCCATGACTGAAGTGCGCTCAAGGGACGCTCACCTAGGCCGCACAAGCGGCGCGCTCCCAACGTGGGGATACTGATTCAGACCGACTACGAAGGGAGGTCCGATCGAGGTAGTAAACCCTATCGCCTCGGTCGTTATCCGGCTGACTTGTAGAGCTTCGAACCGACTGGAGCTCCGGAGAACCCATTGACCGAGCTCCCAACCGCCGGACGTTGCCAGGACTGGCCACTGATAGACGAGTTCTCCGCCACAACGCCACCGATCAGAAGAAGGAGGACTGCGAGCAGGCACACGAGGAAGATCGCCGTCGAACGATTGATCGAGTTCTTAGTCGGTTGCATCGAGCCTGAGGTTGAACTGTTCGCCACACCCCTATAGTATCCGGACTGCGCCGGGCCTCCAAATCTCACCGGTCACCATGATGCAAGAGAATCGCGTACACGCATCACACGTAGCCTCTACCGCTCTAGAGGACGTGTCGGTAGGCAACAGCGCCATTGCCGAACACCCGCAATGCTTGACGGTTAAAAAGGAACGATTACAGCACGGACTCTCACGAAAGAGAGCGGGCCAAGAGCGTCATAGCGATCAGATTCATTCCGGTCCGCCTCCGCTTCCATAGGTGCAAGCAAGCAACCCTGAAAGTTTTGCACCCGCCTGACCGGCATCGCGTCGGTGAAGATAGCACAATAAGGTCGATCAATATCATCTGATCCTACGAGAGCAAAGCGACTCGATCAGCGTGACAGTTGGCGTTCGAGCGGAGGAGCCCATACCCTACGAGCCAACTCTGACGCGCAGTACAAGCACCCATTCTCCTCGTGTTCGGTCAACGGCGGCAACGTCTCGCTTCGACTAGGGTAGTGTACGAGCGTGGCTCGAGTCAGCTGGGTGGTCGCGACGTCGTTCGCTTTGGCGTCGGCGTTGAGGAAGGTCGGGGCTCCACAGGGCAGGGTGCTGGCTAACGGCCAGTCGAGGTGACTCGCAGGAAAGTGCAACAGAAAGTAGACCGCCGATCTCGGTCGGTAAGGGTGAAACGGTGCGGTAAGAGCGCACCAGCGTGTTGGGTGACCAATGCGGCTCGGTAAACCCCACCCGGAGCAAGGTCAAGTTGAGATATAGAGCGGCCCGTTCGTGTCGTTCGCGACACTATCTCAGGTGGACTGCGTAGATGGATGACCACCCAGGTCAATGACTGGACAGAACCCCGCCTATAGGCTGACTCGGGTCACGCTCGGCAGCCTACGACGCTCAACCGCTGCCTACGAGATACCATTCTTGCGCAGCTAAGATTATCTTCATGGATCCCCAATGGCTCGACCCCGAAGAGCTCGAGACCTGGACCTCCTTTCTTGCGGTGTCGCAGCTCATCGACGAACACATCGAAGCCACGCTCCGTAGAGATTGGGGCCTTACCCATTCAGAGTACGAGATCCTCTCGGTCCTCTCCCAACAGCCCGAGCACAAGATGCGCATGGGACATCTCGCGCGAACCATGGTCACCGCTAAGTCGGCACTCTCCTATCGAATAGCGTCGCTTGAGCGGGCCGGGCTCGTGGTCAGGGTACGTCTCGACGACGACGGAAGGGGGCTTGAAGCTCTCCTCACCGCCAAGGGAGAGAGGCTCCTCGAGGAGGCCGCTCCAGATCACGTTCGCTCCGTTCGCCGGTACTTTATCGACGCGCTCGATTCGTCCGAACTCACACAACTTCGATCTACTATGGCAAAACTTCTCGCCTCACTGCAAAGTGGCTCTCTAGAGCTCGAATGCGCAACGGACCCATGCACCATAGATCCCAAGGATCAAGACTGTCGAGAACGGGGTCGCATCGATCGAGCTAACTCAACTCCCTCAAGCGACGGCACCGACGATCTCTCGTGGTCCGCACCGACGAGACTCGGCTCGACCCAGCCCAGCAGAGAACAAACAACAGAGGACGATCACCAGTGACATCACCTAGAAACCTTATACCCACCGCGTTCATCGGACACGGCTCGCCTATGAACGCTATCGAACCCAACCCATGGTCCCCTACTTGGCGATCGTTTGCTCAACGCTTGCCCAACGTTCGAGCCATACTGTGCATCTCAGCCCACTGGTACGTCTCCGGTACCGGCGTCACCGCCATGACACGCCCCCGCACGATCCACGACTTTGGTGGTTTTCCTCAGGAGCTCTTCGAGTTCGACTACAGTGCTCCTGGCGATCCTGAGCTAGCCCATACCATCGCTTCCGCTCTCGCCCCTCTCGAGGTCTCTCTCGATCACGAGTGGGGCCTCGACCACGGAACTTGGTCCGTCTTGTGCCATATGTTTCCCACCGCTACCGTACCGGTCGTACAGCTCTCCATCGATGCAACACAGAGTGCGACCTTCCACTTCAACCTAGCGCAACGCCTGCGAGAGCTACGAGCTAACGGTATCTTCATACTCGGCAGTGGAAATCTCGTCCACAACTTACGAGCAACCTTCCGAGCACCGGGGGGATTTAGTGCCGCTCCGCTCGATTGGAACGTTCGCTTCGACGGCCTGGTCCGAGAGCTCATTGATGATCGCAACGATCTCCGTCTCACCCGCTACGACGAACTCGGCCCCGATGCATCACTCGCGATCCCGACTCCCGATCACTACCTACCCTTGCTCTACGTTCTCGGCGCTCGCTACCCCGAAGAAGACGTCCGATTCATCACCAATGGGTACCAAGGCGCAGGCCTCTCGATGACCAGCGTAACCTTCGGTGACGCCGTCGACACCAAAGTGTAAACACCAAAGAGAACGGTCACGACTCCAAGCGGTCGGTAGCGCTCTAGCCTCACCTCAAAGGCTCCTGAGAGTCAACACGAAGGACTCGACCGCCTCTCACGAAGTGGCACGCTGACTCACAAGCCCGATCGCTCTCTGCTTCAACGAACAAGTTCAAGAGCCACAGATCGCACGCTGTTCGAAGAGATCGAGGTATGACGTCGTAGCGATGGTTCGCTGCTAGCTACTTCATGAGTAAGATACGACCGCACTCCGAGCAGCGACTCCGCCGAGAGAGATCGCTCTCAGCGTTCGTCGATCGAACCGTATCGACCTCGAAGACCGAGAGAGTAGAGTTACAGTACTCACAACGTCCGTCGGTCAACATCGTGAAGACCACGCCAGAGGTCTTCCTCGACAGGCGCTGGTAGAAGTCCCTCGAAGCGGGAGCAAGCTGTTCAACCGCAGAAGAGATTGCGAGATCGAGGCGCTCGAGCTCGTCTTTGAGCTCCTGTTCAGCACCTCGCCACTCCTCTTTGCGGTCACGCAGATCTACTGTGGCGGTCTCGAGCTCTAGTCTCAAGCCCTCAAGACGCTCCTCGGCCGACTCCAACGTAACGAGGCGCTCAAGAGCTTCGGCCTCAAGCCCACCCACTCTCTCCTCGACGATACTTATCTCATGAGCCATTGCTTCAGCTGAGCGGTACTCGACCCCACTGACCGACGATGCTGCCTGCTGCAGGCTCAGAAGCTTATGGCGCAGGGTAGAGGCCTCCGACTCAAGAGAACTCTCGTCGTTTCGTAGCCCCTGAACCTCTGCTTCGAGGCCGGCCATCGTCGCCTCGAGCTGCGCGTGGTTACTGCGTGCCTCCTCGTAACGACCTCGAATCTCACTGTGATCTAACTGCGCGACAAGACGTTGACGAGACGACTCGAGCGCCGCAACGTGAGCGAAGAGCTCAACAGATTCCACTGCACTTCCTCACTTTCACCACTAGTAGCAACTCGATCTCGACGCGAACTTAACCACTCGGCGTTGTCGTCGAAGTCGTCGATGTCGGAGTGGTCGTCGCACTCGGTGTTGCGGTCGAGACCGTCGTCCCTGGGACACTCGAGGACGTCGTCGAACTCGTAACGGTCGTCGAGGTCGTTGACGTGGTCGATGTTGTCGAAGTCGTTGGAGGGGTCATGATCGATCCAGGAGAGTCGACCGGCACCAAGAAGACTCCCGGCCCAATGGAGTTCGGCGCTGGAGGGGAGAAGTTGACGACCGGATAGTTCGCCATCGCACTCGCCATAAACGCGTGCCAGATCTCCGTTGGGTAGGTTCCGCCGTAGACGTCTACCGGCGTAGCTGGCGGACGCATCGGAATTGCACCGCTTGGCGCTCCCATCCACACCGAGGTCACAAGTTGCGGCGTGAAACCATCGAACCACCCGTCCGTAAAGTTGTCGGTCGTTCCAGTCTTCCCCGCTGCTGGGCGACCGATATTGGCGGCGGTACCCGTACCATACTGGATAACCTGCTGCAACACGGAGATCGCAAGTCGACAGAGCCGCGCTGAAACCACTCTTTTGCCAACGATCGGCGCTCGATAGAGCGGTCGACCACTGCTCGAATCGATAGAGGTGACAAAGATCGGCTTATGGTAGACGCCTAGATCATCAACGGTCGCATAGGAAGATGCCATCTCCAACGGAGTAACGTCGATCGATCCGATCACCATCGAGGGAATCGCCGGAACGGAGGTCGTCACCCCGAGAAGGTGCGCCATATTCACAACGTTTTGCAGCCCAATCTTCACCCCAAGGCGAATGTATGCGCAGTTGATAGAGTCAGCCGTGGCCTTGTAGATCGAGACAATTCCGAGCCCTGGTTCTGCGTTGTGCGCAATGTAGGGGTTGGGAACGATGTGAGGAAGGGTAAAGGTACATGGAGCGGTCCCGTCGATGGTATCTTTGGGGCTGTACCCTTGCTGGAGAGCGGCGAGGAGCGTGAAGAGCTTGAAGGTTGAGCCTGGTTGGCGCCCTGTCCCCCCACGACCGGTCACCACGTCGTACCCACCGGCACCGCTGTCGGGATTACCCGAGACGAGGTCCTCGACGTAGCCATTCGTTGGATTGATCGAGACCAGCGCAGAGGTAAAGCGACCATTGGTATTCGGCGTGTACTGCTTCGTTGCGGCCTCCGCCTCGCTCTGGAGCGTCGGGTTGAGTGTGGTATGGATCGAGTAGCCGTTATTCGAGAGGCTCTGGAGGCGCTGCGCCGGCGTAGAGCCTAGGAATAGATAGCTGGGCGAGTGCAGAAGCTGGAACTCGACGTCAGCAGTAAAACCCGAGGGGCTCAAGATTGGAGGACGATGCGATACCGTGGGCAACGGCTCGGCTTGATACTTCGCCAACTCAGCAGAGGTTAAATCGTGATACGTATGCATCTGAGCAAGGGCAAGGTTGCGACGAAACAATGCCGCCTTGGGATGGTAGAACGGGTCCAACCCGCTTGGATCTTCGATCAGTGACGCAAGCAGTGCCGCTTGCGCCGGATCGAGCTGTGAGACCGATTCACCGAAGTACGTCTTTGCTGCGGCGCCAATCCCGTACGCCCCTTCCCCAAAGTAGACCGTATTCAGGTAGTCCTGAAGGATCTGATCTTTCGACATCTGACCCTGGAGCCGGAAGGCAAGAATGGCTTCATGAATCTTCCGAGAGAGAGTCCTCTGCGGTGTGAGAATCGTATTTTTCACGAGCTGCTGGGTGATCGTCGACCCACCCTGAAGCCCGGCATTTCCAGAGGCATCCGCAGTAGCAGCTCGCACGATGGACTTGAGATCGAGCGCGCCGTGGATGAAGAACGCATGATCTTCAACGTCGAGCACGGCCCTAACGACGAGATGAGGCACTTGGTCGAGCGTGACCGGTGCTATGAACTGGCCATCGCCGATGGTGTAGAGCAAGCTTCCGTTGCTGGCATAGATGTTCGAAGGAGCACCGAGTGTTCGCAACTGCAGCTTCGCCGAGAGTGTCCCAGGCTCTTTGAGAAGGGTAAAGTTGTAGAACGCCGGAACCAAGAGGGCAAGACCCAGCGCAAGCAGTACACCAAGCACCACTACCTCTCTTGAGGCTCGCAAGAAAAACTTAGCTATCCGCATCGGCGCTCCGCTACCAACGTCGGTTCATAGGTGAACCGACATCGAGACTGTGAGAGTTAACAATCCAAGTATGAAACACGGTACCGATACCCTAACGGCGATTGTAGCGAATCTCATCGCTCGAATCTTCACTCCGACCTCCGAGGCTAAGGAGAGCCACAGAATCGATGCAAGGGATCCGGTAACCAACAACGATGGACCCATGTTGACGCCAAGTAACGCAGCC